>CAYZTY010000056.1:0-15844 GCA_964481525.1 uncultured Pirellulales bacterium
TCCTTCCAGGCCTGCTTGTTCGCAATGAACCTCGTGGTTGAGGTCATTATAGTATCAACGATGCGCAGGTTGTTTTCCCGCAGGGATGAGCCCGTCTCGGTCAGCTCAACGATTGCATCGACGAGCCTGGCCTTTACCTCCGTGGCGCCCCAGCTAAACTCGACTTTTACGTCGATGTTCTTCTCGGCGAAATAGCGTTTGGTGGCATTGAGAAGCTCGGTTGCGATTATTCCGTCCCGAAGGTCCTCGGGCTTTTGGACCTTTGATTCGTTTGGCACGGCCAGCACCCATCGGGCGGGACTGGCGGTGCTTTTGCTGTATAGCAGCTCACAAATCTCACGTACGTCGGATTCGTTTTCCATTATCCAGTCGTAGCCGGTGAAGCCCGCGTCGAGGGCGCCGTCTTCGACATACCTGCTCATCTCCTGCGCACGAAGCATAATCAGCCGGATTTCCGGGTCGTCTATTCGGGGGAAGTAGCTTCTCCCTGAAGTCGAGACTTTAAAACCTGCCTTGGCGAACAATTCAAGAGTTGCCTTTTCCAGGCTGCCTTTAGGAATTCCCAGTTTTAGTATTTTTTCAGCCAATGTCTGTCCCTTTTTTATAATGTTTATGCCGTGTTTTTTTGTTTTGGACAAAGATTAATTACATCACTTTTTCTTTTTGCTTATCGTGGCTTCTGTGTGTTTTTTCTTCACCTTGCGAGTCGATTTGGGTTTTGTTTTCTTTTTTTCGGCGGATTTCATTTTTGCCCGAATGGTCCCTTTTTCTGTCTCGCGGCGCAGAAGCGCGTAAAACTCATAGGCCTTTGATGCTGAAATCTGTCTTGCCAGAAAACCCTGTATCTCCGCCTTGTCCGCGTCGGGATGGATAAGGTCTTCTTCTCTGAGATATTCTACCATTTGTATTGTAAGGGGTATAGCATGTCCGTGCAGCGCCGTCAGCATCACATAATCGCAAACGAATGGGCTTACAGAGTCCATTTTCGTTAATGCCTGTCTGGCGGAACGTTTACCCATCTGCGTTAGTGACTTAAGGCTGACGATGTCATACCTGTTGAATATGGAATATAAGGCCCGCGTAAGTGTGGATATTGTGGCCTTCACCTCGCTGTTGTCCTTTCCCAGAGCCTCGAGAATCTCGCCTTGTCTTGAAACCCGCAGGTCGTTCCAGTCAATGAAATGACCGGCCAGCTTTCGAACGGAGCTCTGGGCGGCACTTTCCGTCATATTCTCACTAAGGACCGCCTGTATAACCGCGTCAACCGGCTCGTCGAAGCTTAACTTATGGACCTTCCCGTACTCGCGTTTCATCAATCGAAACAGCTTTTGTACCTTCGAAGAGTAGTATCTACTGTTTTTCATAGTCCTCTCAGCAGATAAAAAGTTTAATATATTGCTTTCGGGCGGAGCTATTGCTCCGGTTCTTTGTCTCTGATTTCTTCAATCAGTCTGATTGTTTCCAGGCTTTTTTTCAGTTCTTCATCGTGGTGGAAGTGCAGCACCGGACAAAACTTGGCATGCAGCCTGCCTGCAATCAGCGACTGAATCCTGCTTTTGGCGTGCTCTATTGCCTTGAAGGTCTTTCGCTGTGTGGCCTCGTTCTTTCCCAGAATGCTGATATAAACCTCGGCAGTACGCAAATCGGCGGGCATAGCGACACGAGTAACACTTATGAATCCCTCGATACGCGGGTCGCTCAAATGATTCTGAATAATCTCGCTGACCGCCTCTTGTACAAGACGTGACATTTTTTCTTGTCTTCTGGAAGGCATAACGGCTGAAAGCTCATTGTAAAAAGGATAACATTTTTTTCATTTGTTACTCGGCATCCAGCTTTTTACAGTTTCCGAGCAACTTCAACAATTTCGTAAAATTCGAGCACGTCGCCGGTCTTAACGTCATCGAAACCGGCTATCTTGACTCCGCATTCGAATCCCGCTTTTATCTCGCGAACATCTTCCTTGAAATGCCGCAGGGATTCTATCGTGGCGGCATTATTGAGAACGATATTGTCTCGAATAAGCCGTACCTTTGCATTAATGCTTGCCAGCCCGCTGGCAACGTAGCAGCCGGCGATCGTTCCGAGCCCGGCAATCTTAAACGTATTTCTGACCTCGGCCCTGCCCAGTGTCTTTTCCTGCTCTTCGGGCTGCAGCAAACCCACAATGGCGCTTTTCAAGTCCTCTGTGATGCGGTAAATAACATTATAGAGCCTGAGGTCTATCCCTTTTTCCTCAGCCATTTTCGTCGCTTTATCCTCAGGGACTACGTTGAATCCGATGATTATGGCCTGAGAAGCCTCGGCCAGCACGACGTCGCCTTCGGTAATTCCACCAACGGCGGCATGCAGAATTTTCACTCTGACCTCGTCGATGCTTAATTGCGTCAGATAATCGGACAGCACGTCGACGGAGCCCTGAACGTCGGCGCGTACGATAAGGTTCAGCTCTTTGATATTTCCCGCTTCAATTTGGTTGAAGAGATTATCAAGAGTTATCTGTTCGCGTCTGGCCAGTGACTTTTCTCTTGAGCGCGATTTGTTTTCTTCCGCAACCTGTTTAGCCCTGTTTATGTCGTCAAGGCAATAAAATTTGTCGCCTGCCTGAGGTACTTCTTCCAGGCCGGTTATTTCCACGGGCATCGAGCTTATAGCCTCGCTAATATCTCGACCGAAGCAATCGCGCAGCGTTCTGACTCTGCCGAAGCTTTGGCCGGCCAGAACTATGTCACCTTTACGGACCCGCCCTTCCTTTACAAGAAGCGTGGCGACCGGCCCTTCGTGCTGTGTCATTCTGGCCTCGATAATCCAGCCTGTACCGGGGATGGTGTCATCGGCCTGGAGGTCGAGAAGCTCGGAAACATAGTCGAGGTGCTCTAATAAATCCTGTATTCCTTCTCCGGTGACGGCGCTGGTATGAACCACCTCTGTTTGTCCACCCCATTCGACGGCCGCCAGACCTTGTTCTGCAAATTGTCCATAGACCCGGTTTATATCGCAGCCGGGCAAATCTATCTTGTTCAATGCCACTACAATGGGCACTCCCGCAGCGATGGCGTGATGAATGGCCTCGATGGTTTGAGGCATTACGCCGTCATCTGCAGCCACAACCAGCACAACAATATCAGTTATATTTGCCCCTCTGGCCCGCATAGCAGTAAACGCCTGGTGCCCCGGTGTGTCCAGAAAAGTAACCTTCTTGCTGTCCCAGGAGACCTGGTACGCACCGATGTGCTGTGTGATGCCGCCTGCCTCGCCCTCGGCAACTTTGGATGAGCGGATGTAGTCGAGCAGACTGGTCTTGCCGTGGTCAACGTGGCCGAGCATTGTTACGACCGGGCAGCGTTTTTGAAGGTTGTTTCGTTTGAGGTTTTCAAACTCCTCGGCTATTTCTTGTTCAAGCGAGACCTTCTGTTCGGTAACTAACTCCACACCGAAGTCCATAGCTATAAGCTCGGCAAGCTCGGTGCTTATAATCTGGTTTATGGTTGCCATCATTCCCTGTTGCATTAACCGCGTGATAATCTCCGATGTTTTTGCCCTCAAAGCAGCGGCTAGGTCTTTGACCGTTATCGGTGAGGTTACGAAAACTTTTTCCGGCCTGATAGGTGCGGTAAGTTCGGCTCGCTGGCCTGTTTCAATTTTCCGTGATGGCCGCAGTCGCAGGCTCTCGGCGCCGGCAGCCTCCAACCGTGCGCGTCTCTCTTCGATATCTCGCTGACGCAACCTTCTGGGCGGCTTTGGCCGCTTGATTAACTTCTCGTTCTCCAGGCTGTGCAGACGGGTGCGCATTTTAGATTTGTCGGCCTTTGGCGCCTTCTTGCCTTTGAGCCCAAGCTTGCTTTGAATCTGTTCATCGTATATCAAAGGCTCGGTAACCGGTTGGTCATATCTTGGTTTTGGTGGTTTGGGTTTTATCTTTGGCTTAGGCGGCTTCGCTGCAACTTCAGGCTGCTCGAGACGCACGACGCGAGGTCCTGCCAATTTTGCCGGCTCAGGTTTTTCAAGAATGGGGCCGGCAGGTATTACAGGTTCTGGTTCCGGCGGCTTCCTTTTTGGTTTCTTTTTTCTCTTGGCGGCCGGTCTTTTCTTTGTGGGTTTTTTTTCTTCCGGTTTTACTTCCGCCGCCGGCGCCGCGACCGCCGACTCGCTTGCCGCAGTCTCTTCGGTCGTCTCAATCGCAGCTTCGGCTGCAGTTTCCTTCTTCTCGGCCGGCTTTGGTTGGGCTACCTTGAGTTTTTTCTTCTTGATGCGAACCTTACTTAAAATAACTCGTTCGGCTGTTTCCACAGCAGTGGCGTGTTCGCCTTCGCTGAACCACTCTTCGATTGTTGCAGCCAGTCCCGCAGAGATGGTGGACATGTGATTCTTTACATCAAGACCTTCAGCCTGACATTTCTCAACTATGGCGGAGCTTTTTACGCCAAGCTTCTTTGATAAAAGATATACTCTTGTGCTCGCCAAACAAATTCTCCGTTATGATATTACCTTAGCGTATATAGACGCCTGCCCGGCTTGTTACTCGGCCGGGGATACCTCTTCGGGCGGTTGCTGCTCCTGCATAATATTTTGTGCCTGGGTCTGCTCCTCCTCCGTCTCGGCGGTCTGCTTTTTTGCTTCCTCGGCAGCGGCCTTGACTATTTCCTGGGCAACAGACGCGTCAATGCCGAGTTCCTTAATCAAAGGCTCCGGGCCGACTTCTTCGAGGTCCAGGACAGATATCAATCCCAGCGCGATGAGTTTATCAACGAGTGTATCGTCGATGCTTTTGAGGTTAGTCAGGCTGTTGGCCAGCCGTTCGACCTCCTGATTATATTCTTCGGGAGTTAGTATGTCGATATCCCATCCGGTCAGGCGAGCGGCGAGACGAACATTCTGGCCGTGCTTGCCGATTGCAAGGCTGAGCTGGTCTTCGGTTACAACAACGGTTGCTCGGCCTAATTCGAAACACAAAGCGATTTCGCTGACCTTGGCGGGCATAAGGGCATTGCCGATTAGAATCTGGGATGAGTCGTTCCATCGGACGATGTCTATCTTTTCGCCGCCGAGTTCATCGACGATACTTCTTATTCGGCTGCCCCTAACCCCGACGCATGCGCCAACGGCGTCAACCTTTTCATCGAGTGAGGCAACTGCAATCTTCGTCCGGTACCCGGCTTCACGGGCAAGCGCGCGCAACTCGATTATATTCTCCGCTACCTCGGGCACCTCGAGCTCAAAGAGTCTTCTGACAAAGCCCGGGTGGGTCCGTGAGAGTATAATTTTAACCTGGCTTGCGACCTCTCGGACATCGAGGATAAGTGCTCGGACCCTTTCGCTGGGGTGATGTGTCTCGCCGGTGATTTGCTCGCTTTTCGGCATAAAGGCCTCGGCGCGTTTGCCGAGGTTAACCAGTAGCGTGCCGCTTTCGTATCTTACCGCCGTGCCCGTTACTATCTCACCCTTTCGCTGAATATACTCTGCATAGATGCTGCTTCGCTCATCCGCCTTAAGCTTTTGAATCATCACCTGCTTGGCGGTTTGAGCGGGAATACGTCCGAGCTGTTTGATATCGATTTCAACATCATCCTTGAAAGTGTGTATCTCGCCGCTTTTACGGTCAATCTGGACGATTATATTTCCATCGGGCTCGCCAAAATGCTTTCTGGTTGCTGAAACCATTGCCGCTTCGAGGTCGAGGTATATAGACTCTTTGTCGATATTTTTGTCCTGGGCAATATTTTCCACGATTCTTAACAGTTCCTGATTCATCTGCTTATCGTTTCTCCAAGAGACCAAAAAAAATGGAAACCGGCCGGTTTCCACTTCACAAGCAGCTCATAAAGGACAAATAAGCTCGCCTATTTTCTCATAGTGCTTTCTCCATAGCAGCAGTGCGAAACTTGCTGACCCCAAACTACCTCAACTGGGCTTGGGTTCTGCTCCCATTTTCCTGGCTTCCCAGGCTGCAGCGCAGCGGCAGAGAGCCTCTCTAATGGGCCCTGTTTTTTACTTGTCCCCTGGCCACGAAGTAGAAACAAAGTCCTCAGGGCCGGTACCCTATAAAGCGCACAGCAACACATGCCAATTTTTCGGCTATGTGGCTGCACGGCTGTTATATCCTATAAATTCCAATTCAGCACCTCATCTCAACGTGCATCAAACCAGCAAGTATAGCTCATCAGTTTCCTCTGTCAAGGAATATAACTCTAAATTAAAATCGTCTTTTCTTATTGCTTCTATGCTTCTGTAAGCTCAAAAGAGCATTCGCGAAAGACACAACAAAAAACTCCTTTTTCCGTACTGAAAATCGCTATTATCGTTTGTCTTTACCATCTCAAGGCCTCCACGTCCGGCTCGTTTGCCGGACTGAAGCCTATCGTCAATCTCTCGTCCTCGATATTTATCTGGTCTATCTGGACCTTTCTGCGACCAATTTGCAGCACAGGCAGAAACGGCGTTTTCGCAAATATTGCCCCTGCAAGTCGGCCGCGCAGGTCTGTGGTGTCTATATCGGCCATCGTTGTATGGTATTGATACATTTTTTGCCCGATTATTTTGGCTATTGGAGTAAGATTCATAGCCCCGACCTTCATTGTCTCGACATTCAGATGCAGCAGACCCTGCTCATCGAGCCGGGGGCGGACCCGGGCGGTGATAACAAGTCCGACTCCCTTGAGCTTTACCGGCCCCATTACGAGGATAACGTCGGAATTGAAAAAGACCTGTGGCGTCTCAAACGTAACATCGTCAGATTCGTATGGCCAGTTCGCGCGGGCAATCGCATCGTTAATACCAGCCTGCTCTATTACAAGCTCGAACGGCTCGTCGTCCTGGGCATTGTTGTAAAGCTCGTTCAGTAACTCGTGCGTCAGGTATGGACTTATCTCGTTACTGTCGGCCGGCTCAGGTGGGTCATATCTGCCGGGTCTGTATAGCAGCATAGTAATAAGGATAGCTGCTATGGCTATATCTACTGCGAGCCAGATGAGTAATTTTCGTTTTCTTTTTTTGCTGATTTTCAAGCCCGTTTCCTTGATATACGCCTCAAAGTCGTACAAAGCCTTCGGCCCGGATAATATTGTACTGTTTGTTGCGCATTTTTCCTTACATTTCCTGACCTGAAACGCACGAAAATTAAGCCCAAACCCCCGTTCTATCAAGTAAAAAATCTACCTCACACACTACGTACAAAGAGCTGTGTGATAATTTTCTTGACTTTTGTGCTCAATTTGATAAACAAGTTATATGTCGGAGAAGAGTGAGAAAGCTTCGGAATTCCACAGTAAGATTTCCCGCCTTAATAAAACCAATTGGATTTGGTGTAAGATGTATTTGTTGTGAAAAATCAACGATTTTCGAGGAGGGTTTATCCGTGGAATCATCCAATTATCCTCGTCAGATTATCACCATTCTGGTAAGTTTGGCCGTCCTTGCTTTTGCTGCACTTGCTGATGTGCAGGCTGTCACAATCGTTTGTTTTCCGATGGATACAAATCCTGGTTGGAGCACGCAGGGAAAATGGAGCTTCGGTGTTCCATTGGGAGGCGGGTCCCACTGTTACGATCCAACTTCCGGTCATACCAATACCTATGTTTATGGCTACAACCTTTCGGGAGACTATACTAACGACATGCCGTCGTACTATCTGACTACAACGGCGCTAAACTGCTCCGACTACGAGAATGTAACCTTGAGGTTCTGGCGTTGGCTGGGTGTGGAATCTTCAGCTTATGACCACGCAAAAGTGGAGGTAAGCAATGACGAAAGCACCTGGATACTCGTCTGGGAACAGACGGCGGGCAGCCACTGCGATGGTATTTGGGTTGAGTGCATATACGATATTTCCGCCGTCGCTGATGACCAGTCCACGGTTTATATTCGCTGGACGATGGGACCGACGGATGGTTCGATTACATATCCCGGCTGGAATATTGATGATGTCTGTTTGTTAGGCGACTATATGGACGACCTCTTTATTGACCCTTCAGAGGACTTTAATCTTATCGGCTATGAGGGAGGCCCTTTCGAACCGAACAGCAAAGATTACACGCTGAATAATAGTGGTGTAAGTTCTCTTGACTGGGCCGTTGAAGCGACCTGCCCCTGGCTGGATGTCGTACCCGATAGTGGAACGCTGCCGCCCCAGGGCTTTGTTACCGTGACAATTTCCACCAATGCCTATACCAATGACCTGAACCCTAACACTTACACAGGCCGGTTAATTTTCCGCAACTTAAGTTCTGGTCTTGACCGAGCATTCCAGGCAGAATTGACAGTCTTGATGACGCCGGGAGAAATTGATGTAACTGATTCTATCCCGCCCGTTGACGACCTGAATATGCCGTTTGGCGATGTGTTTTTGGGTCTGTCTCGGACCGAGCATGTAACAATTGCTAATACCGACTCTAACCACATGCTGCTTGTTGACATGCGTCCGGAATTTGAAGGTTTTTATGATGAATTTCCCGACACTATACTCGACCCATGTAACTGGAGTAACACAGGTGGTATCCCTACTATCGACAATGTTGGACTAAACGAACCATCAGAGCCCTATTCCCTGCGATTAAACGGTTACCCGGATGGTGGAGACATCGTGGAATCACGAACTCTGGACCTGTCCGGCTTTCCAAGTGATTCTATTAAGTTGAAGTACTGGTGGCAGCAAACAGGCGGGGGAGAAAGCCCTGAACCAGGTGAGGACCTGATTATACGATACTGGGATGGCTCCAGCTGGATAGAATTGTCGCGTCATCCAGGGGACGGTCCGGATATGACCGAGTATGTTCGGACCAATATTACGCTGCCGCCCGAAGCATTGCATTCGGAATTCAAACTGCAGATTAGCAGCATAGGAACGGCAGGCAATCATGACGATTGGTTCGTGGATGATGTCTCTATTGTCTCACTGGACAACGGTAATTTATTAATGGAAGTTTTCCACATGGAGAACTTACCTGATTTTCCGGTAATGATACCGCCTTTGGGCAGCATTAGCTTCGATGTTAATTTCATGCCGCTTGACTGCGTCGACTATGACTCTGTGCTGATACTTTATAGCAATGATAAGGACGAGCCGGAAGTTGAAATGCGATTGACAGGCTCCGGTATAATCGATTATATTCAAATCATACCTGACGCGGATTTTGTGTTCTCCGGACATCCCGGTGGCCCGTTTGTCCCGTCGAATACCTCTTATCAGTTGACAAACATCGGCCCGGTCCCGGTTGATTGGACTGTTGAGCCGAATGCAGCTTGGCTGGACGTTTCGCCCTCAGGCGGAACTCTTGGCTCCGGCAATTCCATCACAGTCATTGTTACTCCAAATTCTCAGGCCGACACCATGCCTGAGGGTTACTATGGAGCTGACCTCCTCGTCACGAATATCACCACTACCATGGAGCAGAAACGGAGAGTGTGCTTAAATGTGTACACAGAACCGAAGATATGGGCAAGTCCTTATTCTTTTAACGTGACCGTTGACCAGGGGTGGAGTGACACTCAAATCCTCACCATTGGAAATACGGGTGGTTCGGTTCTGGAATTCAGTCTCTCGAGCTATCAAACGGACTTCACGCCCTTGCTGGAACAGGGTGCCGCCGGTGCTATGGCTCAGAAGATTGAGACCAGCGAGGATAAGATTGTCTTGGAATATGAATTCAGCGAGCCTGTTGTCTTTATAGATGCACAAGGAGAATATGACTTCGTACAAATGGAAGGTTTGCAGGCGTATGAGCGAACGGGGGCTCCAATTATTCCGGTTCGCCCGGTTACGGTTTTGATTCCCTATGGTAAGAAAGTAGTTTCCACAAGGGTAAAGTGCTATGATACGCGCCAGTTAGAGGGCACCTATCAGTTGCCGCCGGCCCAGAAGCCCTATCCCCTCAGTTACAAGGGAACAGTGGAGCCAACGAAGCCGGATATGGCTGTTTACAGCCGGGCGGGGTCCTGGCCGGGAATAGACCACGATGAAGTGGCCGCTCAGTCCAAGCGGGGTTACCAATTGTTTTCTGTCAACTTGTTTCCCCTGCAATACGTGCCCACAACGGGTAAGGTTTCTTACTCCGGCAAATTGCGCCTGGAGATTGACTTGGAGGACGCAGCGGCTTTAGGCGTGGTAAGGCCTTCGGACACCGTGAAAACAAAGTTGTCTAAAACCGTGGAAAACGTCTCTGTTTTAGAAGCCTATCCCGAGAGTGATACATTCGAAAAGCTTGGTCAGCCCACAACTCTGGCGCCTGGTGGCCCCTATCGTTACGTTATCATCACTGATGAAGTCCTGGAAGCTGCCCCGGGTCCGTGGAACTTCCAGGCGATACGCGATGCCAGGATTGCTCGCGGAATGACGGCCACCATTGTCACTACTCAGTGGATTTACGCCAACTATGACGGCACGAAGCCTGATGGCAGCATTGATAATCAAACACGCATACGTAACTTCCTGATTGATGCGTATCTCGTCTGGGGAGCGGAGTATGTCCTGCTGGGCGGGACGAATGCTATTGTACCGGCACGGATGTTTTGGGTCGATGGGGAGGATATGCCGGTGGATATGTATTATGGTTGCGTTGACCCCGCGGCATGCACCTTTGATTATAATGCGAATAATTACTACGGTGAGCCGACCGATGGTGTGGATGGAGGTGATGTCGACCTTCACGCCGAGATATACGTAGGCCGGGCCGCCGTACAAAACGCCGCAGAACTGGAAAACTTCGTTGTAAAAACCTTAACTTACGATTCGTCGCAGAGTGAGTATCTGGCTCGTATTTCAATGGTAGGCGAGTGGCTGGATTTCGGTGGCGTGACGGAATATGCAAAGGACTCGCTGGAGCAGATTCGCTTGGGTGGTGATTATGACGGCTATTTCACTTACGGATTTGAAAATCACGTTCAGCCGCTTTTTTTTGATTTTATCACCATAGGTTGTATGCCTGGTAGTCCGGCTTTTTGTTGGCCGCTGTACGACAAGGATTATATCTGGCTGGAAAGCGACTTGATTAACTTAATGAATTCGGGCGTACATGTCTTCAATCACTTGGGGCACGCAAGTTATACGGAAGATATGAGATTAAACATTTCAGACCTGAGCCTGTTGACAAACTCAGATTACTTCTTTGTGTACTCTCAAGGCTGCGACCCCGGTGGGTTTGATATGGCCGATTGCTTTGCCGAGGTAATCACGTCAATGGAGCGTGGTGCATTCGCGGTGATAATGAACGCCCGTTCCGGATGGAGCGGTGGAGACGACACCGATGGTCCCAGTCAACGATTTGACAGGGAATTTTGGGATGCGGTGCTCGGCGAGGGAATATTGGAACTTGGCCGGGCGAATCAGGACAGCAAAGAAGATAATTTCTGGGATATTGACGGCGACTGTATTCGCTATTGTTACTACGAATTGAACCTGTTCGGCGACCCTGCCCAGCGGCTGAAGTTTAACAAGTCGGGTGACTCAAGCGGCTGGATAAGCACAGTGCCCGATGCAGGTATCATTGCGGCCGGCCAGTCGGTTGACGTGAATGTTATATTTAACGGCAACTGGCCGGCTGGAACATATTGTGCACATATCGCCATTTCTTCTAACGACCCCTATACATCCGAGGTAATCATCCCGGTAACGATGACCGTCGAACCGAACGATTATTTCACACAGTTGTTCGACCCGAATGTTCCCGTCGACCCTAATGACCCCGCCTGCAATGATATGGCGCATCGCACACTGATATTCAAACCGGACTCCTCGTGCTTTTATTATGGTCTCTGTACCGCTCAGGCCGAAGGTTTTCCCGTTGACCCGAACGGTGGAACGATTGTTTCACTCGGTGACGATGATTATGTCCCCGTCAATCTCCAGGCCGGTGCCTGTATCAATTTCTACGGCACCGACTACGATACTTTCTATATAGGCAGTAACGGCTATATCAGTTTCGTCTCAGGTGAAATAAGCCACTTTGAAACTTTGGAAGACCACTTTGCCTTGCCGCGTATCTCAGCCCTTTTCGATGACCTCAATCCCTCGGCCGGTGGTTTGGTTTCCTGGAAGCAGCTCGACGACCGGGTCGTCGTAACGTTTGAAAATGTGCCGGAGTATAGCCTGGCCAATTCGAATAGTTTCCAGATTGAAATGTGTTTTGACGGCAAGGTCATAATAACGTTTTTGGACGTCGCCGCGACAGACGGCCTTGTGGGCCTCTCGGAAGGTCTTGGACTTCCTCTTTGGTTTAGTCAAAGCGACCTCTCGGAGTATAGCTCGTGTAATTTTATTGGCGACCTGAACGGCGATTTTGACACCGACCTGACCGACTTTGCCGTATTCGCCTCGTACTGGTGCAGTCCGTACGAAATTATGACTGAAGAGACCGTCTCTGACCGGTTTAATTCTATCTCTTACAGCGGCAGCGATGGCACACAGGACTGGAGCGGCGACTGGCAGGAAATCGGCGAGTCCGATGGTCCGGATGCCGGCGATGTACGGGTCGTTGATTCTTTCGTATCCAACGCCCTGCGAATTGGACGCTTCGCGGAAGGCAAAGGCCTGCTCCGCCAGGCCGACCTGAGTGATACCGACTTTGCCGAGTTGACCTTCAATTGGTGGCGCGGCGGCCCGTACTACCACAACAACACAACGGTTGACATTTCGGACGACGGCGGCTCGAGCTGGACCACGCTGCTTACGATACCTGATGGACATAGTATCTGGTTGCACAGCGAGGTCTTCGATATCTCAGCCTACGCCGACCCGAACACACAGATACGCTTCATAGCTAACCAGAATGGTAATGGATACGTTTATTTCGACGATATACAAGTCGAATATGACCTTACTCAAGTCAACGAATTATGGTGTGAGGAGTGCGACTTCAATCAGGACTTTAGAATAGACTTCGCCGATTTACTGATATTAGTCGAACACTGGCTCGAATAACGGCCTTGTCGTTCTGAGCCCCGACTAAATCGGGGTGAAGAATCTCAAAATCCGTAAGCCCCTACTTTTATAGTGGGAGTTCGTTTAACTTACGGCACCGCAGGGTGTTTCTTTTGTTGTTTATCCCCCAATCCTGTCCTCCGTATGGAGTCCCTAGGACTGAGTCCCGGCGCACCGGGGCTTTGTATCGGGGCTGTGGCTAAAAGATTCCTCCCATTTTGTCACTACCTGTCATTGACAGGTAGTGAAATACTTTTCAATTCAAAACAGTGTTTATTTGTGTTTACCTGTGCTCCTGTGCCTTAGGTACCTGTGCCTTAGGTACCTGTGCCTTAGGTAATAGGTATCCGTGTTTATTCGTGGCTAAATAAAAGTATTTCAACTATTTTTCTTGCCTGGTTGCGTCTGTGTAATTATAGTTAAAACGGTTTTGAAACAAGGCAAAGAATTGTCGACTCGGAGGTGCGGCGAAAGATTCGATAACTGCAAAGACGAGGTTCTGCCTCGTCTGTATTTGTAATGAAAGGCGAGTAATAGATGATAAGTCATTTTGGCGACAGACTCTATGAGGCGGTCAGGAAGAAAAGGACCTCACTGATAGTGGGGCTGGACCCTGTTTATAATCGACTGCCGATGGCGATAAGGAGTCACCGGCAGATGAATGACGAGCTCGATTTGGCCTCGGCCGTCGATGCCGTTTTTGATTTCTGCACTCGCACTTTGCGGCTCATTGCGCCGCTGGTACCGGCCGTTAAAATAAACATCGCCTACTTTGAAAAGTATCTTTGGGAAGGCCTCGAGACGTATTATTCGCTTATTACCGAGGCGGACGAACGCGGCCTTGAGGTAATCGGCGACGTCAAGCGCGGCGACGTCGGCCACACCGCCGAGGCCTATGCCGAGGCGCATTTGAAAAATCCGGATTTCGTCGGCGCCGAGGAGATAATAGCTCCCGATGGAATAACGATAAACGGCTTCGCCGGCAGTGAGGGTATTTTGCCGTTTGCAAAGATGGCCGACGAGCAGGGCAAGGGCGTTTTCGTCTGGGTCCGGGCCAGCAATCCCTCGGCGGCTTTGCTGCAGGACTTTGCTGATGCCGACGGCCGAAAGATGTACGAGAAGCTGGCCGAGGTTGTTGCCGAGATTGCCAACCAGCCGGAGAGAATCGGCGAGAATGGCTATAGCAATATAGGCATGGTAATGGCGCCGGGTGCGCCCGAATCGGACATCGCAGCCCGCAAAAAATTCGATAAGATGTGGTTTCTCGTGCCTGGCTTCGGCTCACAGGGTGCAACCGCCGAGGATTCCATACGGTTCTGCAAGCCCGACGGCACAGGCGCTCTTATCAACGCCTCCCGCTCGATTATCTACGCCTACGAAAAGCCGAAGTACAAAGACCAGTTTGGCGATAACTGGGAGAAATGCATCGAGGCGGCTGTTGCTGACGCGAAAGTGGAGCTAAGTCATGCGATGCAACAAAAGCTCTATGAATAGGGATTTTTTCAGGGGCAAAAAGGTTCTCGTTATGGGGCTGGGGCGGTTCGGGGGAGGAGCTGACGCGGCAAAGTTCGCCTGCCGGACGGGAGCAAACGTGGTCGTAACGGACCTGGCTGATGATAAAAAACTGACAGAGTCCATTAACCAGCTAAAAGAGTTTCCCAATATCGAATACCACCTCGGCGGACATTGTGCCGTCGATTTTGCCGGCTGCGATGTAGTTATCGTCAATCCCGCCGTCAGGCCGGATACCTATGGCACAAGCAATGAGCTTCTGGCCGTGGCCCGCAAGGCTGGCGCGGTTGTTACCTCCCAGATTGAGCTCTTCTTCCAGCTCTGCCCTGCCTATATCATCGGCATTACCGGCTCGAACGGAAAAAGCACAACCACGGCCCTTACAGCTCATCTGCTGACCGCGGGCTTGACGAGTAGAGAGGAAACCGCCCCTGAAACGCAATACGCAATACACAATACGCAGTACGAAAACGTTTGGCTTGGCGGCAATCTCGGCAATATGCCGCTGCTTGCCATACTCGAACAAATAAAGCCGAATGATTTGGTTGTCCTGGAGCTGTCGAGCTTTCAGTTAGAGCAGCTTGCGCAAACTAATTATGCCCCGCACCTGGCCCTTATTACAAACCTTGTGCCGAACCACCTCGACCGGCACGGCACGTTCGAGAACTACTGCCATGCCAAAGAAAATATCTTCGCTTTGCAAAGGCCGTTCGAAAACCACCCGCCGGTCTCCATCTTCAATGCAGACGACCCGCTCACAATGAAGTGGTACGAAAAATACAAAGGCCAAACCGGCAGAATTTGTCTTACTTTTTCTGGCAAACAGGTAAACCGGTCTTTGCGCGAAAGTTTCACCTTACCCGGCAGGGCGAATTTGGAGAACCTTGCGGCCGCGGTTAGTGTTGCACAATATTTCAGCGTTGACGAGGTTTGGCTTAAAGAGGCCGCGGCGACGTTTAAGTCGCTGCCGCACCGGCTGGAATTAGTTGCGGAAATTAACGGCACGCGTTGGTATAACGATTCGGTCTCGACCACGCCGGAAAGCTCGATTGTCGCGCTGGATGCGTTCGAGCGGCCGAAGGTAATTATTGTCGGTGGGTATGATAAAGGAGTCAGCTTAGAGGAGCTTGGCCGGCAGATTGCGCAAAAGGCAAAGGCGGCCGTGTTGATTGGTAAAACGAGTGAAAAAATTGAAAAGGCAATTAGGTTAGCCACCGAGAATTTTTTAGCCACAGAGCACACCGAGGACACAGAGAGAAGAAGTAAATTAATTATTAAAAATGCCCGGAGTCTTTCGGAGGCGGTACGTTTAGCGACGGGATTGGCTGGGCCGGGCGAGGTTGTTCTGCTAAGTCCCGGCTGTGCGAGTTATGATATGTTCGATGACTTCCGCCATCGCGGCGAGGTGTTCAAGGAATGTGT
>CAYZTY010000057.1:0-15708 GCA_964481525.1 uncultured Pirellulales bacterium
CAAGAGCGGAGCAGGTAGAGAATACTTGGAATTTCTCGAAGAAAAGTCGCGGTCCGCCTCCGGCGGATAAAGCAAGCCCGAGTGGGCTTGTTCGCCTGTGGCGAATTCGAATCCCATTGGCTCCATTTTACTCATCTTTTCCCCAATAATAAGTCTCAGAAGCTTGATTGTTTTATTAAGTTTCATTATTAAAGTTAACGCCTTTAATGTAGGACCTGCTTAGGCGAGTTGCTTTTTGGTTTCTCTTTCAATATTTCCTTGGCTTCGTGGTAGAAATTGAGCCGACAATAACAAAAAAAGAGCAATAACAGAAATATGCATGGCATAAAGTACAATACTGATTATGATAAGAAAAATCCAGATGCCCAATTGTACTTTTTCCAACGGGATGGTTTTTTTAGAAGTCTTCGTTCTCCAGCATTTCAGTGTGGCGACAGCAGCCCATATTATGACAGTGCCTATCCCCAGGTAAGCGGCGAGCATTAAATAAACGAAAAACGGCAATTGATTACCCGGAGTGATTTTTGCGTTTTGATTTGGCATGCGAGTAAGCGAGAAAAGCAAAGCTGCCTCTCCGAGGTAAGGGGCATGGGTCATATTTGAAAGGATTCGCGGACAACCCAGGGTGCCACCGGGTAGCGGCCAAGAAAGTACAATTGCCTCGGTGGTTAATGGGTATGCATGGTCGAAACGGCCGTTTGCCCTGGCTGCACCAATGCCGAAAGCCGACGCAGCTGCCCCAAAACCGGCTATTACAGGGCCGGAGTCAACATCAAAATACCATTCGCTGTTGAAATGGTTTTTTGGATATTCCCTAAAACCGACTGCTGTCCATCGCTTCTGCCAAAAATGTTTCTCGAAATTTTCGTACAGTTGTTTTGAGTAATCTGGCCAAAGTTTAGGTGTCCAGACGGTTATCCACTGGCTGGAACATCCGCGTGCTTTTCCGATAATGCCATTAACTGAATCCGCTTCATAAGGAGGAAGACCTGTTGAATCAACAAACTGGCCTTGAAAAGCTCTAACGGAACGCCTGACGAAGCCGGAATGGTCTGTACCAAGAACCGCGTCGGCCCGTTTTATTGCCGCAATTGCAGCAACGATATCGGTTGGATAACATTGGCCCGGATAATCATCCAGCAAACCGTACGGTGACTCATCTAATTCCTTTGACAAAGTCTCGACTTGGTCTCGCAGAATGGATATGTATTTTCCGTCACCAAGCAACTTTTCATAGCTTGTCAGAGCACTGATAAGAAGCATTCTATAGAAAACATTTTCACGATGGAGATAATTCTGTCCCCAGTGTACTTTTACCCAACTGGCATGACCAGGATCGGCAACCAATTCTACAGCAGCTTCGATTGCCCCTGCTGCATATATTTTCGGGGCAGTAGAAGATTGGCTTTTGTCTTTTTCCCAGGCTTCCTGGAGAGACTCTGTTGCCAAGAGGTAGAAAACCGAACCGAATAATGGCCACTCGGTTCCGGCGATATCACCAACACTAAGTTCTTTTGCGTAGCCCGAGACGACTCGTTCGCAGGCCCATTTTTCGTATTTTGGTGAAAGTGAACGGTGAGAGTGAAGGGCAAGTCGCGGAATCCCATCGTCCTTTAGATTAGGGTCTGCTAAATAATATATCATCATACAAAAGGGTATTATGAAGAAGTAAAATGACAAAGAAATCAGAATGACAGTATTACCGTAAAGACAAATAACAGAGGGATGAAAGCCGGTAGGCTCTTTGGAAGTATCCGTGTTGGAGTCGCTCATTTCATTACATTTCATCTATACCATACGCTTGGCTAACTGCCTTCCTCTACTTTTTCTCGTCTAACGGCCCAACACCTGAATAAATGCTGAAGCCACCGTCCACACAAAGACTCACGCCGTGCAAAAAACTTCCCGCATCGGAAAGAAGAAGCAGGATTGGACCAACCAGTTCCTGTGGGTTTCCAAAACGTCCTAATGGTGTATGGCTGATAATCGAACGTCCTCGTCTGGTCAGTGTCTTGTCATCGGGCTCATACAGGAGGTAGTGATTTTGCGTTGTATCGAGAAATCCCGGTAATATCTCGTTGACACGAATATCGGCATTTGGAAAATCGACTTTGACCTGAACGGCAAGCCACCGGGTAAAATTCGTTACCGCGGCCTTTGCATTGGAATAGCCAGGCACATTCGTCAAAGGTGTAAGCGCGGACATCGATGAAGTGTTAATAATGATGCCCCTGCCCATTTTTGCAAAATACTTACAGAATATCTGGCTGGGAAGCGCCGTTCCCTTATAGTTAAGAGCAAATACCTTTTCAAGTTCTTCGAAAGCCAGCTTGGTCAGGTTCTCATCCGGCTGTACAGTGGCGCCCTTGCGGTTACCGCCGGCCCCGTTAATAAGTGCATCGCAATTGCCAAACTCTTTCAGGATACTCTCAAGCGTCGCCTCGATGCTCGCTGCGTTCAGCACATCGCATTTAACAGCTATAGCCTTGCCGCCCTCGGCATTGATTTCTTCAGCGAGTTGTTCGACTTTGTCGCCGAGTATATCGAGCAAAGCCACTTTTGCGCCGTTGCCGGCCAGAGCCTTGGCGACCGTTCCGTAAATAATGCCTCCGGCCCCCGTTATGACAACGACCTTGCCCTGAATTCCAAAAAGCTTTTCAATTTTGATGGTCATTTTGATTTGCCCTCATCGAAACAAGTCTTCCACAACGAGTAGACAGAATAATGACTTTGATATGCTCTTACAAGAAGATTTTAGACGGCAGAAGCAGGAGGGATGCTTACATTTTTGAGATGAGTTGACAGATAAATTATAATCACTATTGTATTGTAACATCGATAATAGCATAGGCAGGATAAATAGGCTTATTTGTTTACCGGAAAGATTGCATAATTATGAACTCACGTGAAATTGTTCAAAGAACTCTTTGTTACGAAAAGCCGCCCAGAGTAGCTCGGTCGTTTTGGGAATCTGATTTTATCTGGACCTCTCACACAGCCCCCACACCTCAGACCGATTGGCAGAAAGTTGACGAGCGAAGGTGGCAGCGAGTCGATGAATGGGGCAATATCTGGACCCGGATTGATGCAACGTCGAAAGGTCAGGTTCTTAAAGGCGTCCTTGATGACCTTAATGACCTGGACAATCACGAATTTCCCGATTTTTCCAGACCTGTTGATTACCAAAGCGTCCGGAATATAAGGGCAGAGCATCCGGACAAATGGATTATTGGTGGTTTGCCCGGCTTTGCTTTCAACGTTGCCCGCAAACTGCGAAAGCTCGACCAGTACCTTATGGACTTGGTCGCTGAGCTGGAGAAAATACACTGTCTGCACGACCGCCTCGACATGCTGATTGAAGATATGATTAGAAATTATGCATCGGCGGGGGCGGACTGCATAATGTTCCCGGAGGATTGGGGCACGCAGACGCAACTGCTTATAAATCCCGAAGTGTGGCGGCAGGAGTTTCTGCCGCGCTTTGAGAAGCTTTGCTCAATCGCCCATCATTGCGGTATCAAGGTTTTTATGCATTCGTGTGGAGATAATGAGGCAATTGTGCCAGGTCTTATTCAGGCTGGTGTTGACTTGCTGCAGTTTGACCAGCCCGAGCTGCATGGGATTGGTGTTCTTGCTTCTCATCAAAAACTGGGGAAGATAACTTTCTGGTGCCCGGTCGATATTCAAAAAACGTTGCAGTCAAAGTCAGAACAGCTTATCCGCGCGCAGGCCCGTGAATTGCTCGACAAGTTATGGCGAGGCAGGGGAGGTTTCATAGCCGGCTATTATCCGGATAACATAGCTATCGGTCTTGAGCCCAAGTGGCAGGAGTTTGCCTGTGATGAGTTTGTTCGCCACGGTGTTCGGGAGACATACGAACAAGAAAATAAGAATTGATGAGATAATGTTCTAAACTATTCCCTGACTGCCTAAAAGACGATTCAGGTCACGTCGGACATCTGCCTCATTAAGGCTCCAGCCGGCCTGAATGAGGTCGAAGTATTTCTCTGTAAGCACCTCTGCTATAATCTTGCGGGAGTGAGACCATTTATAAATAAGCTGGTCCAGCACGCGAGCGTCGCTATGCTGCGGTATCATAGTTAGCCCGAGCATTTCAATCCTTTCCGCAGTTATTTCCCGAATGATACTTGGATTATTCAGAAACCACCAGCAACCGAAGACCGTCAGGTTCCTGAACTTGCGGGCTGTAACACATAGCTCGTGCTGGTTTTCACGCGAGAGCATTGTTACCATAAATCTGTTTTCCGGATAGTCCCGGCACAAACCGGCCACGATATCAACGTTTGCTTTACCCACGCCGTCACCTGCAACTTGCAGAGCAGGATTTATGGACCTTTTTACCCCAATCATCATAGCAAAAGGCAGATTGTATTCACGCGCAATTGGCAGAACACAATCTGCAATCAGCCTTGTGCGCGCAAACTTGCCCGCCGTGGCGGGGTCATCATTCATTCTGAAATCCGGCGGCAACGAAACCGCCATATAGACCGGCTTAATCTTCTCAATCCACATCTTGAGAAAATCTTTCACGGCGGCCTTTGTGTTTTTGTCAATCTGCTTACTGACATCAAAGCCCTGGGCTTTTATCGTGGTTATGTTCTTTTCGAAATCATTCAGCAGACCGTCCAATCGTAGCGATGCCTTAAAACGCTCGTCTTTATGGAGCCCCTTGTTCCAGACCTCCTGCTCTTCCCGGTTAAAGGGGTCGTTTGTCATCACAACTGTTTTAACATTGGCCAGTTCAAAAACTTTGTCGATATATTGGCCGACTGAGATTTCATCAAAATATTTGCGTACTTTATTCAGGTCTCTTTTATTGATATCAATACCTAAGCTGTTTAGAACTGTAACAACACCGCGAGTCGCTTCGCTGATAGGGCTGTTTTTCACGAAAAGCTCGTCCCAAATCGCCTCAGCCTGCTGGCCCTTGGACATTTTCCAAAAGGTCTCGTAAGAAAAATCCGGCCGGGACTTGTCCGCCGTGGCGGACCGGAAAAACTCCGCAACCAGATAGTGATAAGTCAGCAGCTCATCAACACCCCACAACATCAGCGGCCCAAATGCCTCACTATACAAGTGGGTATGTACGTCCAGCACAGCCGTTTCATCCATCACCCGGTGAACTATACTCTTGACCATTTCAAGGTTCATATCTGGCCTTTCTGCTTCAATTAACACAAACGCTTTGCTTCTCAGGCTGTGTATGTTGATGCGGATGTGGCGCCGCCTCGGCCGGTCCAGTTTGTATGGAAAAACTGGCCTCTTGATTTATCAACCCGCTCGTATGTGTGGGCGCCAAAGTAATCCCGCTGAGCCTGTAATAGATTGGCCGGCAATCGCTCGTGCCGATAGCCATCATAGAAGGCCAATGCGGAAATAGTGGCCGGCATCGGGATGCCGATTTTAGCAGCGGTTATAACCACTCGCCGCCACGAGGTCTGGTTCTTGCTGACCGCCCGTTTGAAGAACGGGTCAAGCAGCAGATTTTCGAGATTCGGATTTTTCTCGAAGGCCTTTTTGATTTTGCCTAAGAAGGCCGAGCGAATGATGCAACCTCCCCGCCACATAAGTGCAATGCCGCCGTAGTTAAGATTCCAACCATACTCCGCCGCCGCCGCTCGCATAAGCTGATAACCCTGGGCATAGCTGACAATCTTCGAGGCATAAAGGGCCTTGCGAATATCGTCGACAAATTTGTCCTTATTGCCCTTGAACGTGGCTCGTGGTCCCTTTAGCGCCTTCGATGCTTTTACGCGTTCTTCTTTCAGGGCTGACAGGCAGCGGGCAAAAACCGCTTCGCCGATGAGTGTCAGAGGCTGGCCCGCATCAAGCGCGGCGATAGCAGTCCATTTGCCTGTTCCTTTCTGGCCGGCTGTATCAAGAATCAAGTCGATAACCTCGTTGCCGTCTTCGTCCTTATAGGCCAGGATGTCGTGCGTAATCTCAATGAGGTAAGAGTTCAGTTCGCCTTCGTTCCATTCGGCAAAAACGTCGCGCATTTCGCTGTTTGACATCCCAAGGCCTTGCTTCATTAAATGATAAGTCTCACAAATCATCTGCATATCGCCGTATTCGATGCCGTTATGCACCATTTTCACGAAGTGTCCTGCGCCGTTCTCGCCGACCCATTCGCAGCAGGCCTCTCCGTCGTCCGTATGTGCCGCGATTTTCTGAAGTATGGGCTTGACGCTCGGCCAGGCTGCGGGCGAACCACCCGGCATAATTGACGGACCTGTTAGTGCGCCTTCTTCCCCGCCGGAAACACCGGTGCCGATATATAGCTTGCCTTTGCCCTCGACGTACTCTGTGCGGCGGATTGTATCGGGAAAATGCGAGTTACCGCCGTCTATTATGATGTCGCCGTCTTCGACGTAAGGCAGGAGCTGGTCGATAAAGGAATCTACGGCCACTCCGGCCTTGACCATCAGCATAATAATTCGAGGCTTCTTCAGCGAGGAAACAAGCTGTTCAATGGATTTGCAGCCGATGATGTTTTTATCTTTGGCCCGGCCGTTGATAAAGTTGTCCACTTTAGAGACCGTGCGGTTGAAGCAGGCAACGGTGAAGCCCTTGCTTTCCATATTAAGGATGAGATTTTCACCCATTACCGCCAGCCCGATTAATCCGATATCTGCCTGCGCCATTTTGCATAATTCCTTTACGATTCTGGATTCCTTAGACCTGCAGAGGTCTATTTCTTGAAAGAGTCAGCTGTCAGAAGATTGGCTTACAAGGTCCGTGGATTTTCTCTTTCCACATTACCTGCGCCAAAAATCGGTTTGAAACTCCATGCGATAATCTTCCGTTCGTCGTTGAATACTTTCTTCTCCGGATAGTAAACTGCGACACAGATCATCGCGCTAACGCCGTTATTCCCTATTGTTGAATTTAATTTTTCTATCTTCTCTTCAGACATGCTGCCATAGTCAATATTGAATCTGATATTTGCCTTTTCATCTGAACGCACTGCATCTTGATGACTGTTTTTTTCAAGCCAGCTCTGAAGCTGTTTTATTCTTATTTCGGATTCGCCCGCTGTGCTGGATAATCTATTGACGGTAAACTCTGAATATATGCAACCCGTTAACATCTGTGCAATACCAAATGTAGAAGGACCGCTGATACCGTTAAGTATTATCATCCATTTCTTGCCGCGCTCTTGACCCGCAAATGGATTGGGTGCAACTATCAGTTGACCGAGGAGAGTATGAACACCACTTTCTCCCTTGTCATCGGGAAAAAAGTGCTTTTCTACTATTTCTTTTTCGCTGGTCTTGTTCCCATGCCGTAGAATAAATCCGCGCTTAGCCACTTCGGTATTTTCCTCATATCTCAACGATACACATGAGGGCAACACATCAACTTTGTCAGTATAGCTTTTGAAAGCAATGAAGTCATCAAAATGCACATCATCGTTGGAAAGCGGACTAAATGGCGGTTTTTTCCATAGTTCAGCCAGGGCTATCTCTGTAAGGTCGTTTACATCGGAACTTGCAATAATAATACAGTTCTTGTCGCATAACTGACTTTTTAACCATTGTATATGTTCCTTGTCAGGCTTTTCCAAAACCTTTTGAATAGGACTTTCGAGGGTTACTTCCATAGTTTCTTTTTCACGAGACAGAAAGCTGGTTAATTCTGCAGCAGCTCGGTAATCCCAGTCACCTATGGTATTTCTGCCGAGTTGTGATATGTTCCGTGAACCCAAGAAAATTGAGACCCTGTTTGCTTCACATATTTTCTTCCAGAATTCCTCTCGGTGTAGCCGTTTAGATTTTTCTATGAAAACAAATTCTAAAATATTCTTTAACGAATTTACAAGTTCGATAGGTCTGCCTTCCTCATAGTAAATATGCCACAAGGCTCGGATGTCGAAAGGGGGATATTTGCCATTGACAGCGACATTGTGTTGTTGTTTAACAGTATTGATTGGGATAGCGAATCCCCCTTTTGCATGAATAAAGCCGAGCCAGAAATACGTTGCAGGACATATGGAGCTGGTGTCGATTAGAGCACAATAACAGTTGCTTAGGGCTTCAAGAACCTCCAGACAGGAAGAGTTATTTAAATTGTAGTCATTTATTTTTTTGTATTTAGTATGGTCTGTATAGCTGTCAAGTTCTGGATGGCGTTTAACATTATCATCTTCGAAGATTTGTTCTATCGCAGTGCCGGCTGCAGATTTGCATAGTCTGGCGAATTTATAATTTAACTGTTCCCCTCGGATATCATTTTTGATTTTTTTGCCATCATGTAGGACTATAAGATTTGTACCAGCTAATCCGGTGAAACTGGTGAAGCGGGAGACATCCATTAGATATTCTGTTATGTTGCCTTCGAGCAGGTCAAATGTTGGACACGGAAGCGGCTTGGAAATACCAACGTACTTATCTAATTCTGATGTCCTGTTATCTATATTGTCTTTAAGGCAGATCGGGAGAACCGGTTTGTTCAGTGCAACACCAATTCCTAATTCATAGAAGACATTTGGATTATTATAAGTGAGGTCGACGACAATCAAATCAGCTTCTTGGATTTTTCTGCATATTTTCTCGCAAACTATAAAACCAACTTGTCTAACATCGTCCGCTCGTTCGACTACATCATATTTATGATTTTTGTCTTGCGTACTTCCACCTTGTTTGAGGAAGGGAAGTATCTGCCATTGGTAAAGAGCATCAAGATGAGGGTCGAAAGGCATTATTACAAATGTTCTTTTATCCCCTGTCGCATTTCTAATTTCTTCTAGTCTTTCATCAATGGCTCTTTCGTATATGCAGCTTTTGCCATTCATAAAACAGGTTACCATCTTTCTGTGTTCAATCATGCTAACTCCCCTCACACTTTAAGTGTATTAACAAAGCCATGACTTTCTCATTTTCATATGACGCAATAGCCGACAATGTTGTGCCTACTCGGAATTCTGGTCTTTTAGATACCCCTTGGTATTGTTCCGTCTGATAGTCTGTATAATACTTCACCTGCATGGCGTACAACCAGAATATCCTCATCCTTTTTGTTTTCGTAGTCGGGTATATTTATATCATCAGGATTTGTGTAGTCAAGATTAACTTTTTCGCAGCGCTGCCTGCTGATGTCCGTTGCCAGGACAACGTTTATCCGCGGCTTCTCGATTCCGTTCACATATGTCCCGATGCCTTTGACGTGTGTCGAGTGGGCGATAACACCTCGTGGGACATCTGCAAATTTGTCCATTTGTTTCAGGAAATAGTCACGTGTGTGATAGCCAATCCGGTCCAGGATTTTGCCGTAGGTATAAGAAATCTCGTCGATGTGTGGGGCATAAATAGTCAGCGTCCCACCGTCGGCGACTATCGGTTCGAGCTTGTACATTACCTTGCCTGCCGTCCACAAATCCTCGTACATTTCCGGTGCGATGCCGAGAACCGTCTCGTAGCTTCTGTCTGTGTAAACGATGTGCACCCTGGCCGATAGGTCCGCCGCCTTTTCCCATGCCTCTAAAACCTCGCCGATGAAAAGCCCCTTAAGCTCGTTCTCAATAGCAACAAGTGCAAACAACTTCCGCGGCATTTTTATAAAAGACGCCGCCTTTTCCACGACCTTTCGCGTCGGTGTCCACTTCGTGCCGTCTATAACCGGATTCGTTATAATCGCGCCGAGCCAGTGAAAGAAATGTATGATTTTTTCGCCTGCAATGCCGGGGAAGAGGTACTTATGTCCGCCGGAGAAACCTACAACCTCATGTGGAAAAACCGGGCCGAGAATGAAGAATTCATCATACTCAAAAATTAGTTTGTTTAATTTTATCTCGACTTCTTCCCGAAACAGTCCGTTGCTTATTTGCTCAATTTCATTGGCTGATATGTTACCGACAGATTTGAACGTCTCCGGCTTGTGCCATTCGTGATTGAATAACTTCACAGACGCATATTTGGTGTTGCGCTGGCTTGGCGTTATGCAGAGACGTGTGCATATCTGCTCTTCGCTCATCGGCTGGTGGGTGCCGAGTGCAACCAGACAATCGAGCGCTTTGACCTTTCCTTCGAGACAGTCGTAGATAATTTTGAATACCTCGCCTACCGGGCTGGAGCGGGTATTGTCGTGAATTATCAAAAGGAGCCGTTTGCCGGAATAGTCGTTTCGTGAGAAAAAATCAGCAACGGCTTCACGGACCTCTTCAATCTCGATAAAACCATCTATATTTTGACGTTCGATAAGCATATGGTCGTCTTTACTTCTCCCAGGGCGGTTTTTCCGGCAGGCATTTGTCAAACTCGGCGATGAGCATCTTTTCGTACTTGCCTGCGTATTGGCCGTTGATAAATTTATCAAGTGCCTCGTCGTGAAATCTCTTCCACGACTGGGTCTCGTCGCCCGGATTAATCGGATAAAAAAGGGCATCGTTGGCCTTCGCCGCCCTCATATCACCAGGCGCATCGCCTATCATAAGAATATGCTCGGCCTCATACTTGCCTCGCGCAGCAAGTGCAAGATGTTCTTTCTTGGTTCCCATTTCCTGCCCGGCTATTACCCGGGCAAACCGGGCAATATCGTGTTCCTCCCATTCACGCTGAAGGGCCTCACAAGGCGTGGCTGAGACTACAATAATATCCGCCATTGGTTCGGCCTTTTCCAGACTTTCTCGTACGAACGGAAATGGCGGCAGACCTTTTACAATTTCTTTTATTGACCAGTTGACTCGCTCGCTCCAGTCGAGCGCAAACTGCAATTCATTCCTGGCCTCTTCACTTTCAGCGTCGGCAATTGCCTTTTTAAGCCCGTCATTGCTAAGAAGGCTCTTGGGCTCATCGACCCAGGCAAAATAGTGTGGAAATTGCGGCACCTTAAAACTTCTTGCTTTGCTCATCGGATGCGACGGCAGCAGTTCGGTTATGATACGCTTGGTTGTCTTGTGTCGGTTGGCGCCTCGCGTTTTGGAAAATAAATCCGCAAATTCCTTGCACTCACGAGCCGCCTGAGCCACCGGCTGCAGGCCGAAATATGCAATCAACCACGGGCAGAAGCATTCCCGCTGCTTGATTCCCATTGTGTCAAAAGCGCAACCGTCCGAGTCTACGCCTATAAAAAATTCCTTTTCGGGTTTGAACTCTCTCAAAGCCCTTGCCGGGTCAGAATCCGCCATTTGCCGTCTCCGAAAAAATAACGTTTCCCTGATAAATAGCCGCCGGTACTATGTTAATACTGCGGCAGTTTCTTTTCTATACTTTTACGCTCGAATCTCATAAACACCGGCAATCCGTCATCGCCGATAGTAATAGGTGCTTCACCTTTGACCAGCGGCCTGAGGTAATCGCGCATCGCCTGGGTTATTCCGTTGCCGGCCTCATTTATGTATTCTCTTGGCACTTTCTTTTCACCGTTGGCCACGTCACTTAGCTCAACTAATCCCGTAGTGCAGTGATATTTTTTTCCTTTCTCTCTCACGAGCGTTACCATTTTACCGTTCTCACCGGCCATAGCGCTTTTTACCGCCATCTCACCACACATATACGCCTCGTTCAGGTCGGTTAATGAAGCAAAGTGCATAGCGTTTCGCTGATTCGTGCCGGGCAAATTAAAGCGGGCTTTTATCCCTACTTCTTTTTCGATTACAGTCTTGAGAATCCCCCCTACACCGCCGAGCTGAACATGCCCGAAGCTGTCTTTGCTGAAGGCACCCGTATCAGCAGTAATATAATTCCCATCTTTATTTTTTAGTCCTTCCCCTGCAACAATAAAGACTCGCCCTAAGCGTTTGTAAACCTCTTTGACATCGCTGACGAATTTCTCGAGAGTAAATGGTATCTCCGGCAGATATATAAGATGCGGCGCATCTTCGCTGCTCCGCGCCGCAAGGCCGGTTGCCGCTGCTATCCAGCCCGCGTTTCTGCCCATTGCCTCGAGTATAGTGCAGGTGTCGGTTGTGTATAATGCTTCGGTGTCTTTGCCTGCCTCCATTGCGCAGGTTGCAACGTATTTCGCCACGCTGCCGTATCCTGGACAGTGGTCGGTGAAGGCAAGGTCGTTGTCTACCGTCTTCGGCACACCGATACAAACCAGCTCATAATCCGTACTTGCAGCGAGCTTGTTTAACTTATCGGCAGTGTCCATCGAGTCGTTGCCGCCGATATAGAAAAAGTAGTGAATCTCATGTGCCTTGAATACATCCAGAATCCGCTCGTAATCGGCCTTTGATTTTTCCAGTGACTTTAGTTTGTATCGGCAGGAACCTATCGCTGCCGCCGGTGTACGTTTTAGCGCCTCGATAGTTTCAGGTTCCTCGGCACCGATGTCGAACAGCTCCTCGTGCAAAACGCCCAGAATCCCATTAGTAGCTCCGTAAATCGTTCCTATTTTTCCGGATTTCAATGCGGCTTGTATTACACCGCACGCACTTGAGTTGATAACGGCGGTAGGGCCCCCCGACTGGGCAACAATGGCATTTGCTTTGTCTTTCACTTTTATTGCTCCTGTTCAGTTTTGGTTTTCGGCTCTTCAGCGGATTCCTAAAATCCGGACGTATTATATGAATGCTATAAGCCCTGAGCAATTTCCTCCCTGGCCCGGGCGACTATCTTTTCCATTCGACGTCCGTATTCTATATACGATGAGTATTTTGCCTCTTCGGCGCTGCTTGCTGAGGCATCATGAAACACTATAGCCAAATGAGGTTCGATGGACAAGCCCCCATCGTAGCCGTTGGCAAGCAGGTCTTTTACAATCCTGTAAACGTCGCCCTGGCCTTCTCCGGGGAATGTAAAGATAGATTTCTGCTGTTTCTCGTTCCATGTGCCGTCCTTTATATGTACATAGGCGATGTGCTCTTTCACATTCTTGTAAAACTCCCATGCCGATTGTTTGGGGTAGGGCTTCGATTTCGAGCGGTCATCGGTGAAGACCGGATTACCCGTATCGAAAACAAGCTTCAGGCCGGGCACGTTTTCTATCAGTTCGAGCGTATGTTTCCAGGACATACCCCCATAATTCATACAGTTCTCGTGCACCGCCTGCATGCCTGCGTCACTGAACATCTTCACGAGGACTCTAACTCGCTTAAACCGTTCCTGTGCCATCTGGTCTTCAGGCTCCCGGCCCTCCAAAACTGCGAAGCTCATAATGCGAATTAACTTTGTTCCGAGCTTTTGCATACGTCCAACCGAACGCTTCGCTTCTTCCAGCGACGAATCAAAGGGCTGGTCAATTTGCTTGCTCCAGTTGGCGATTGCCGAGCCGAAGCAGTTAATCATAACTCCGGAATCCTTAAGCCTGCCCGCGACCTGCTCGAAGTCTTCCTCAGGCAGGTCGTGTATGTTTGTCCCGTTGATGCTTCGGGACTCGATATACTTCCAGCCAAGCTCTTTGGTGGCCTTTATCTGGCCGTCGATATCACCAGCCGCTTCATCTGCAAATCCGGTAAGGTACATAATTCAGCTCCTTCAATTGCACAACGTGTTCGTTATATACTTAAAGCTTTTCTCTAATGATTCAAATGGGCAACCTTCGCAATCGTCCTGCTCCACAAGAAACCATTTGCAGCCTGCCTTTTCAGCTTCTGCAATGATATTCTTCCAGTTCAGATTGCCGCCGCCGACTTCCGCGAACGTAGGAACGTTACCGTTTGTAATCACGTAATCTTTCATATGAAGCAGGGGCAGACGTCCCTGTAGTTTGCGACACCACTCGGCCGGGTCAGCTCCTCCGTGCTGGACCCAGTAGGTATCCAGCTCCGCCTGTAGATTCTTCGAGCTGCTGTTCTCATAAATCAGCTCAAGAATCAGCCTGCCCTCGATACGTTGAAACTCGATGCTGTGATTGTGATATGCCAGCACCTTGCCGGCTTCTCGCAGCACCTTGCCGGCAGCGTCGAGTCTTCGCGCAAAAGTAACAACGTTTTGAATACTGGAAAAGTCAACGCCGCCCGGATACGGGTAAGCAGTGTACCGGCAATCTAAGTTATTCAATCTTTCCACCACAGCCTGTGGATTATTAAGTATTTTATCCGACGGTTCATGAATCGCGCAGCAAATCAGTTCCTCATCGTTAAGAATACGTATCAATTCATCGTCCTCAATTGGCCCCATACCGGAGACCTGAACGCACCGGTAGCCTATTTGCCTGACTTTTTTCAATGAAGATACAATATCAGCAGGCGTCTTCAGGTAATCCCTGAGCGTGTAAAGCTGTACGCCAAGCTGTTCAATTCTCATAGCCTGATATCTCACCTTTCGGTATGCAATATCGTTTCACTTCTTTTTTGAGTCTTTTATAAGCTGCTTCAGCTTTCTTTCAAAGGCCTTGCTGTCCAGCGGCAGTTCTATAGTTTTCCCCGTCAGTGATGAGTACAGCATTGCATTGGCCAGCTCGACTGAGTTTATACCTTCTTGGGCCGGGGCGATAAGTTTTTTGCCCTTTAGTATAGCGTCTGCAAAATTCTCTACGATTTCGGCGTGCTGTCCGCCTGAGCCCTTGGCGGGAATAGTAATATGCCGTACCTCCGGCTTGCTAAAGCTTTCTTTAGTGGTCTTGCTGAATTTGGAGGTGGCAATCTCATTGCGGGTAAAGGTTATCTTGCCATCTTCCACAACTATCTTACCCTTATCGCCGCATATCTCGAGACGGTTCGTCCCCGGTGCCTCGCCCGTTGTGGTTACAAATATCCCGGTCGCACCGTTGGCATATTCGAAGTATGCCGTAACCTCGTCCTCAGCCTCTATTTTGTGTCTTTTGCCGATACCGCAAAATGCCCGCATCCTTACCGGCATTCCGCAAAGCCACTGCAGAAGGTCAAGCTGATGTGGGCACTGGTTCAGCAGCACTCCGCCGCCTTCTCCCGCCCACGTGGCTCGCCAGGAACTTGAGCGGTAATAAATATTTGGCCGAAACCAGTCCGTGATTATCCAGTTGATGCGCTGCAACGGCCCTAACTCGCCGTCGTCAATTAACTGCTTGACCTTGAGATAATGTGGGTCCGTGCGCTGATTAAACATTGCAGCGAAGACTTGCTTTTTATTTTTGTGTGCCGCAATCAATCGCTCGCAATCTGCCTTGTGTACCGATATCGGCTTCTCAACCAGTACGTGATAGCCGGCCTTGAGTGCGTCAATGCCGATTGTAGTATGCTCATAATGTGGTGTGCAGATAAGTATCGCATCGCAGGCCTCGGCCTTAAGCAGCTTCCTGTAGTCGGTGAATACCTGACCACCGTATTCGGCTGATGCTTTCTCTGCCTTTGCCCTGACCAAATCGCACAAGGCCGTGATTTCAATGTTTTTCATTTTGGAGATGTTGCGGAGGTGCAGTTGCCCGATATTACCTATTCCAATAAGTCCGATTTTCACCGTTTTCATTTATGATTGTCTCTCGTATGTTCCCTGCCTGCCTTCGAAGACTTACGCTTTCTTCAAGTATTGTCCAGCCCTCACTATAGAACCACGCATCCTAACTGTCTTAACAGCTTCCTGCAAGACCAATCCTCGACGAATTGTCCTTGTGATGCTTCTGACTTACTTACACCGGGTAACACTCACATAACTCTTGGCTTGGTTTGCCTTTAAGAACAAATAATTCATTTTGAATCTGTATTTTAATTATTTCGACAACACAAGGAGTTTGATGTTCGCTTATTAAATGGAGGCTTAGGAAGTGGAGACAATCTGCACTTATTTAGGTTTTCACACTAAACCTCTGCGATAGTTGCGTAATGGA
>CAYZTY010000058.1:0-7644 GCA_964481525.1 uncultured Pirellulales bacterium
TCTTGTTTAGGCGAGCTAAGCGGCTCAGGTGGTCGAAGTATCATCTCGTCGGGTACGGCTATATGTTCCGGGGTACCGTCAATCTGCATCCCGAATGCCAACGGACCGATTTGCAGGTAATCGCCGGGTCTAACCTCGGCCTCGGTTATGCGTTTTCCATTGAGATAAGTGCCGTTGCTGGAGCCAAGGTCACGTACAGTCAACGCCTCCCGGGTCTTATTTATCTCGCAATGCTTCCTTGAGACAACCATAAGTGGTATGCATAAATCGCAATCCTGGCGCCTTCCGATTACGGTAACATTGCTTGGAAGACGAAAGTCCTTTCGAGAGCCGTTTTTCTTGAAAAGAACCAAATTTACGTCCATACTGCCCCTTTCATTGACAAGGGTATATAGCATCCCTTCCATATTTAGTATACCAGCGGAGCTGGTATTTAACAAGAAATAAGTTAGAATATAGGGCAAAATATCGGGCTTATATGTGTAAAAACTGAAAGAAGTACAGCAATCGGCAAAAATTACGTAACTATCTCTTATAGAAGAGCTTATGTATGTCCTGCAAGGCGGTAATATTCGATTTAGACGGCACATTAGTAGATACCCTCGCAGATTTAGGCGAGTCGATAAACTTTGCATTGGCAAGTTTAGGCCAGCCGAAGCATCAGATTGAGGCTTTTAGGCAAATGATAGGCAACGGCCTCAGAATATTTGCAAAAAGGGCTTTGCCGAGTGATAGAGGCGCTTTATGCGAGCAGGTTGTGGCGATAATGCGGCGGCATTATGCTGATAATTGCTTGGTTAATAGTAGGTTATATGAAGGCATATATGAAACCGTAACCGAGCTGCACAAAAGGGCGGTTAAGCTTGCGGTTTTGACCAACAAGGACCAGGACTTGGCAAAGCACATTTTAGAGCATTTTTTCGCGGTTGGTACCTTTGATTATATTTTCGGTGCGGTCAATGGGCAGCCGGTCAAGCCGCACGGTCAGGTGGTTCGGAGATTGATGGACATAATGAAGCTCTCACAATCCGATGTTATCCTTGTGGGCGATAGCGGTGTGGATATGGATACAGCGGTGGGAGCCGGCATTCGAGCAGTGGGAGTAAGTTGGGGTTATCGCACACGAAAAGAACTTATTGACCACGGAGCGGTAATGGTAATTGATGGGCCGGCCGAACTTTTAAATCTGGTGTATTGACAATTCTGCTCAAGCGGATATGATTTATACGGCTGGTAAGAATTAAGGTGTCTGGATTTATAGATGGTGAGAATTCAACTTCCTGACAGCAGAAAATTAGAGATTGCTCAGGGCACAACAGTACAACAATTGGCCGAGAAGATAGGTCCGAAGCTTTCAGAGCTTGCGGTGGCTGCTCAGGTAAATGGGATGCCGGTAGATTTGTCCACACCGATCAATGCGGATTCTTCCGTGCAGATTGTTACAACTCAGGACGAAGAAGGCCTTCGGATTATGCGGCATAGCTGCGCGCACATAATGGCCGAGGCGATATGCAATATCTGGCCCGCTACAAAACTGGTCTATGGGCCTACGGTCACAGACGGATTTTACTATGATATTGACCTTGATGAGCCAATACGCCCGGAGGATTTCGGAAGTATTGAGGAAGAGATGGCTCGTATAATCAAGGAGGATAAACCCTTTGTTCGGATAGAAATGAGCAGGCCGGAAGCATTGGCCAGAGTCGACGGTGATAAGTATAAAATCGACAACATAAACCGGGCCCAGGGAGATATTATTAGCTTTTACTCGCACGGCGATAATGGGTTTGAGGACCTTTGTCGAGGTCCGCATATTCCAAGTACGGGGCGGGCGGGCAGCTTTAAAGTTATGTCGGTGGCCGGTGCATATTGGCACGGTGACCAAACGCAAAAAATGCTTCAGAGGGTTTACGGCACCAGTTGGCGGAACAGCAAAGAGCTTGATGATTATCTACACAGGCTTGAAGAGGCCAAGAAACGGGACCATAGAACGCTCGGTAAACAGCTTGATTTTTACAGCATCCACGATGATATTGGGTCCGGTCTGATTCTGTGGCATCCGAAAGGCTCTTTAATCCGTCATATAGTCGAAAACTTCTGGAAGGAAGAGCATCTTAAACGCGGATATGATATTATTTACACGCCGCATATCGCTACTGAGAAAATGTATCAGCGAAGCGGACACCTGGAAAAATACGCGGATATGATGTATTCGCCGATGACCATTGATGAGCAGAACTATTACCTCAAGCCGATGAATTGTCCGGGGCATTATGTGATATACAACAATAGCCCACGCAGCTACCGCGACCTGCCGATGCGATTTTGTGAGTTAGGGATGGTATATCGCTATGAGCCAAGCGGTACTCTGCACGGTATGCTGCGGGTTCGCGGTTTTACACAGGATGATGCACATACATTCTGCACGCCTGAGCAATTAGGGCAGGAGCTTGACCTGATTCTGGAATTGATGCATTTTATGATGACAACCTTCGGATATACGTATAAGGCTTATTTAGCCACCCGGCCGGAAAAATATCTCGGCACCGTGGAGCAATGGGAACATGCCACCAATGAATTACGGCTGGCTCTTGAACGACGCGGCTTGCCTTATGAAATGGATGAGGGCGGAGGCGTATTTTATGCCCCCAAGATTGATATTAAACTGATAGACTCATTAGGGCGTGAATGGCAGGGGCCTACTCATCAGGTTGACCTTCAGGCGGCCAGACGGTTTGACATTCGCTACGTCGGCGAGGATAATACTTTACATGAGCCGGTCATCATTCACCGAACTGTGCTTGGCAGTATGGAGCGGTTCATCGGCGGCCTGATTGAACACTATGGCGGTGCTTTCCCTTTATGGCTGTCGCCGGAACAGGTGCGGATTTTGACCATAAGTGAAAAGAGCAGCCAGTATGCCACCGACCTGCAGATAAAGATTAAAAATGAGAACCTGCGGTGTGGCATCGACTGCTCATCGGAAAAAATCGGGGCCAAAATAGCAAAAACTCATAGTGAAAAGCTGCCTTATATGCTGGTAGTGGGGGCCCGGGAGGCCGATGCAAAAACCGTAAACGTGAGAACAAGAGGCTGCAGAGAGACGAAAACCATGAGCATAGAGGAATTTATTGGTGCCGCAAAGAAGAAAGTTGCCGATAAAGAAATAGACTTGATGTTTTAAGATGTTTTTATGGCGTACGTCGTCTGTATAGCGATAACTTGTTAAAAATTGAGAAAGGTAGGTGACATAAAATCAAGAAGCAGAGCTTGCGGGTAAATGATAGGATACGTGTTAGTCAGATTCGGCTGATAGATGAGAAAAATACACAGTTGGGCATAGTGGATACGGCCGAAGCATTGAACAGGGCACGAGAGGCCGGTGTGGACCTGGTGGAGGTCTCGCCTACAGCTCAGCCGCCTGTTTGTCGTCTGATGGACTACGGCAAATGGTTGTATGAGCAAAAACGAAAAGAGCATATAGCCCACAAGAAACAGCATGCGGTAGTGCTGAAAGAGATCCGGCTGCGACCGAAAATCGACCCACACGACCAGACTATCAAGCTGAATCACGCACGGAAATTTCTCGAGAAGGGCCATCGAGTTCAGTTCACGATGTTGTTCAGAGGACGTGAAATGGTGCATATCGACCATGGCTATGCCTTGATGGAAGACATTTCCAGGTTGCTGCAAGACGTGGCAAAGGTGGAAAAGGGGGCTATGACCAGGGGCAGGCGGATGGTGATGATTATTGTGCCAAAATGAGATTGGGGCACTGAATCTGTTCTGAGTCATTTGGCCGGGATTATAGCGCTATAAGCGGTCTTTTGAAGCTTTTAGGTGGATGGCCGAGTAACTGATACAGTGGGAACTGTAGCTGTGGGGGGCTTGGCGTTAAATCTTTTCCCGGCTATAACGACGGCTCACAACAAAAAACTAAATTGCTCCTTCAAATTTGTTCTTGACTACATATCGTACTATCAATAAACTCTCTTGTTCATACTTGAGACGACCGCGGGTTAAGTTAAAAAGAAAGGGTTGGTTAAGTGCCAAAGCAAAAAACGCACAAAGGATTGGCCAAGAGAGTTAAGGTTACGGCCAAAGGGAAAGTTAAACGAAGGCGGTCGTTCGGTAGTCATCTCATGAGCGGTAAAAGCGCCAAACGAAGAAGGAGAATCGGAGGTACTGCGATTGTACAAGGCGCCGTAGCTAAGACAATAAGAAATGAATTAGGTAAATAAGTCACGTAGAGCAAATACGCATAACTTGCTTCTCGGCTTCGATCAGCTGCCGCCAGCAAGAACAAATTGTTGAAATGCCAATCTGAAAGGAAAGCTGATATGCCACGCGTAAGAAAAGGCGCCGCCAGACGCCGGTCAAGGAAAAGAATCCTCAAAGCAGTAAAAGGGCATCGAGGTGCGCCAAAGCGACAGTACCGCCTGGCCAAAGAAGCCGTTGTGAGGGCGGCAGTGAGCGCACGAGTCGACCGGCGAAGACGTAAAAGAGATTTTCGCGGCATGTGGATTGTTCGTCTGAGTGCGGCCTGCCGACAGCGAAACATCAGGTATAGTGAATTTATAAACGGCTGCAAAAAAGCAGGTATTGGCCTGAATCGCAAAATGCTCAGTGAAATTGCCATTGCCGACCCGGGCAGTATGGATGCCATCGTGGAGGCTGCACGAGCGGCGCTTGTATAGTCAAGTCAATAGATTGCCGTTCATCGGCAGAATAAAATTGCATGCTTAAGACATTTGAACAAATAGCTGAGGATGCTCTTAAAGAGCTCAATGCTGTCTCGGACCCGGCACAGCTCGAGCAGTTCCGCATAAAATATCTTGCCCGGAAGGGCAGGCTTACAGAGATGCTAAGCCAGGTTGGGCAATTACCACCGGAGCTAAGGCCACAGGCCGGCCAATTAGCAAATAAAACAAAAAAGCGCATCGTCGAGGCTTTTGAAGAGCTTAAGATTAGTTTATCTCAACGTCAGCAGTCCAAAGCGCCGGAGCTTGATGTTACATTGCCCGGTGTTCCGGTCAGAGTCGGAAAACCGCACGTTATCACACAGACCATAAATGAAACGCTGGAGATATTCGGACGGATGGGCTTTGGGATTGCTTACGGGCCTGAAGTTGAGGATGAATGGCATAACTTTATTGCACTTAATATTCCACCTGAACATCCTGCCAGGGACCCGGTTGATAATTTCTATATTGATGACAAGACACTTCTGAGAAGCCAGACATCGACCATTCAAATCCGAGTAATGGAAAAGACAAAACCCCCGATTCGAATTGTCGCGCCGGGGCGGGTCTATCGGCCTGATACGGTCGACGCGACACATATGTATGTGTTTCATCAGCTTGAGGCGCTGGTTGTTGATGAGAATATCAGTATGGTTGATATGAAAACCACTATCGCCCAGTTTATTCACGCTTTCTTCGGGGCTGAGACAAAATGGCGATTCAGGCCGAGCTTTTTCCCATTCACCGAACCCAGCGCTGAGGTTGATTTGTTATGGACCGACAAACAGGGCAATGAGAGCTGGATGGAAATGGCCGGTTGCGGAATGGTCGACCCGAACGTTTTTGATGCAGTCGGAATAGATAGTGAGAAATATACCGGCTGGGCTTTTGGATTCGGTATCGAACGACTGGCGATGCCGAAATACGGCATTAGCGATATTCGCCTGCTATTCGAGAATGATTTGCGTTTCCTCGACCAGTTCTGATGAGAAAACAATGGGGGAGCTGTTGTAATCTCCACTTAGAGGATAAGTTGACAATTGTCCGGCCTGTGGTTAGGATTTTCATATTGAACGGATAGTTTGAAAGGAATTATAGTGAATGTAAAAGGGGTTGTACTTGCAGGCGGGACAGGCTCGCGTCTGAATCCGTTAACGAAGGTGACAAACAAACATTTACTGCCGGTTGGGCGAAAACCTATGATTTATTACCCGATTGAAAAGCTTATATCAGCCGGCATCGAAGATATACTGGTTGTAACGGGCGTTGAGCATATGGGAGATGTGGTGAACCTGCTTGGTTCGGGTAAAAGTTTTGGCTGCCGGTTCACGTATAAGGTTCAGGATGAAGCAGGCGGGATAGCCGAGGCGTTGGGACTGGCTGAATATTTTTCCGGCGGTGGGCGGCTGGTCGTGATTCTCGGTGATAATATCTTTCAGACAGGCCTTGGAAAGTACGTCGAAAAATTTAAGGTTCAAAAAGAGGGGGCTATGGTGCTTTTGAAACAAGTGCAGGACCCGCAGCGTTTTGGTGTTGCCGAAGTTCGCGACGACAGGGTTATTCGCATCGAAGAGAAACCAAAAGAGGCAAAATCCGATTATGTGGTTACGGGCATATATTTTTATGATGCCTCTGTCTTCGAAATTATAAGGACGCTCAGGCCTTCAGGCCGGGGAGAGCTTGAGATTAGCGACGTAAATAACGCTTATATTGCCAAAGGACAACTGGCCTTTGATATCCTTGAGGGTTGGTGGAGTGATGCCGGTACGTTCGAATCGCTGAATAGAGTCAATGAACTGGTTGCAAAGGAGCCTCCAAAATGAGCAAGAAAATAGTGTCGTTGAAACAGGTTTTTTCAGACGAAGGTCTGATTGTTCGCGGCTCAGGCGCTCTTATTGATGGCCTGGCTGTGCGTCGGGCAAAGGTTATTGCCGACGAGCGGGGAAGACTCGGAGAGATAATGCGGGCTGATGACCCCTGGTTTGAGAAATTCGGACAGGTTTATTGCACCACCACCTATCCGGGAGTGGTAAAAGCATGGCACCACCACAAAAAGCAGACGGACCATTTTTATGTCGTCAAGGGTATGGTGAAAATTGCCCTTTATGATGAGCGACCTGGTTCGCCAACACACGGCATTGTAAATGAGGTTTACGCAGGCGAGTATTGTCCGGCGCTGATTCGAATACCGCCGGGCGTGTTACACGGCTGGATGTGCGTAGGTGACAGCGAAGCTTATATCGTTAACGTGGTCTCAGAAGTGTATAATTACGCCGAGCCGGATGAATTTCGCGTCGACCCGCATAACAACAGTATTCCCTATGACTGGGCACGGAAAGATGGCTGAGCAGCTGATTGCCATCCTGGGCGGCAGGGGGATGCTCGGTAGTGATTTGGCGCGGGCCTGCACAGAACGCCGGCTTAATTTTCAGGTCTTCGACCTGCCGGAGTTTGATATTACCAACGCTGAGCATATTCAGGATATTGTCAACCGGGCTGAGATTATTATTAACTGTGCGGCTTATACGAATGTAAACAAGGCAGAGACCGAAACCGAGCTGGCGTATCAGGTCAATGCCGAGGCGGTAGGAAAGTTGGGCAATCTTGCGAGAGACAGCGGTCGATGGGTTTTGCATATTAGTACCGATTTTGTTTTTGATGGAAGGCTCGAAAAGGCTTATGTTGAAACCGATGCGCCAAACCCAATAAACAGTTACGGAAAAACGAAACTGGCGGGAGAGCGGCTTCTGGCAGAGAGCGGCTCTGAGTATTGTATAATACGTACGGAGTGGACTTACGGCAGGGCGGGGAATAATTTTATCACGAAGCTTATTGCACAGGCAAGGCAGGGCAAAGCGATGAGAGTTGTTGATGACCAGTTTGGTGCTCCCACGGCCACAAC
>CAYZTY010000058.1:7654-15154 GCA_964481525.1 uncultured Pirellulales bacterium
CCACAACTGAAGTTGCAAAAGTAATATGCACATTGTTGCCCAAGCGGCCGCAGGGGACGTTTCATTTTGCCGCATCGGGCTACGCCAGCCGTTTCGAAGTGGCGAAATTCGTTTTTGAAAAACTGGGAATTTCTGTTAACTTAAGTAGCTGCAGAAGCAGTGATTATCCAACACCGGCACAAAGGCCGTTAAACAGCAGGCTGGACTGCCGGAAAATCCAGGTGCTGTTGGGTCAGGCCATTGAACACTGGCAGGGCCCCCTGGGTAGTTTCCTAAAAAATTTATGAGAAAAATACTTGTTACAGGTGGAGCGGGATTCATAGGTAGCAACTTCGTGCGAATGGTTCTTGCTGAGTACGCTGATTGCTTACTCGTCAACCTTGACAAGCTAACTTACGCGGGCAATCTCGAAAATCTGGCCGGTTTCCTGGACCATCCTAATCACAAGTTTGTTAGAGGTGATATATGTGATGGCAGTCTGGTTGAAAAAATTCTGCGAGAGTATAAAATCGACTCGATTATTAACTTTGCTGCGGAGAGTCATGTCGACCGTTCTATTCTAGCGCCGAAGGCTTTCATCGAGACCAATGTTACCGGAACGCTTGTCCTGTTAGAAGCTGCTCGGGACGTAGGGTTGGACAGATTCGTCCAGATTTCGACCGACGAAGTTTATGGAGCACTTGGGCCGAAGGGTAAATTTACGGAAGAAACGCTGCTTAGCCCGAATTCGCCGTATTCGGCAAGTAAGGCTGCAGCCGACCATTTAGTGAAGGCATTCGGCAATACCTGGGGGCTTAAGTACAATATCACCCGCTGCTCGAATAATTACGGGGAATATCAGTTCCCTGAGAAAATGATTCCGCTGATGATTAACAACTCGCTTAATGACAAGCATTTGCCGGTTTACGGCGACGGCTTGTATGTGCGCGACTGGCTCTATGTCTATGACCACTGCAGGGCCGTCTGGAAGGTCCTGACTGAGGCGCCTCCGGGTGAAGTGTATAATATCGGAGGCTGTAATGAAAAAACAAATCTTGAGGTTATTGGGCTGATACTGAATCGTCTTGGCAAACCGGGGTCTTTAATCAGACACGTTACCGACCGGCCCGGCCACGACAGACGGTATGCAATCGATGCAAGCAAAATAATCAACCAGTTAAGCTGGCGGCCGATAGTTACTTTCGAAGAAGGAGTCAACAAAACAATAGACTGGTACCTCGAAAATAAAAAGTGGCTGGCCAACGTTGTATCGGGGCAGTACCAGAAATATTACGAGACGATGTACTCGAATCGTTAATAATAGTGTCTAATGTTAAAAGCTAAACGCATTTTTGCTGACAGCTCCCGTTGTGAGTAAAATATTAACCCGGCGATAGTGTAAGTCCCGTGTAGATTCTCTGTGAAGTATTATACGACAATTAAAATTGCAAAGGCCTTGTATGGCTTCAGTTAGTATCTGCATACCTGCTTATAACAGAAAGGATTATCTTAAGGAAACCTTGAAGAGTGTATTTGCACAAACGTATAAAGACTATGAGGTGGTAATAGTCGACGACGGTTCCACGGACGGCACCGACGAAATGATTAAACAAGCCGGGTACAATGTTAGATACTATTGGCAGGAGAATGCCGGCGATGCCGCCGCAAGAAATAAACTGGTAGAATTGGCACGGGGCCGATACATATCTTTTCTGGACTCTGACGACCTTCTGTTCCACGACGCAATCGAGCGAATGATGGCCGTTATAGATACGCAAACCGAAGATGTTATCGTTTATGGACCGTATGTAGCGATTGACCAGAATGGGAATATCTGCAGGAGAAGACGGAAAAAATTATATAGCGGCTATATAACACAGCATCTCTTTGAAAGCATCCTGGTTCATTCCTGCGGTTCGCTCTTTCCAAAAAAAATTCTGGAAGAAGCAGGGGGGTTTGGCACTTCTTTGCCGGTTTGTTCGGATTATGCATTATGGCTGCAATTATCTTTGAAGTATCGTTTTATCGCATTATCAAAGCCGACATTTAAACGTCGCCGTCATACAGACAATTTATCTAAGCGTTCATTTATAAATCGCAAGACAGAATTAAATATCCTCGAAAACTTCTATTATAACGGCGGCGGCAAAGAGCTCGTCCCCCCAAAAATCGCTATGAGAAGACTCAGCAAAGAGGGCTACAGGGCAGGTCGGTGCGCACTACGGGAGGGTTCGACCGAAACAGCATCCAGCCTGCTGGCTCAATCTTTTCGGCGATATCCTGACATTAAATCTTTTTTGTGGTGGATAGTAACGGCGGGACGGCTTCGTTTTGGTTTATATCGAAGGTGATTTGTTCTTACTTGTAAGGCGTTTATTTGTTTTAGTAGTAATTTTTTTGGCCCATAGTTTTCGTATGGGGGCAATTATATGATTTTCCCTGAGATAGGCCTTTAGAAATCTTAACCGGTCTGTGTTGTTTATGTCCTCCCTGAACATATTTGTCTGCACAAGGTTTTTTAACCTCAAGCTGCCGGGCAGTTTCAAAAACTTTCGCGTTCTTTCGTTGTCGAGAAAGAAAAACTGCCAGCCGGAGTTATTTTGTCTTGCCAATATGTTACCCAAACGCAAATCGCCGTGGAATATACCTTCGGCGTGCATCCTGCCGATAGTTTGCCCGAAAGCTCTTATAAGCCGGCGTTTGTCTCTCAAAGTCTCTTTTGTCAAATCTTGACAACGGTCGCGGATACAAAGAAAAAACTGTTTTGCATCCTCAACTTCCCTCGTCAACAGGAAATTTCTCCTGCAGAAAAAGCCGTTTCTTTCTTCTCCAAAGGCTATGACCTCCGGCACATTGAAGCCGTTTTCCTGCAGCATCAGGCTTGCCTGAAAGGCGCGATTGGCCCTGCTGGTACGGAAAATATGCTTGGCAAAATCCCACATTGACCTGCAAAGGTATTCCTTATAAAAAACCTGTTGAGTGCTTCCTGAGAATTCAACTGCAAATTTGAAGATGCGGGCAAATTCAGAAGCTTTTATCGAGGTCAGATGGTACTTCTCATCAAGGGCCTTTTCGCCTAATGCAAGTGTATTCTCAAGGGCGGCGTTGCGGAAATCCTTGCGGATTAATATCGTGCAGTCATTCAATTGCACTTTATCGTAATCGTTAAAAGACCTTCTTGAGGAAAACATTGCCACGGAAATTAGTACCCCACAACGGCAATTGATAGTTGATTGGCAAGTTCTATTGTTTCCGGCTTGTCGATAATTATGACCTTCTCTGCTTCAAGGGCCAGGCATTTGCCTCCATTTTGAGCCAAACTTCTTATTGTCTCCGGCCCCACGCATGGCACGTCGAAACGCAGGTCCTGAGCCGGTTTGGATACCTTTATAAGGCTCCAGCCGCCTGATTTACACAACGACCCGGCACGCTCAATCATTTCAGCCGTTCCTTCTATCGCTTCAACAGCAATAATCTCGCGTTCTCTGACGGCGATAGCTTGGCCGATGTCCAGCTCACCAAGCTTTTTTACGATGGGCCAGCCGAATTCGATGTCTGCTTTTGCTGATAAACTTGGTTGGCATTTTGTCATTACGCCTTTTGTTGCCAGATGCTCTTTACAATACATTATGGAGTCCTCCAGGACGATGCCGCCGCTGGCAAGCTCATCGGCAATTGCGCTCAGGAGGGTATCGTTTCGCTTGTCCCTCCGGCGGAGCCGCCAGTACCATATTCTGAAGCTTCGCCAGTCAGGTAGATAACGTAATATCCGCCAGGACACAAAGATTCGCTGCTTTGCAACACGGCCGACCATAATCGCGCGTTTTACATTGTGTTTCCGTAATTTGCGTATCCAGTCTCCGGGCCGGGCAAGGGCAACCTCATAAAAAATGTCCACATTCTGGGCCAGTGAAGCGTTGGCGTTATCGGCCAGCCCGACGCAAATGACCTTGAACCCCGCCTGTCTTGCACCCATAGAAACGAGAAAAGGCAGTCGCCCCTCTCCTGCAATCAACCCCAACACATTTTCATTAGTCAAGAGATTACCTCGTCTTTTTTCATCGGATACTGAGGACTTAGCCTGTGGTGGTTAGTTTTCAGTTGTACAACCTTTTCGAGAACCGGCAACAGCTCGACCTATTTTTCAGGAGAGCAGGGCGTCGGTTGTTGAATCTGTTGCAGTTGTTTTTGAAGCTGTCGAATGGCTTGTCGCATCTCAGGCAGATATTGTATCATACTGTAAGCGCGTCTGCCGATACCAGCCTCGATAGCCGGTGCACCTACCACTACCTGACCGTCGGGAATATTGTTAATAACACCTGACTGTGCGGCAATAGTAACCTTGTTTCCAATGTTGATATGACCAACTACACCGGCTTGCCCTCCGAGTATGCAGTGATGTCCGAGCGTGGTTGAGCCGGCAATGCCCACCTGGGCAACAAGCAGGCAATGGGCCCCAATTTTGGCGCCATGTCCAATAGTAATCAGGTCGCCCAGCTTCGCACCTTCACCGATAACCGTATCACCGAGAGTCCCTCGTTCGATGCCGCACAATGCACCAATCTCCACGTCGTCTTCGATGACCACGATTCCAATCTGCGGTATTTTATGGTGCATACCGTTGTGTGAGGCAAAGCCGAAACCATCCTCCCCGATTGTCGTATTGGCGTTGATAATCACCCTGTCGCCCATTTTGGTGCCGTCGTAGATAACAACGTTTGGGTAAATAATGCAATTATTACCTATCTGCACGTCCCGCCCGATATATGCACATGGGTAGATTATGCATCTGTCTCCTATTTTTGCATTGTCCGAGATTGTTACATAATCGTGGATGTTGCAGTCGACGCCGATTTTCGCACTGTCGGCGATTGAGCACCGCTTACTAATACCCACGTTATTATGGGTTCTGTGACCGTGCAGGAGAACGAGAATCTGCATAAAAGCATAATAGGGGTCTTCAGCTACGAGCAGTGGCACGGAGGCATTCAACTCATTGCCTACTATGACCGCGCTTGCCTTTGTGCTTTTCAGTTGTTTTGCGTACTTTGGATTTGCCAGGAAGCTTATATCGCCCTCGGCGGACCGACCCAGTGTTGATGCCGAGCGGATCATGATATTCGCGTCGCCGATAACTCTTCCTTTTACATACTTCGCTAATTCCCCTAAGGTTTTCGATTGCATTTTCACGGTCCTTGTCCTGTATTTTTTAACACTTCTTGCCTATTGGCAAGCCCGGTAATACTATACTTAAACGATTTATTATACCACGCAAATAAGCCCAGTCAAATAGCAAAGCCGACCCTTTAAGGATAATTGCAGGCCTTCTAAGGGGTTCCGGAGACCCCTTTATCGTATACCCGTTATTATCTGCACAAGCTGTTGTTGTGAGCTTGGGCTGGGACGGCTGAAATCCGCCTGTTTGAGCTGCAATACCTTAACTTTTGGGCCAATTGGCCTATATAGGCAGGGATTTGTCGAACCGAAAACACTCACAGTCTTGAGTCCCATAGCAGCAGACAGGTGCGTTATGCCGCTATCATTGCCGAGAAAGTAGTCAGCACAGCTCATAAATCCCAGAACTTCCGATAAGGATAATTCTGACACACAAGACCCGATGGCCTTGAGCATATTAATGGTTTTTTGGGTGAATTTTTCCAGTTCACAAGGACCTAACACGAATAGGACTTTAAAACCTTCTGATTTCAGCATCTCGGCAACGCAACAAAAATTTTCTATATGCCAGCATTTTTCCGGGCTGCCGCTGCCGGGATGAATCAGCAGCAGTTTCTCTGGTTCTTGTAGGTCCATTTCCTTCAGGAGAGTTCGCCCGTAATTTATATCAGTTTTTCTCGCCTTTACTAAAGTCCTGTCACAGACGGTTTGAAGTGCGTCGGAAGAGCGGTTTTGTGGTTCCTGTGACTCGAAGAGGACAATCTGCTCAAGGAGTTGTTGTATATAAAAGTTGCTTATATGGCTGGTAAAGTCCGTTGGCGCCTTGAGCTGCAGGATTATTACTTCCACACCGTGACTGCAATTGGCTGTGAAAATCAGGTTTCGTTCGAATTGGCTTTCCGCCTCACCCAGGAAACTGATAATCCATTCGTAGTCTGCAAAAGCCCTGATTAAAGGGTCTGGGTCTTCAAGTTTAAATTCGTGGGCTTCCATAAACAACCTGTGCAACTCGACCGAATTGAGCGCACGGATACTGTCTATACAAGTTCGGCCCGGCAGAATACCCGTGTATTCGGTGTTACTTAGCAAGTCAATTCTGGTCAGATGTAACGCCGTCTTCATAAACTCCGCCAACGGCAGGGTCAGTATGCAATCACCTAATGCCCCGGGCTGGATAATAAGAGCCCGCTGTAGACTTGCAGCAGCTTGAGCTTCTCTTAACCTGAGAAGGTTAAAAATATCAGTTGCTTTACCCATCTTTGTGATAAGCAATTACACGCCTGAGCGTGATAACGACCGCCTCGCCCATTGCTTAGTTCGGCCCGGACAAATGCCCTTTGCCCCGGCATGACGATGACCGTAGGCGGTAGACAAAACAGCGGGCCGGGGAAGATTCGTCCATCTTCGTTGCTTCACTTTGTGTATACTAACATTCTTGTTGGTATGATTCAATGATTTTGTTGCCATAGGTGCCGGTGGTCGTTTTTTGTTGATGTATTATTTTTCCATCTTCTCAGATTCCTTGACCAGAGATAACGGCCTGTTTATAATACGTCTTGCATTCTGCGCGAAGTTGAGACAAAAGGATACTGTACTGTTTTGAAATGAGGAGTTAGAAGTAATGTCGAAAAAAGTTTTGTGTGATGAATGTCCGGGCTTGTGCTGTAGATACTTTGCATTTCCAATAGAAACACCCGAGACAGAGGAGGACTATGACGATATAAGATGGTTTCTGTGTCATAAGGATATTACTGTTTTTGTCGAAGAGGGCGACTGGTACATCAATGTGAAAAACAAATGTAGGCACCTCACGAATAATGGGCATCGCTGCGCAATATACCCGAAAAGACCAAAGCTTTGCAGGTCCTACAGTGTCAAAGATTGTGATTATACCGATGGTGAATACGACTTTGAACTGCACTTTACTAATGATAAGCAGATGGAAGAATATATAAAAATAAAATTCGGTAATAACCTCGCCGAAAAGCCCAAGCTCAAAAACCGCAGGAAGGCAAAGGTAAAGGTCAGATGTTGAAAAGCTTGATAGTTCTGTAGGCTGGGGACCGAGGCTATGTGCTCTAAACTGCGAAGCGAGAACAAATGAAAATACAACCGGTAAAGGGAACGAGGGATTTTTATCCCGCTGAAATGGCCCGGCGAAACTGGATAATCGAGGGCTGGAGAAAGACCTCGTTGCGCAACGGCTTCGAAGAATATGACGGCCCGATATTCGAATACCTCAAGATGTTTCAGATAAAAAGCGGTGATGAAATCGTCGAGCAGCTTTTCTCCCTGAAGGACAGAGGCGGTCGAGAACTGGCACTCAGGCCGGAAATCACGCCTACA
>CAYZTY010000059.1:0-14786 GCA_964481525.1 uncultured Pirellulales bacterium
GGTATATTCCGCAACAATGGTATGGCCCTTATGAATCGGGTCAAACGTTCCGCCAAACAATGCTATTTTTCTTTCCATCTTAAAAACAATTAACAACAAAACTGTGTTTTTTTAAGAAACAGTATGGCAAAATTACTAAAAAATATGGAACGTCATAAGAGAAAAAATCAGCCGAATACTTTTTGACTTATGATAGCATTCTCTTCAATTATTACAACCTAAATTATAACTTAACGCAAAACAACTCCTTCATCATATTTTAATTCAAACCTCGAATAAACCATTAAAACTAAAGCAAAACGCTGTTTTGCACGCTGCGATGACAACAAAACTTTTGCACAGGACGAAACAAATCGTAAGGATAAAACTCATCTCTTCGGCTTTCACAAATGTTGTTTCACTCGAAATCGAATGGCAATAAAACATTGACAAAAAATTTTTTTATGAAGTATTTTTGAAAGTTTGGACGATAAAATATATAATAAGGTATTATTATTGTGTAAAGTTAATAGTGGAACAGCAACATGTGCAAGGTTACAATAGCGAAGTTCAGGTAAAAAATTAAATCAGCCGAAAGGAGGTGAAAGGATAATGGCGAAAAAAAGAGCGAAGAAAAAAGCAGCAAAGAAAAAAGTAGCAAAGAAGAAAACCGCTAAGAAAAGGAAAAAGAAGAAAAAGTAGCTCGACCATTTAATCGAGGACCTGCTAAAGCTTAAACAGGTTTTAGTAGGTAGCCGGTGAACCCGGCCAAGTAAGTCGCAACGCAAAACTTTGCTGCAGCCGGGGGTTGGGCAAATTCGGATTTTTGGGCCGGCCCCGGTCAGTTGCAGGAAAATGGAAGGTTCTATCGCCACGGCAGAACCTTTCATTTTTTTTTGGCCAGCCGCTCGACCCGAAAAAGCCGGAACCGGGCCCAAAAGCACATCCAACCCGCTCTTGACACCAGATGGCCATAACCGATATAGTAACCGCCGGTCTTAACTGTCTGTCAGGAAATTGCCTCATTTGAAAGGATTTTTAAATGAAAAAGATGACGTATATCGCCTTTGTTTTAGCGATATTTACCTCTGTACTTGTGTTAAACAGCGGCTGCGAGGAAGAGCTTAACCAATCGAGCGTGAGAAAGAGCAGGCTAATCGCAGATGAAAACCTCCGATTAACTGCAGAGCTCAAACAGCTCAACCGGCAGCTCGACGAACAAATAAAGCTGCTTGAGGAGTGTAGAGAGGAAAAGGAAAAATTTGAGAAAGATTCAAAAGAGTTAACCTCTTCCATAATGACTTCATTCAGTGAATGCAGTAAGGAAAACCTTCAACTCCAGAAGGGAAATGAAAAACTCAAGGCAAAGCTAAAACAACTCCAAGACGAAAGCGATTAGGCTTAAGAATAAATTCAATACAGCCAGCCTTGGGGTAATTTTCCCGCCGAAAACATCTACCCCTTGCCCGTCTTTAACTTACATCGGCAGTGCACACTGTCTGGACTGCTTCGACGCAGTCGGGTAGTTGTTGTTTTGAATAACGTTTTTTTCTCGCGGCAGCAATCAGTCCTACGAACATAGGATTTGGCCGCAGTGGTCTGGAAGTCAGACACGGATGTGCCTGGGTTGCTATAAAGTAAGGATGCTCAGGAATCTCGAGGATTTGCATAATCGGCTGACCCGGTGCTTTACCTGAAAAGACTAATCCGGCCTCTTCGAGTGTTTTGATATAGGCCGGGTCAACCTCATAACGATGGCGGAACCGCATTCTAACGCTGTTGTTGTGGTTAAATAACCGCCAGGCAAGGGTTTCGGGTTTAAGCTGTATATCTTTGCCGCCCAGCCGCATATTTCCCCCAAGGTCCTCGATTTGTTTCTGCTCGGGAAGTATGTCAATCACCGCCTTGACGCAGTCAGGCTCAAACTCTGTGCTGTTGGCCTGGGCCAGTCCGCAGACGTTACGGGCGTATTCGATAACCGCCATTTGAAAACCGAAACACATTCCCAAGAACGGCAGACTGTTCAATCTCGCGAATTTGACACAGGCTATCTTACCTTCCGTGCCCCGCGTCCCGAATCCTCCGGGAACGATAATCCCGTCAACATCAGCTAAATGCTCGCCCACATTCGAATCCGTTATTTGCGTGGTCTCAATCCACTTCAACTCGACTTCGCACTGCAGTCCGATTCCGGAGTGTTCCAGAGCATTGATTATGGAGGCGTAGCTGTCGCGAACGGAAGTATACTTGCCGGTTATCCCAATTCTCACTGTATGAGTAAAATTTGCAAGCTTATCGGTAAAATCGCACCACTTCGCCCATTCCCGTCGCTCGTGGCGAAGCTTGATTCTATCCTCGATTTTCAGGAGTCTGAGGACTTCGAAATCCAGCCCGCTGTCTCGCAGCATCGCCGGTATCATATAGATACTGGCCGAGTCATGCATACTGAAGACCCTGCCCAAGGGCACGTTGCTGTAAACACTTATTTTTTCTCTGACTTTTTCACTGGCCGGGTTATGCGCGCGGCAGGCGATAATATCCGGCTGAATCCCCGTCTGCATAAGCTGCCTTATACCGAGCTGGGCGGCCTTCGATTTCTGCTCGCCCAGTGTCTGCGGCTCCAGCACATAAGTAAGTGCAACGAAACACGTGCTGTTGGGCCCTTCCTCGTAAGCAAGCTCGCGCATTGCCTCGATATAAAAGGCATTTTCCAAATCGCCCACTGTTCCGCCGATTTCCACGAAAACTATGTCGGCATCGGCCTGTGCTGCAAGCTCCCGCAGCTTCAGCTTAACCTCCCCGGTAACGTGAGGTATCATTTGGACATCCCTGCCGAGATAATCACCGTGCCGCTCCTTGTGCAGGATTGAGCTGAATATCTGGCCGCTGGTCGCAAAATTTGCTTTGCTGAGGTTCTGGTTCAGCATCCGTTCGTACGTCCCGAGGTCCATATCACATTCCATCCCGTCGTCGAGCACAAACACTTCGCCGTGACGAAACGGATTGAGCGTGCCTGAGTCCATATTAAGATAACCCTCGAGTTTTATCGGCGCGACCTTCAGCCCTTTGTCCTGCATAAGCTTGCCCAGACAGGAGCTGAATATACCCTTGCCCAAGCCGCTCATCACCGTACCGACAACGACGACGTACCGAGTTTTGCCTTTCTTGTACCCGGCCGGCATTAACGAGAAAAACTCACTCTCAGTCGAAACATCACTAACAGAAGCTAACAAGTCGTTATCTTTTGCCATAAATATTCCTTTATTCCTTTGCCACAGAGAAATCAAATTTCTTTTTCTTAGCCACAGAGGCCACAGAGTTCACAGAGAAAAAAGTTAAAAACTATTTTCTATTCGACGGTATTCATCCTCGAGAGAATTTATATCAATATCGTAATTCATACAAATCACAGAATTAATATGGAAAGCATGCCCCACACAATATCGAATAAGATCATCCTTGTTATTCTTATCTTCTCCTGTATAAAAACCTACCAAACTTGTTACATCCATATGTACCGCATTGTTAAATTGGAGGTATAATAGCGGGTAGACTTCTGTCTCAAAGATTTTGGGCATCTCTTTAATAACATCAAAAAATTTCGGCATTCTTTTAACTTCGTTATTTCCAAGCAAAGGTTCTTGTTTCAGCTTTCTTATCCCCGAGTCAATTTCTTCTTCAAGATTCTTATCTGAAACAGCTGCAGCTGCTTCCTTAAATTTTTTTAAGTTTTTTATGTTCCTACATAATGTGTCTTTTTCCCATTGTTTGATTTTTTGCTCAACTACCTCACTTTCCTCTTCTGTAAAAGGACCATCGGTCACACCCAAACACCAGCTCAATTTTACAAATAACTCGCATAAACACCGCAGTAAAGCTTCTGCCGGTAGCAAATGATTCTTTTCCACAAGGTGAAAAATTGCATTACAATAATCCCTCGCCGCTTTATGAACAGCTACACAAAGGCCATCCAGAGGCCTAAATTTATTCTTATCTATTCTGGTACTAAGCTTGTCTTCTGTTTCTTGAAACCATCTATTTATTGTTTCATTAATTTCCATTTTTTTGCTAAATAACCTTGTAATCCTCTTCCATACTTTCAGCAGGAATCATTTTACTAATTTTTATATCTCTGTGTTCTCTGGGTCCTCTGTGGCTAAACATATACCTTTTATTTCTCTGTGGCTTTGATACAAATTATTCTTTTTTCTCTGTGGCAGACTTATATCTTTTTACGAATTCGGAGTATTGTTGTGGTGTATCTATCCCGTCGCAGACGTGTTTGACTTTGCCGGTTAATATTCCAAAGCCGTTCTCGATTGCCCGCAGTTGTTCAAGCTTTTCCGTTTTCTCCAGCGGCGTTTGCGGCAAGGCGGTGATTTTTAGCAAAAATTCCTTACGGTAGGCGTAAATCCCAAGATGGCGAAGATATTGCCGAATATCCCCTATGCCGGATTTGGCCCTGTCATAAGGAATAGGCGCACGCGAGAAATAAATAGCCCTGCTGCCGTCGGTAATCACCTTAACGATATTCGGGTCGGCGATTTGCCCGGCATTCTCGAACTCGGCCACTAATGTAGCCATTGGGTAATCCGGGTTATCCAGCAGAAGCTGCGCTACATAATCGATATTGCCCGGCTCAATCTCCGGCTCGTCGGCCTGCAGGTTGACCACAATCTCGACGTCAATCCCGGCCACCGCTTCTGCGATGCGGTCCGTGCCGCTATTATGCTCGGCGCTGGTCAAAATGCACTCGGCCCCGAATGTTTGGCAGGCCTCGACGACTCTTTGGTCGTCGGCCGCAATGAGTACCTTTTCCGGCAGCTTGGCCTGGCAGGCCCTCTCAAAGGTGTGCTGAATAAGGAATTTGCCGGTATCTTTGGCGAGAACTTTCCCGGCAAATCGTCTCGAGTTGTAGCGAGCAGGTATTACGATTATTACTTTCACATCGGGTTTTCCCGGCACCGGCCCCCGGTCTTTTACCGAAAAACCGCCGCCGAAGTATGGTAAACCAAATACTGTATTCTTGTCAACAATGTAAACCCGAAAATCTGGAGCTCCTGCCTTGAATTTCCCCTCAAGCTCCGAAAATAAAAGCTCTTCACGCCCCAAAGACTGATTAGCACGAATCGAAATCGATATTTTCGGTCGTTGAGAGCCGCACTATCAACCAGCGAATCCCGGCCGTAATTTGCTTGACTTTGCAGCCCAAAAACGATACAATAATAGTGTAAATTCGCAGATACCAAATGGGGGTTGGAAGTAAGTTTCCCAGTAAAGTGCGTGCCTTGGAATTGCAAGATTTGACAAAACTAAAGGCACGAATACAGCGCTTCGGAGAAGGGGGTTTAGTAGGGTTTCCAAAGTATTTTCTTTAAGGTGAAGGTTAGCAGTTGTCTCTATGGGGCGGTATTGTAAGCACCCCTGCAAAAATTAATCAGGTAGGAGGGTGAAGAAATGAACCCGTTGACGAAAGTGCTTATAGTAGGCGCAATCTACTTAGGGCCGCTTACGTTGACTCTATGGTTCATCATCAGCCGTCACATTAGCTAATTTTCATTACTTCGACCTTACTCAGTACAGGTGACGAAAAACGAGAGCCGGCAAGTCGCCACAAGCCGGCTCCCGTCTCATCTTAGCACGCCGTTATCATATTTTCTTTTCGCTCAAAACCTTCATCCAGCTTGCATAGATACAAACATCGGTTATAATTCACTTACAACCACAGCCTATATTATGCATCCAAATTAAATGTAGGGTTAGCCTATGTTGGATCTACTCAAGAACCTTCATCCTGTACTACAAGCCTTTATTGCAACCTGTTTTACCTGGGCGATGACGTCGCTTGGGGCAGCAGCCGTGTTTCTGATGAAAGACCTGAGCAGGAAGCTCCTCGATGCAATGCTCGGCCTTGCGGCCGGTATTATGTTATCGGCTAGCTTCTGGTCCCTTCTGGCTCCGGCGATCGAAATTTCTGAAGCGATGAATTTACCGTGTTGGTTGCCTGCTACAATCGGATTTATAATCGGTGGACTTCTGCTCTCGTTTGTAGACAGGATATTACCGCATCTGCATATTAACTTTCCGACGAATGAAGCCGAGGGGATAAAGACCAGCTGGCGACGAAGCACGCTTCTTATCCTCGCGATAACACTGCACAACATTCCCGAGGGCCTGGCTGTCGGCGTGGCTTTCGGTGCGGCCGCCGTCAGTAATTCCACTGCCGCTCTTTCATCTGCTGTCGCTCTGGCTGTTGGGCTGGGTATTCAAAATCTACCCGAAGGCCTTGCCGTCGCAATGCCCTTACGTCGCGAGGGGATGAGCCGAGCCAGAAGCTTCTGGTATGGGCAGCTTTCGGGAATTGTCGAGCCCATTGCAGGGGTCCTTGGCGCATGGGTGGTTTTTATCGCAGAACCAATTTTGCCGTATGCTTTGGGCTTCGCCGCGGGGGCAATGATATTCGTCGTAGTAGAGGAGGTTATACCTGAGTCACAACGAGGCGGCAATACCGACCTTGCAACCTGGTCGGTATTATCTGGTTTCATTATTATGATGATACTGGATATCTCGTTTAGCTAACTTCGAAGCACACCCACAATTAACATCCCGCAGGACGAAGAGCATGACACAAAAGAAAAGCAGATACCTGCCAAAGCAATCGGAGCAGGCCTATGAAAACAAATGTTAACGAGCGGCAACGCAAAGTATTTACTCTTGAGCAGGCTGACGGCAGATGGTGGCTCATGACGCCTGACGGGTCTCGATTCATCTCACTGGGTCTCAACCACGTCAGTGCTATCGCGCGGGAAGACACACATGAGGTTTTTAACCGTCAGTACGCCGGCAATTGGCAAAAAGTCGCTGACAAGGCGGTCACAGACCTGACAAACTGGGGCTTCAACACAACAGGCTATGACTGTCCCCGCCAGATGTGGGATAAGCTGCCTTTCGTCGCTGAAGTTTATCTCGCAAATGTCTCATACTGGATGCCACAGGAGATGTTCAGCTATCCCGACGTCTTTGCGCCTGCCTATCAGGAGCACATACGGCTAAAGGTCAAGCAAGTCTGCCATGCTGCAAGGAATAATCCTAATCTGCTGGGTTATCACTGGACTGACACCCCGCAGTGGGATATCCAGAAAGCCCGGAAAAAACGCGGCACCGACTGGGTATCAGCCATTCGCGCGATGGATAGCTCCTCACCGGGAAAACTGCGGTACGTGCAATTCCTCAAAGAAAGATATGTGAATAATCCAATCCGCTTCACCAAGACCTATGGCATTGACACAAAATCTTTTGATGAGCTTGCTGCCAACGATTTCGCCAGGCTTGATATTTTCCGGCCCCAGGTTTACCGGGATGATGCCGAATTCCTTGCCCTTATTGCCCGCCGGTATTACAGCCTCGCTGCACAGGCCACCCGAGAGCACGACCCCGAGCATCTTATCCTCGCAGACCGCTACCTCGCCGGCGACCACCCCGAGCTCGTCCTGAAAGAAGCCCTGCCCTATATCGACGTCCTTTCTCTTCAGCCATGGCGAGTATCTTTCAATGCCGAGTTATTTGATAAATTGCACAAGCTCACCGGCAAGCCTATCTTAATCGGCGACCACCAGAGCAGCTTCTACACCGATGCTTACCCCAAAACAATGTGGCTCCAACTGCCGGATGAGGCCGCTGCGGCCGAAGCATACGCCAGGTATCTGCACGATGCCTTTGCCAAGCCCTATCTAATCGGCTACCACCGCTGCCAGTACATTGACCGGTTTGACACTCGCCTCGGTGTTCTAAAGCAAGGCCTGCTCAGAGAAGACCAGAGCCCTTACGAGGTCCTTGTTGAGGCGGTGCGCCGGACAAATCGTGCGGTGCTGAGGAACTTAGGCATCGGTATCCAGACCTGAAGCTCCCATTGGCCCGTCCCAAAAATTTGCGCCGAGGCTGGACAAGCCGTCGTTTCCCTTCTATTATAATTGTTTTAACTAATTCAGCTTCCAGGAGATAGTTGAATGTTCGAAAAGGTTGATTCTACGTGCAATCATATCCAGCTTGAGCACGAAATCCTCAAGTGGTGGGCCGAAACAAAGGCATTTGAGAAACTTCGCACGAAAAATGCCGGCAAAAAACGCTGGTCATTTCTGGACGGCCCTATCACCGCCAATAACCCGATGGGCGTCCATCACGCCTGGGGCAGAACACTCAAAGACTGCTATCAACGTTATTATGCTGTGACCGGCCATGAGCTTCGACACCAGAACGGCTTCGACTGTCAGGGACTCTGGGTTGAGGTGGAAGTAGAAAGAGAATTCGGCTACCAGACGAAGGCCGACATCGAGCGGGCAGGCTTAGAGCAGTTTGTAAATAGTTGTAAGGCCCGTGTCGAGAAATACTCAAAAGTCCAGACCGACCAATCCATCCGCCTGGGTTACTGGATGGACTGGTCTAATAGCTACTACACAATGAGCGACGAGAACAACTACACCATCTGGGCCTTTCTTAAGAAGTGTCACCAACGCGGCCTGATCTACAAGGGCCTCGATTCGATGCCCTGGTGCCCTCGCTGTGAGACAGGCATTTCCGAGCAGGAGCGCCGTGAAGGCTATAAAACCGTTGATGACATTGCTATCTATGTTCGCTTTCCCCTGCTCGATAGGCCGAATGAGTATTTATTGATATGGACCACCACGCCCTGGACACTGTCCGCAAATGTTGCCTGCGCCGTCAACCCCGAATTTAAATACGCCAGGGTCCGTCAAAACGGCGAAATCTATTACCTTTCCGAATCGCTCGTGGGCGTAATGCGTGAAAAAGGCGAATATACGGTCGAAGGAATAGTAACCGGGCGTGATATGGTTGGCTGGTTGTACAATGGGCCCTTTGATGAATTTGAAGCTGTTAAGAAAACGTTCGGCGAGGCAAATTACACTCACCGCGTCATCACCTGGGACCAGGTTGCTGAGACCGAAGGTGTCGGCATCGTTCACATCGCACCCGGCTGCGGCAAGGAAGATTTCGATTTGGGCAGGGATTTTAAGCTGCCGGTTTTAATGCCGATTAACGAAGGCGGCATCTATGGAGAAGGATACGGCTTTTTGTCGGGCAAGATGGCCGGTCAGGTTGCCGATGAGGTCCTTGAGAATCTGAAGGCAAAGAAACTTTATTACAAAAAAGAAACTTATACTCACGACTATCCGCACTGCTGGCGGTGCAGCACGCCGCTTGTCTTCCGGGCCGTGGACGAATGGTATATCAGTATGTCCTGGCGAAAAGAAATTATGGACATCGTGAAAAAGATTCGCTGGATACCGGAATGGGGGCGCGAGCAGGAGTTAAACTGGCTCGAGAATATGCACGACTGGATGATAAGCAAAAAGCGCTCCTGGGGGCTGGCCCTTCCCATATTCGAGTGCGAGTGCGGCCATTTCGAAGTTGTTGGCAGTAAAGAAGAACTTAAAGAACGCACGGTGCAAGGATGGGAGCAGTTCGAGGGTAATTCCCCTCACCGTCCGTGGATTGACGCGATACGGATAAAGTGCGAAAAATGCGGCCAATTAGCTAAACGCATCCCTGACGTAGGTAATCCCTGGCTTGATGCCGGCATCGTGCCCTACTCCACGGTAAGATACAGCACAGACCGCCAGTACTGGCAAAACTGGATACCAGCCGATTTGGTTCTCGAATGTTTTCCGGGGCAGTTCCGCAACTGGTTTTACGCCCTTCTCGCTATGAGTACTATGATGGAAGGAATCGCGCCATTCAAGACGCTGCTGGGCCATGCCCTTGTCCGGGACGAACAAGGCCGGGAGATGCATAAATCCGCCAGCAACGCCATCTGGTTTGACGAGGCCGTCGAAAAAATGGGAGCCGACGTGATGAGGTGGATTTACTGCCGGCAGAATCCCGTTAACAATTTAAACTTCGGATACCACTCCGGCGAACAGGTCAAACGTCGCGTCTTCAGCACCTGGTGGAATGTGTACAGCTTCTTTGTCAATTACGCACTTCTCGACGGTTTTGACCCGGCAAGAGAGCCTCTACCTTATGACAGCCTGCAGGACATCGACCGCTGGCTGCTCAGCAAGCTTCAACTGCTCATTAGAACCGCAAATGAATCATTTACCACATTTGACGTTGCCTCCGTCGTACAGTGCGCCGAGGATTTCATCGAAAGGCTCAGCAACTGGTACGTCCGCCGGAATCGCAGGCGATACTGGCGACCCAAGAGCGAATCAGACTTCGACAAGCTGGCCGCCTATCAAACACTTTATCGCGTGCTCGTAGACCTGGCTAAAGTACTGGCGCCGATAACACCTTTCATTGCTGAACAAATGTACCAGAATCTCGTTCGTTCTTTCGATATCAGCGCCCCTGAAAGCGTACATCACTGCGCTTACCCACAGTTCGACGCCTCGTTGTATGATGAAGCACTGGCAGGTGAGATGGACCTGGTGGCAGATGTTGTCTCGCGCGTGCTGAGTATTCGCGAGGCCAAGCAAATCCGTGTACGCCAGCCCCTCTCAAGGTTAATCGGTGTGGTGAATGACCATTCACACCGGGTCCTGAAACGCTTTGAGCCACATATCCTGGACGAACTGAATATCAAGCAACTACAGTTTATCGACAATCTCGAGGAATATGTAACTTACACCGTCAAGTGCAACTACAAGACTATCGGCCCAAAATTCGGCGCCGACGTTAAAACCGTAACTAAATTGTTGGATGAGCAGTCCCCCGAATCTATTGCCCAGGCCGTGGCAGATGGTAAGGAAGTTGTTCTGCAGACCGACGGAAAAAGCTGGCAGCTCCAGCCGGAGGATATAATTGTAGAACGCAGCTTCCCTGAAACTCTCGCAATATCCGACTACACAGAACCTGTCTTGTTGCTCGATATCGAAATTACCGAATCACTGCAGCGTGAAGGGCTGGCCCGCGACGTTGTCCGTCACATTCAGCAACTGAGAAAAGAGGTAGGCCTGGAGATACAAGACCACATTACGGTAAGTTTCAGAACCAAAGATGAAATCGTTGATGAAGCTATCACTGAGCATTATGACTATATCTGCCGTGAAACCCTATGCAACAAGCTGACCTCTGCAGAGGGCCAACTTTCTGAGCATACCAAGGATATCAAGATAGGTGGAGCCGTACTAAGTCTGCAGGTAACAAAAGCGAACTGAGAAATTCTACAATACATATATGCAGTAGCCTGCGCAAAAACTACCCCTTTTTGTGCTCATTGACACTTGGCATCAGTTGTTCAAAGACCTTTGCATAGACCTGCTCAACCTCGATAGCTTCAATTCTGTGCCGAGGCTCCAAGCTGCGCAGCCCCGCACCACGCTTATTACCGTCAATTACCACCACTGTGTGGCTTCTTCCATAAGGAGCCACTCTTGCCGGATTAGTCGGCCCGAAAATCAACACCACTGGAACACCCAGGGCACCGGCAATATGCCCCGGTCCCGTGTCATTGCTTACGACAATCCGTGCGTTTCGCAGCAATGCTACAAGCTCAGGAATATTTGTTAAGCCGGCAAAATCCACAATGGTAGTTTTTGTCAGCATTTTCAATCGCGCTGTGACCTGTTTCTCCACCTCTGTGCCCACAGCCACGATGCTAAACCCGAACTGTGAGCTTATTTTATCCGCGAGCACCGCGTACTTCTCGACCGGCCAGCACTTTTCAACATGGGCTGAACCCGGTACTAAGACCGCGTAACTGTCTTTATCAACTCCATTCTCAGCCAACAATCGCTCAACTTGCCGCTCAGCCTCCTGCCGGCCAGGCAGTAAAAATTCTATCTCGTCCACATTTGCCCCCGAGGCTGCTACCATCTTTCTATAATAATCAACAAGATGAATACAACCGCGGTCCTGGACTATCTTGCGATTATAGAAAAGGTGGCCCAGCTCTCGTGCATTGGCCATTCCAAAACGCCTATTGCAGCCGCTGAGCCAACCCAGAAGACCTGTCCGCAGGAGCCCCTGAAAATCAAAGACCGCATCAAACCGCCTGCTGCGAAGCCGCTTTATCAGCAAGACCAACTCTGATAGTGCTGCCGGATTATACAAAGCCTTGCCCAAAAATTTAAGGTCGAATAGAACTATCTCGTACAAATATGGATTTTTGCGCAGCAATGGTGCAAAGTCCGGACGCACCAGCCAGGTAATATGCGCGGCCGGGTAACCTTTTCGAAGCGTTGAAAGTGCAGGCAGGGCAAGTACTATATCCCCCAGAGAGCTTGGCTTTATTATCAGGATATTATTAAAACCGTCGTTCAACGTCTGCACCTTTTGCGAATTTAAGAGCCATTTGGTCCTTGCCCTTACGGCAAGCCGGCGGTAAATTTGCCGCCGCCCTTCCTGAATGCCGCAAAGGTTACAGTACAGAATAAATGTCCGCAAGTAATCGCTGCGAGTGACAAGGCCCACAAGCGAAGCGGCCAGCCGCCATAAAGGCTGCAACTGCCGCCGTCGACGGCCCAGCATATAACGCTTTATACCATCCATATCCACGAGCTTTACCGCACATCGCCCTTCAGAGTCCCGGCATACAACAAAATTGCTCGCTTTCGCATCTCTATGCCAGAGCCCCATCTTATGCAGCCTTGCCAGAATGCCTGCAATCCGCTCCGCCAGTTCTTTCTTAAGGGCATACTGTTCAATCCTGCCTTGTGGTAATTGCTCCGTCAGGAAATTATATAAATTGGCGCTACCATCGACATACTCGGCAATATATATACTCTCTACTATTGAGAGATATTTCCTTTTGTAAATGGCTGCTACAGGTGGCGCTGCCGGGATGCCACCCTCAAGCAGCCTGACTGCCGTCCTGAAGTTTCGAACCGCCCTGCCCGGACGTAATGACCGCAGCCACCCCCGCAGGCCTATGCGCCTTGCATCGTATTTCACAACCACAGAAAGCTTCTCCCGCCCTACTACAATATCCTTTTGTATTACGAGCGATGGTTCCTCTTTCTTGAGAAGCTTTTCATAATCCTCGATAGCTGACCTTGGCCTCGCCAAACACACCGACCAATCCGCTATGGAAAACCCCCTGCCTTTTGAATTGTTCAAGCAAACCAGCCCTTTCCACCCATCGGCAAGTTTCAGCCGACCTACCTTGAGCGCTGTGCCGTTATTTTTCTTTAAGCGAACCATTACGACGATATTGTACGTAAATTCTCTGTCGATTTACACCGCTTTTTTGTTAGACACTGACCTGTTCGGGATTTACACTGTTTCTGCAAATTTAGCTAACTAATCCTGACGAGCCTGCAAAATATTTGAGAAGGTCTATCTAAATGGGAAAACGCCGCAAATATACCTACGATTGGCCTCGCCCAATGGTTACTGTCGATGCAGCAGTCTTTGCCTTTATCAAAGGCCGGGCCCATCTGCTGCTCATCAAACGTGCCAAAGAACCGTTCAAAGGTAAATGGGCTTTGCCCGGCGGCTTTGTGGAAATGGATGAGGAGTTAACCGGCGCCGCCGCCAGAGAATTAGCGGAAGAAACGGGTCTTGCCGGCATAAAACTCGAACAGCTGCGGGCATTCGGCCGAATCGGCCGGGACCCTCGCGGCAGAAATATCAGCGTTGTCTTTTTCGGCATCGCCGAGCCGGACCAAACCAGAATAAGAGCAGCCGACGACGCTAAAGAAGCGAAATGGTTCGATATAAACAGGCTGCCGTCAATGGGCTTTGACCACGACGAGGTGGTAAGATTTGCTATAAAAAAGCTCAAAAGGAAAAGGATATATCGTCAGCGCCGCAAGAATCACCTGTGAATCCCCCTAAACACTGTTCTGCTATGAGGGCTTTTTCAGTTGCTGGTTAAAGATTCGCAATTGCACATCAATCGCGCTCAATACCCAATCGATGTAGTGCAACTTGTGTGCCGGTCGATGAAGGTACTCACCCATCAGGCCGGCTTTAATAGTCTCAAGGAATTTGGCCCTTGTTTGCGGTCCTATGGGTGTGAGCTCAGCCGCCCATCTTTTCAGTTGGTTAAATTCCTGTCGAAGTTTCTTGCTTGCCTTGAGCTGTTCACTGGTTAGATAGTCCGCGGGATTATATGCCAACTGCAGACCTTTCAACGCTAAAATCAACGGCTCATAATTCGCCCGCCGGTCCAGCCTAATAAATTTATACTGCTGGACATAAGTTACAGCGTGACTCGGCGTTTTATCGGCTACTTCATCCTCGCCCATATACCACTTGCGTCTGCTCGTACGGGCAAAAACCAGCTCTTCTCCATACCTGTACTCCTCGATTTCATCGTGGTCCATCCTCGATACCCACAGCCGGCCTGTATCTTTCTGCTGCAATCCTCCGCCGAGTACAAGCAGGCATTTAACAAAACCCAGGGGCAGCAGCTTCTGCCTGCCAATTTGTTTCCTGCGAAGCTGAAATGAAAGATGCAGACTGTGCGGTGCAACATCGTAAAAAAGGGTAATTTCGTGAATAAGCTGGTTCAGCAGCCACGGGTCGTCGGTCGCCGGCCGGGAGAGTTCCTTGGCGGTATTAAGTCGGCCGGGTGCTAATTCCAAAAAACCTCGGCGTCTTGCGTTGTCGGTCCGGCCGCTATGGTCGTCGATATAACCACCGAGCTTCCAGGACAAAATATCAAGATGAAAATCGTAAAAGTATTTAAAGCCGTCATAGGCCGAGTCGCCGGTCGACTCCTGCTGGCCGGGCCGTGCAATGGTCCTGAAGCCAAGATTGCTTAACTCAATCTCAGCCCCAAGCGGTGTAAGACCCGGCTGAAAACTGTCAGAAATCCGCTGCAATTGCGCCCTAGCCACGCGCCA
>CAYZTY010000060.1:0-14733 GCA_964481525.1 uncultured Pirellulales bacterium
ATCGCATATTTCAACATCGAATCCGAGGCGGAGCTTGAGAATCTGATTCGACTTGCTAAGGAGAACGGGAAGACTCCAAAGTGCGCCCTTCGGGTCAATCCAGATGTTGACCCAAAGACGCACAAACACACAACTACAGGACTTAAGGAAACAAAGTTTGGCGTTGATATTAAGCGTGCGGCAAAGGTCTTTGCCGATTATGGCAGAAATAAGGCGGTGCAGCTTTGCGCTATCCACGTTCATTTAGGCTCTGCAGGTAAGATCGTTGAGCCTTACGTTGAAGCTGTTGAAAAGGCAGTTCGGTTGATTGAACAACTGCGGCAGAAGGGCTTTACTATTGAGGCCCTGAATCTTGGCGGCGGATACGGAGCCGACTATGTAACGGGAACGGCACCGAGCGCTGCCGATTATGCCGCCGCGATTGTACCTTTGCTGCAGAATCAAGACCTGAAGCTTATCCTTGAGCCGGGTGCAAGTATTGCCGCGAACTCAGCGATACTGCTGACACGGGTTTTGTATCTAAAAAAGGGCGGCGAAAAGAAATTTGTCATTGTCGACGCTGGTATGAATGATTTGATTCGTCCGCCGCTGTATAATGCTTTTCACTTTATCTGGCCGGCGAGAGTTGATAAAAGATTCGTGCCGCCGCGGCGGGATAAGGATTTGCAATTGGCCGGTACCGAGGTTGTTGATGTGGTCGGGCCGATTTGTGAGGCCGCGGACTTTTTCGCCAAGGACCGGGCCTTGCCCCCGGTCGAGCGAGGCGACTTACTTTCTATTTTCACCGCCGGTGCTTACAGCTTCAGTATGGCCAGCAACTACAATGCTCGCGGCCGAGCCGCCGAAGTGCTCGTCGACGGCGATAGATTCTCCGTCATCAGAAGACGCGAAAGTTACGAAGATTTAATCGAGCTGGAAAAATGAATTGTCATTCCCGCGCAGGCGGGAATCCATCATGTAGGGTGGGCTTCAGCCCACCGTTAAGGTCTGACGAAACAATCCCTTTACTTGTGTGCCAGTACCCTACGAATGAAAGCCTTGATTGGCTCAAGCCATCCCAGGTAATAAAGAACCGTAAGCAGCGCTGCAAGAACGGTAATAAATAAACAAATTCTCCTAAGTTGGCGGTGTTTTCTTTCTTTTCTGGCGATTTGCGCTATATGGCGTAGCTTATTGGCTAAAGCCTTTGATTGAGTTTCTGTATGCTGGAGAAGTTCAATTTTAGCCACATCAACAACACTTTGAGCTTTAGCACGTTTTAGATAGTCTTCACAGACTTTCAATGTGGATTCTGCAGATTTAGGGACCTCAAGTGATTGCAACATACATTCTTGGTCGCTCGCAGTAGCAAGTGTCAAAAGTTCTTGATAGGCTTTCTCCACCGGCTCTGCTAACTCAGGTTTATGATAACGTAAAAAATCTAAAACTTTATCAATTCCCCTTAACGACTTGACAGCGCTTAAATAACAAGCCCATGGCAAAAGTTCCTCCTCACACACATCTTTTGGCTCATATATGGCTTTATATATGGCTTCCTCGACCCCGTCGGCGATTTGCTTCATCAATTTGATTTCTTTCGGTATAGACCCCATATTTCATTTCATTCTATAAATTAACAAATTGCTCAATAGGCCATCTCAAATCTGAATTTTCAGCCTGTATTGTAAGCCTTGATGGACTAAAAGGCAAAGATTTGCCTTGTTTCTCCTTGCTCGAGAGCTTAGAAGGGATACAATTCTGTCAGGTCAAATTCAAAGAAGTTTTCGGAAGGGAAAAAATGAAAAAGTACGTATCGATTATTTCTGCCTCTTTGCTTTGTTTGACAGTTCTTTCGGTACTGGTAACAGCAGAAAGCACAAAAAACGGTCCAATAGTTGGCATACGTGAGAATTTCAAAATGGAAATAATGGATGATGGACAATTATCTGAAGACAAGATGATAGTTACCTTAGAAATTTTGGGTAACACTTATGAACCTTATGTAGCATGGAACCATGTCTATATCAAACCAATTCATGACGAAAAAAGAGTTGTATTAAAAGCTCAACACTTCAGTACAGTGGAGGGTTCAGTAAAAGATGTCATAGTAAATAAAAACAGTTTTTCTTTCACAATATTCTGGGGAGTAGGACGATCTGCACAAATAGTAGGAATTAAAAAAGGAGGGCAGGACAATTATTCTATAGAAGCAAGTGCTCTTTGGTGGAGTGAGATTTTAAACAAAAAAATTAAAATGGGGTGGCAGTCAACAGATAAAAAATTTGTGTTGCCCTATAAAGAAATTTTTTAGGGATTAGTAGCCTGCTGGAGTTGAAGTGGGCATGTTCCTGCTACTCATCTTTGGTTCGGTAGTTTTTAGGGAAAGACGTATCTGGTGAAGCGTGTCTCGTGTGTTGTGGTTCGAGACACGGGCCACGAGTGACGAGTCACGAGAGGTACAACGCAGCTATTTTCTCAGTTGCGCGGCCACAATCATTTTGTAGGCCAATCGGGCGGCTAAGTACTCTGTCGTAACGCCGACTACGCCGGGAATCACCTCGACAATGTCGGCGCCTATGATTTTTCTGCGCCTGCCGACGTCGAGAATCAGCTCAGTTACCTGCTCGTAAGTTAGTCCCCCCGGCTCAGGTGTGCCCGTACCCGGCGCAAAGGCGGGGTCAAGGCCATCAATATCGAGGGAAAGATAGACATTATCAGAAAGGCCTGCGAGCACCTCTGATATCCATTTTTTATTCTCAGCGATGTCGCTGGGGCTAAAGATTTTCAGCTTCTTCTCAACCATAAACTCGTGCTGGGCCTTATCGAAGCTCCTTATTCCCACGCCGACGGCCGGTATTTTCATATCATAAATCCGCCGCATCACGCAGGCATGGCTGAACCTGCTGCCTTCGTATTCGTCCCGCAAATCGGCGTGAGCGTCGATTTGCAGTACCGAGATATCGGGGAATTTTTCGGCGGTTGCCCTGACCAGTGCTATGGTGATTGAATGCTCACCGCCGAGGGCGAGGACAGTTTTCCCTGCCTGTACGAACTTTTTTGCCGTTTCGTATATTTGTTGCTGCACTCGCTGCGGAGCCACCCCGTTTGGCTTGATGGCATCAGCGGTGTGGATTCCGCAGTGATGAAATTCTTCGAACAGAGTCTCGTCGAATAACTCAAGCTGTTCGGAAGCAGCTATTATAGCGGCAGGGGCTTCTGCAGTTCCCTTAAGGAAGCTTGCCGTATCGTCATAACAAACCGGCAGGACCACGAACCGGGCGCTATCCAACTCAGCAAGCCTATCCTGCAAACCCAGAAAATTTTCCGATATTATATCCGGCTCCATTTTTCAGGCCTAAAAGTGTTTTTCGACAAAGCCGGTATCGACTTTGTTTTTAATGTAAAGGTTGTGCGAAAGGATATCCAGGCATACCGGTATGGTTGTCTTGATGGGTTCGATTCTGAATTCCTTCAGTGCCCGCTTCATCGTGGTTATGGCTTCGGCGCGTGTTTTCTGGTGTACGATGAGTTTACCAATCATCGAGTCATAGCTCGACGGGATATTGCAGCCCTGGCTGATATGCGTATCTACCCTCACGCCCGGCCCGCCCGGCACGATAAATGTCTCTACCTTGCCCGGACAAGGTGCGAAATCGCGCGACGGGTCCTCAGCGTTGATTCGGCATTCAATAGCCACGCCCCTATGTCTGATATCTCTTTGTCGCAGCCCGATTGTTTGTCCGCTTGCGACCTGAAGCTGCAGCTTAATTAAATCGTACCCCGTCACCAACTCAGTCACCGGGTGCTCGACCTGAATTCGCGCGTTTGCCTCAATGAAGTAGAAATTCTTATCCCTGTCCAGCAGGAATTCCACCGTCCCTGCATTGACATATTTGGCCTGCTTGACCAGACGCAAAGCGGCCTTACACAGCTCCTCCCTTGTATGTTCGTCCAGGACGGGACAGGGCGACTCTTCAATCAGCTTCTGGTGTCTTCGCTGAATCGAGCAGTCCCTTTCATAAAAGTGAAGCGTGTTGCCCGTCTTGTCTGCGAGCACCTGAACTTCAACGTGTCTCGGTTCAACGATACATTTTTCAAGATAGACATCCCCGTTTTTGAACGCAGCTTCGGCTTCCAAACGGGCCGCGCTAAACGCTGAACGGAGGCTCATATCGTTGTGTACAATCCGCATTCCGCGTCCCCCGCCGCCGGCGGCGGCTTTTATCATAACCGGATATCCGAGCTTGTTGGCGAGTTTAAGGGCCTCTGATTCATTTTCGATGACTCCGTCGGAGCCGGGCACCACAGGCACCCGCGCCTTCTGCGCCAGTCTTCTTGCCTCGACCTTGTTACCCAAAAGCTGCATTGCCTCGACCGTCGGTCCGATGAAAGTGATGCCGCATTCCTGGCATATCTCGGCGAAGTGAGCGTTCTCAGCAAGAAAGCCGTAGCCGGGGTGAATCGCCTCAACGTCTGTTATCTCTGCGGCGCTGATAATGCGGGGGATACTAAGGTAACTGTCCACCGGGGCCGCCGGACCTATACAGATTGCCTCGTCGGCAAGCTGAAGGTATGGCACATCTTTATCCGCCTCCGAATAGACAACGGCCGCTTCGACGCCCAGTTCATGACAGGCCCGAATAACCCTCAAGGCTATCTCGCCGCGGTTGGCAATCAGGATTTTGGAGAACATCTAAATTCAACCTGCCAAAAAAAAACAGAAAAACAAGAAACGCTATTTCGCTGGAAATTTAGTGCGGTTTAACCTTGAAAAGTACCTCCCCATATTCCACCGCCTGTCCATTGGCCACCATTATTTTAGTTATCGTTCCGGTAAGCTGTGCCTTTATTTCATTCATCACCTTCATCGCCTCGATTATACAAACAACCGTCTCAGGCTCGACTTCTGAGCCGACCTCTACATAAGGCTCGGAATCGGGACTGGGGGTCGCATAAAAAGTTCCAACAATAGGGGATTTAATCTCCACCAGCTCTTCCTGGCCGGCAGTTGCACTCACCTCAACGGGCTGTGCGGGGGGGGCTTTTGCCGTCTGTTGCACCACAGGGGCAACCAACGGCAAAGCTGCTACACTGGGCGGCTGAGCCTGCGGACGCTTCAGGTGAATCTTGCTGTCCCCGTCAATAATTTCGAGCTCGACGAGGTCATTTAGCTTCATCAGCTCAATCAGCTCTTTTATCTTTCGCAGATTGGTTTCTTTTTTTTCCGGCATTGCTTGTCACCCTGGCTTTTGCGTAAATTAACTCGAAAATCGCCAATAAGTGTAACCATCGATTGGCCTTTTGCAATGTTTTTTATCTGCTGTTACGGATTGGATAGTTCAGGCAGGTAGGGGCCGTTTTTGGAGGAATTTTACAAACCAAGCTATCACACATTCGCCGGCAGTGTTTTTTATTGCTCAGCGGCCGCCTCGGTCTGCCCTTCACCGGAAGCCTCTTCTCCCGATGAATCGGGACGTGGGTGCATATCGTTATGGCATTCAACGCAGGTAGGCGCATTAGGTTCCGTGGATGGCGCGTGCAGAATGGCAACGGCGGGCGTGCTGGGTTTGCCTAATAAATTGCTGTGACATCTTAAGCATATAGAGTCCGGTATATTTTCCAAAACCTTTTGGCGCATCTTCTCCTCGTCATACGGCCGGCCAAGATAGTGTTTAACTAAATCTCTCAGGCCTATGTAAGCCTTAGCGCTCAGGTGACGGAAAAACTCGTCCTTTGGCGGCAGGTGACAGTCAATGCACTCAGTAACGGTGCCGCTGACATTGACGTAATGGCCGGACTGTTTCCAGCCTTCGTACAGAGTTTTCATTTCGTGGCACTTTCCACAAAACTCAGAACTCGAGAAAGGCTCCATCGCCGCATTAGTTGCTAAAAAACATAGCACGGCAAAAGCAAAGCCGACGCAAAACAACCACACGTACCGCGTATTTATCTTGCCCGCCTTTTTAACGTGCTTACATGCAAATTGACCCATTACTTACGTTGTCCTTACAAATCCTTGCTGCTGAAGCTGATTATATCCGCGTACAATCTACCTGTCCCCGGCAACTGCGTCAATCCTAAATCCTGAGTCTTTACACACAGATACACACAGCGAGCAAGTGGTTTCCGGGAAGGGAGGAATCCTGAGTACGAGACTGCTATAGTATTTCCAGCCCAATGGCGGTAACATCATCGGACTCATTTAATCGAGGAAGGCAATTTGTTACGAGCTTTCCGAACCTTTCCATCATTTGCTGCAGGGGTCGGTCTTTTATACGGCCAAACTCTTTGCTGAAGCTATAACGGCCCTGGTCATCCACACTGCCGATGACTTCCTCGGCGCCATCAGAATATAAAAACAGCTTATCTCCATGCTGAAGCTGTATTGTCCTCTGCAAAAACTGTGTCTCAGGGAAGATGCCGAGAAGCGAGCCGCGTGATTTGAGCTGTACCGGCTCTTTGCCTTCTCTGATTAGAACCGGATAAGGATGTCCTGCACGAGCGAAGGTAAGCCGCAGGCTCTGAGTATTCAGCAGACAATAACAGCACGTGGCAAACATGCAGCCGGAAAGCTGCTGCTCCGCGATGCCGACATTTAGATTTTTGAGCACCCGCGACGGAGAAAATATACGGTAATGATTGCCAACCGTCTTTCTCATCACGAGCGCATGCTTCAGGAACATTGTCAAAAGGGCTGCCGGCATCGAATGGCCCGCGGCATCGGCGATGTAAAAGCCTATATGCTGCTCATCCAGCCGGGTTATATCATAGATATCTCCTGATACACACTGTGCAGGCACAAACAATGTTTCCCATCGAAGTTTATCGCTGTCAGGCAAGTGTGTGGGCAGAAAATCACGCTGGACCCTGCCGGCCATCTCAAGCTGTTGGCGCATATCTTCCGTGTCCATTGAATTTTCAATCTCGGCCTTTGTCCGACCCGCGACCGCAACCGAACCCTGCCGTTGTATTCTCTTTCGATAGGTAATATTTGCACTTATTCTGCCCCAAAGCTCTTCAATCGAAGCTGGCTGAAGCTGCGTTAGCAAGTCGAACTTATCGACGTCAAGGCTGACCCAGTTATTCAGTAAAATCACGGCAATATTTGCAGAGTCCAGGGTCTCGATTATTCGCTCACTTTCCGACTGAAGACCGGCCGGGACACCTGCCGCATCGAGCACGACGGTTCCGATAAGCTCGAGCCCGTCTTCCAGCTCCCAGAACCGTTCTAAAGGCAGGACAGAAAAAGTCATTTCCTTGTCGGCTAATAAGGATAATATTTGAGCGCAGCTTTCTTTGTTTTCTGCAAGAAGCAGCACGTCTATTTGTTCTTTTTGCGTCTTGGCCTTTTGCATTTTATAGGCTTTATGTTCTCTTTTCTTTTGAAGTTACGTTATGGGGCCTTCACGGCTTCGCTAACAGCGAACGCCTGGACAGTCCCCACCCGCCGTCGCTAAATACTTCGGCCCAATAGTCCGCCAACTTTGCTACTTCCGCCCTACTCTTTATGTATCTGCGGAAAATCATCTTATTCTGAGTGGAATTTCTTCGTTTTTGGGACGGTTGGTTGAAAGTATCTCTGCCAATGCTATAGTATAGATAGGATGGGATTTACCCCACTTTATCGTTTCTTCATCAAGGGTTGTTTACGATGGAAGAATTCATCGGTGAGCGCATTGAAGTAGAGAAAGCCCTGACATCACCACGGCCTACCCGCTTCACCTGGCGCAGCGGGCATCATGACGTTGTGGAAGTTCTCAGGGAATGGGTGGACATCGGATTCGGCACGCTTCCGCCTCGCAGTCGCAAATGGTACAATCGCCGACACCGCCGCTACTATGCGGTGCGAGATGCCGAAGGCCGTGTGTTTGAAATCTATTTAGACTATGCCAATCGCCGGAAACGAAGCTGGTGGCTGGTTCGGAGATTAGAGTGAGCAGGCCATCCAGGCGAATTACGCCGTTAGGAAAGTTCCCAAGGCAAAAAAATAGCTGGCTGTTCACTGAAAAAACGATAAAATCGTAAGGTGGGCTTAAAATCCACAAATAACGATTTCAGTGATTATCAAATTTTAGGGAGAATTATGATGAACACAATATTGTTTACAGTCCTTCGAATGGTATTGACCATTCTGATTATTCAACCTGCTGAATCTTCCGAGCAATCTGCAGAACTTAAACAAAAGGGAAACCTTATGAAGGAACTCAAACCAATCGAGCTTTTAAAGCCGCAAACGGATGGCGGTAAACCCCTGATGCAGGCACTGAAGGCCAGAAAGTCTTCGCGCGAATTCAGCGCAGAAAGCCTGTCTTTGCAGGTCCTCTCGAATATGCTATGGGCGGCATGGGGAATCAATCGCCCTGACGGAAAACGCACGGCACCATCTGCGATGAATCTGCAGGAAATCGATGTTTACGTTGCCCTCGCAGAGGGCCTTTACCTTTATGATGCCAAGGCAAATATACTACAACCCGTTCTGGCAGAGGATGTTCGCGCAATGACGGGTGGGCAGCCGTTTGTCAAGGACGCGCCCGTGAACCTTATCTATGTTGCGGACTACTCAAGGATGGGCAAGGGCACGGCCAAAGACAAGGCCTTTTTCTCAGCCGCCAACACCGGCTTTATCAGCCAGAATGTTTACCTTTTCTGTGCTTCCGAGGGATTGGCGACCGTGGTGCGGGCGTACGTAGATAAGCCGGCCCTGGCCAGGGTGATGAAACTGCGCCCGAACCAGAAAATCACCCTCGCACAAACAGTCGGGTATCCGAAAAAATAGTAATTTCCGCTGTTCAGACTCTTGCACTATGAGGGCTCGATTAACGTCCGCCAACCGGAGGGTAATTCCCGCTTGTCACCTCCATAAAGCTCAGGCTGCGGCCGGCGATTAAACTTATTTGCTTTTTTTTGAATCCCGGCCATAATGGCACCAATTGAGAATAGAATTACAATCGTAGGGCACCGGCCCTGAAAGGCCTGTTAATATTAATCAATTGGAGGTAATTATGACTAAAGCAGCAGCACGCCACATTTTGGTTGAAACACAAGAGAAATGCGAAGACATCAAAAAGCAAATTGAAGACGGGGCCGATTTTGCTGAATTGGCCGCCGAACACTCAAAATGCCCTTCCGGACGGAATGGGGGAGAACTCGGTGAATTCTTACCCGGCCAGATGGTCAAGGAATTCGATGACGTTGTCTTCAGTGCGGACGTCGGAAAAGTTCACGGCCCAATCCAGACGCAGTTTGGATTTCATCTGGTTGAAATAACCAGCCGAACCGAATAATAGCACGAAGTAAATTGTTAATTGTCGAAAAGAGTATCATTAAGAGATGATTTTAATAGGGGCAGGAATGAAAACGATACTCTCAGTGATACTTATTGCAGCCATGGCCGGCTGTGGAAGGCCGGAAACCCCCAATGTGCAATCCGAGGAGGAAGAACTTCAGCTTTATTGCTCCCTGGCACAAACCGAGTTTGCCGTTGGACAGAAGCTGCTTCCACCCGGTGTGAAAATCCGCAACAACACTAACGCAGACGTTGACCTGATTGGCCCCACGAACACCGTTATTGAGTGTACGCTTGCACAGCCGGACGGGACGGCAGTACTTATGCGCATTGCTATGCCGACCGGCCGTGACCCGCGACGGATGCCGCCGAGGAAGTTGAAGGCCAAAGAGACAATAGAGCTGAGGGCAGACGGGATTTGGTATTATAACGAGCAAAGCGGATTCGAACCCTATATTTTCCGGCAGGAAGGAACGTACGAGTTTGGCTGTAAGTATGAAAAACTAAATTCCAATATAATCACAATTACCGTCAGTAGCGTATACCCGGGGCCGGGCGATATCGCACAGTTCAGTCCCGACCTGCCAACTGAAAGCGGCGGTCGGGATTCACTATCCGCAGCAGCTCATTTCAAGGACTTCAAGGTCGAAAGGAAAGACCTCGAAGAGGTCCTGCATAAATGGCATCGGGTCTCACAGGACCACTGGCAGCACGGCTACAGCCACGTCGCGCTCGGGGACAGAACAGGAACAATCACATTGAAAGATAGTACTGCCGTCAGGTGGATGGTCAGGCCGGGCGGCCTCGCTACACTTACCTTTCAAGATGGAACTATGTTGTATCTTGCTAAGGAGCTAACACCGTGGAAGAAAACAACCGTGCCGGCAGAAGAAAAGATGAAAATAGCTTATACGTTTCTTCTAAAGAAAGTTGAAAGAGACAGTATAAATTCAATCGCGTCCAGGAATGATAAATACCTGGGCCTAATCCAAAATATAATTCAAACAAACAAGTTAAGTCTTAAGGTTGAAAATTATTACAATTTAGAACAAGGGCCGGATTTGTGCCATTATACGAAATCCACAAAACGAATGGTCGCAGTTATTGATGTAACAGAAATCAATGAGAATAAATACTATGTCAGCTACTACTTGGGTCCTGAAGGTGGAGCTTCTAAAGAGATTCAGATTGAGAAGAAAAACGGGGAATGGGCAATTGCAAACGACGATGGAATGTGGAACGTAAAATAGAAGCTCCTGACCTAACACCGCATGTGAATGCCTAAATTAAGTGACGATGAGCCGCATAGTTTGTTATAATTTTGGATTCTTCGAAACTTCGCTAGCGCTGAAAGCAGGCTTTAATTAGCATTGTGCTTTCTATTGTAACAAAAATCTATGCTATGGAGGCAAGATGAAAGAGAGAAAACTTATCCAGCGTGTGAAAGTTTTACTGTGTGTCTTCTCAATTTTACTTTTCGGCTTTTCCAAGACAACAAATCGTCATATCGAATCCCGCTCGATAATTTTCCCCTATGAATGGGTCGGCAACATCGACAAGATAAAATTCAATGAGCCATCCGGGATTTGCTTTCATTCAAAGCGAAAATCACTTTTCGTCGTCGGCGACGAGGGCGAGATTTGTGAAATTAAAACGAATGGTACTTTGATTAAGCAAAAGTCGATTCGACACGCGGATTTTGAAGGAATCACGCATGACCCGTCAACCGGACTGTTGTACATTGCAATAGAAGGCGAAGAAAAGATAATTGAGCTTGACCCTGAAAACTTCAAAGTCCTCAGAGAGTTTCAGATTGAACGGGCGTTTAACGGACGTACGCTTCTCAAGGCGGGCGGGCAAGGCATTGAAGCAATCACATTCGTGCCCGACCCGAATCATCCGCAGACAGGTACATTCTATGTAGCCAATCAGAGCTTCAACCTCGATAATAAGCAGGACATTTCCGCCGTGTTTGAGGTTGAGTTGCCTCTAAAAAGCAAAACCAAAAAAGAACACAAAGCCAAAATCCTCAGATATTTTTCTCCCGGTGTGATTGACCTTTCAGGTCTTTATTATGATTCGGCCACAACTCATTTGTTTGTAATAAGTGACGCAACAAACATAATATTTGAGTGCACTAAATCTGGAGACGTTCTCGTCGCATACGCCTTTCCGGGCGACAATCAGGAAGGAATCACAGTTGATGATGATGGATTTATGTACATTGCTCAGGATTCAGGCGGAATCATCAAAATAAAGTGGAAGAGAAATCGGTAATTCTCGAGAATTTGGGTTCTGTGATATAGGGAGGCCTTATGAAAACAGTTCGACAAATTGGTTCGTTGGCGTTCGTGGCGGGGCTGTTCGTTACAGTCTTTGCCGGCGTACCCTGGCACGTGCTGGTTGAAAATGACCCGGCCATACCCTGGTGGCTGCGCATAGCGATTTTCTCGCTACTGGGCGGTATACTTGTGGTTCTGCTAACATTAGCCCTCGAGCAAAAAAAAGACAAAAGTCCACAAGAGCAGCCGCTGCCTGCTGAGCCGGAGCATAAGGTAATGCTTTTGAATTCAGCCCAGGTACCCGGCCGAGAGATTAAGGAGGTTCTCGGCCTTGCCCAGGGCCATACGGTATTTGCTATCTGGCTTGGCAAGGACCTTTCAGCCTTGGTCAGACTTATCCTCGGCGGCGAATTAACTGAATATACAGAGATGATGGCAGGAGCTCGGTCATCGGCCACAAACAGAATGATTGCTGAGGCCGCCCAGATGCAGGCCGATGCGGTAATAAATGTTCGCTATATGACCACGAGCGTTGTGGGAAGTGCCGCTGAACTTTTCGCTTATGGCACGGCCGTCAAGCTCAGCCAATAGCTCGTCTTGCAGGTAAATTTAGTTTAAAAAGTCACGGCAGGACTGGGCCGGCAAAGTGGTCTTTATCAGGTGAAGATTGCTGAGCCGATGCGCAGAATCGTCGCTCCCTCCTCGACCGCAATCTCGTAATCCTGGCTCATCCCCATACTCAGTTCCGTAAACTCCGGACCGGCAATTTTCTCGCCCCGAATCTCCATAAATAACTCGTAGGCACGGGCAAAACAGGCCCGGACAACATCCTTGTTAAGGGTCAGAGGAGCCATTGTCATCAGCCCTACCAGCTTCACGTTCGGCAGGGTCATAATTTGCTCGGCCAAGTGGGTCGCGGCGCCAACGGCCACGCCATATTTCTGCGGCTCGTTGGAAGTATTGGTTTGCAGGAGTATCCTGGGACAAAGGCCCAGCTTGTTGGCCATCTCGTCAATTCCTTCAGCCAGTCGAAGTGTATCAACCGAATGTATCATGTGGGCCAGCGGCAGAACCTGGCGGACCTTGTTGCGCTGAAGATGTCCAATCATATGCCAGTTGACCTTCTCGGGAAGCCCGGCCTGGTCTTTTTCGGTCTGCAGGAAGGTCTCAATTTCGGCGGTGACTTTTTTCAACTGCTGGACACGGTTTTCCCCCAAATCTGTAAAACCGAGGCCGATGACCTGTTTGACTGTCTCAAGTGGAGCGGCCTTGGTAACTACCACAAGCTTCACTTCATCCAGCTCTCTGCCCGCCCGCGCACAAGCAGAGGCGATTTTGTCCTTCACCTCATCAATTCTGCCGGTAACATTAATCATAACAAGGCAAAATGCTTAAATAGTGCTTTAACGTATAAGCTATTCTGCAATCTCCACCGTGAACACTGCTAAAGTACCATCGTGTGTGACCATTCGCCAGTAAAAAAAAATCACGGCAGGAATTTTGCAGGATTTTTGAGCTTGGCCGGTAGATATTTGCTCACCACAAAATCCAGTCCGTGCTTGGCAAAAGCCTGCTGTTCCACGCGCGTGCCCATTTTCAGCATATGATTGATAGCGGCCTGCCAGGGCTTGTGATGTTTCACAAAGGGGTCATTCCTCAGGGCGTCTTTTGCTCTTTTGATGTCAACCTCCTTCAGGGGATGTGTGGGCAGTTTGTAGTCGATAATATCCTGGGGAGTTACGCCAAGCAGTCTGGCCGACGGAACGCAAAAATATTTATTGAGATGTGCGGCGTTCCCGGAGCCGACCTTTAAAGTTCGATAGATGTTGAAGTATCCGTAGGGGTCTCCGTCAACGAAGGCATATACCGGAACCTTCAGGCTTTCACATAATCTGCGTATGAATCTGCGGCAGGCCCGCGTCGGGACGCCACCCATACTAATCAGGATGCAGTCTTTTTTCGCCCAGTAGTCGTATTTGACGAGGCGCTGGAACATACCGGCAGTCTCGATGGCAAGGATGAACTTTGCCTTGCTTTGAAACCTCAGGTTCTCGACATCAATCGGTATGGAATAGGCGCCGGAGCCGAACTTCGTGCAGTCGATTTTCAGACTTCTGCCTTTTGAATCCGTATCTATGACGGTCAGCCTGCCGGCGACGTCACCTCCTTTTTCTTCCGGTATAAATTTTAGCTGCTCGCGATTAACACCGAACATCGCCTCGACGTCATCTATGATGGTGTCGGATTCGCTCTGTTCGGAAAAACCGGCCTTGCCCCAGTTCTTTGAGATATAATACGCCTCTCGCTTCGTGGCCATATCGTTGGCCTCGATAAGCTCTTTCGCCAGCGCCATCATCTTCAGCGCCTGGGCAAAAGTCTTCACCGTACTGACAGTGAGTGTGCGTTTTTTGCTCTTGCCGAGGATTTCAAAATAGCCAACCTTGGCGTGGTATCTGACATTCGAAAGTGAACGGATAGGCGTACTCATCGTGGGTTTTTGTCTTTTAAGAATTTTTGTGTGGATGTCTTTTGCAGTCTCGCTGATTTTGGCAACCACGGGCGTTTTGTTTGTCCTGGGCATTCGAACAGCTCCTAAAGATTGATTAATTTAGGCGGTAATGCCTGTAATTTATGACAGGAAAGACGAATGTTCAAGCCCTAATTATCGGAGTCTGTTCGCTCGGACTGCAGGGCCCCTTTCCCGACAACCGAAAAAAAAAACGAAAAATGTGATTTTGGGCTTGCTTTTTACCCCTCAAACTCTTATATTGTTGTACGAAATAGGGGATAGTAGCTCCGTAAGTCAGAAAAATTTCTGAGAAATACCCCTTTTTATTTGACAAAAGAATAGTCTGAGTTTATACTGAAGTCTCGCCAAAGTAATTTAGTAAATGGGCTATTATGCTGCTTAGGCAGCTAAATGATCCTCGGCGAGGGAGCGTGGCCCACCGGTTCCCCCCCCAGCCGGTACCACCACCTCGCCATTTTTATGCGCACATTCGGCCCCAAACACATCAAGCTCGATTTGCGGCCCCCTGCTCAGTAAAGCCAGCGTGCAAAATCAGAAATACAATAACCGCAACAACGGCCGTTGCACCGCCAAATAGGAAGGTCGCAACCGGTGAGACGTGCTGCCACAAAAGACCGGCTGCGAAGCTGGCGACAAAGGCCGACAGACCGGTCACG
>CAYZTY010000061.1:0-5889 GCA_964481525.1 uncultured Pirellulales bacterium
TCGAACAGCGCCGGAATCCTCAGAAGCGGCCGCTGAATTAGAATCTATCAAACTTGAAAAAATGAGTCAAGCAAAAATTTTACAACCTTGGGAGATGTTGGAGAAAGAATGGACTAAATATAAACAATCGCTTACAACAGATGATTATAAGTTCAGAAAAAATAAATTCATAGAAGGCAATAATTATAGAGATTTTATAAGCATATCTGTCAAAAATAATAAAGATGTTCCCGTTAATGTTTTAACTCAATTCAAAGGGGTAAAATGGGCAGACCAAGCAATTAAAAAACGACAATTAGAAAAAACTATTCCACAAGAAGAAAAATTAAAAATTGAGGCAGAATTTACAAAAGCCAAACAAGGCGAGTTTGCTTTACAGGTTGCTTTTCAAAGAGCGGTGGTTGCAAAAGATACGCCGAAAATTAAAACTTTGAAACTACAGACTGAATCAGCAATTGAGAGATTGGAAAAAGTTCACAATGCGATGTTGACTATAAAAGGAAAGCGGCCGGGTGATGCACTACAACACGCAATGGAAGCATATCATAAAACCATTCAAAAATTAAAATCGTTAGAGGAACACAAAGGAGAGAAGTGGGCCGATGAAGCTCTAGCGAAGATTGAGAAGGGGGGGGGAAAACCAACAGAGAAAAAACCGCCCAAAGTATCGCCGCCAAAAAAGGGAGAATTGTCCGGCAAGACCGAGCAAGTTCATACAGCCAAGGTCACTCCGCCGATACTCGCCGAGGTTCAGAAGGTTCTTGATAAAAAGGCGTTCATATCGGAGAAGGGCAAAATCAAGCCCGGCGCTCGGCTTTTAGCGAAACAGTTCATAGGCAAAACGAATATTAACAAAATGACCGAAGAGGAGCTGGCTAAATACGCCCGGCTTCTAAGGAAATTGCCCGAGCCGCGTATGGTACACGGCAGACTGGTTCCACCTTCCATACCGAGAACAACGGCGTTAACAAGGCCAGGCCAGTTTGAAAGAAGATTCCAAAAGCCTACGCCTGTTATGTTTGTTACCGACCAGAGTTATTACGCCGAGAAACTCGGTGTTAAAAGCATAGTTGAGCCACTTGAGAAGGCCAAGGTTCGGTTTGATTTGGAATACAGGAGCGCTGCAAACGAGCTGGACAAGCAGGGAAAATTGATTGATAAGGCTGGCAGAACTACCGGCAGAGAAAGAATTGCCGCCAAGGTCAAAAACATTCCTACAAGAGCGCGGGTGGAAATGGGACAGTTGTTAGACAGTTACGAAGAGGCGCCCGCGGGTCTTTCTCCTGAGAAGAAGAAGGTTTTTAACTGGTTCAGGCGGCTGACGCGGGCAACGCTGGAAAAACAAAACGAGGCAAGAAGCAAACTCGACATGCCACCTATCAAGGGCCGCAAGGCATATATGAGGCACATCGCAACGGACATATCAAAAGAAATGCTGGCCGGCCGCTACCCGTTCCCGGAGGGCGTGAAGTTCTGGTCGAGCCGGGTGGCCGGTAAGAAGATATTTAACCCGATGGAGTATCAGCGAAAGCTCGAAGATGATTTGTACGGCCTTTTCACCAAAGACCCTGTTTATGCCTCAAAGGCGATGATGTATAACGCCCTCAAGGAGATTCATCTGACGCAACCTCTGAATTTTTTCAACGCCCAGATGTCGGCACTGGGAAAAGATTTGCCGGAATACAAAAACCTCAGCCCCGAAAAAAAACAGCAATTACAAAACTCTGTAATTCCGGCCGATACGCGCAGGTGGTTAATAGATTATGTTCGAACGGTTATTAAAGGCCAGCAGACACAAACGGACGAATGGGTTAATAATCTTGTGAATCAAAGCGGGCTAAAAGGTCTTATAAATAAGGCTTTAGCGCCATTCGGCAGAACAATTAGCCGAAAACCAGTAACGAATTTCTTTCAGACAGTTGGACGGATGCAGATGGCAAGCGTCATAGGTCCAAGACCAAAATTAATTACAAGAAACAAGTTTCAATTAACCCATAATTTAGCATTATACGGGCTTAAAGCCAATATCAGGGCATTTTTCCCGCCCAACAAAGAATTAAAAAGTTTATTAGATGAAAGCCTGTTTTTGAAAAGCTATACAGGACTTGAGGAACTGCCTGTTGATTTGGCAAAAAAGATAGAACAAATCTGGCACAAGGGCTATCAATGGTCGGCGACATCAAACGCAAAACAGGCAATGGAATGCGCATATTGGCAGGCCAGGGAATGGATTGATAATCCTAAATACAAAAAACATGGATGGAAACCAGAGCATTTATTAAGGGAGATGGAGTTTGGCGGAAGCGCTACGCAGTTTCAATATATTGGTATGGGTATGCCTCAAGTATTCAGGCATAAGAGCCTGATACCAGCTACCCGCCTTACGAGCTGGTGGATGAATTATTTTGCGAAATTCCACAGAGAGGCATTGCACAGGGCATTCACGGGAAGGCCAAGCTGGGCGGGTCCAGAAGGACCGACATTGCCTTGGTCGGCAAGATTAGGCTGGTTCAGGTATCTTGTCTTGGGCGGCCTGATATTAAACACAATGGGTTATACTCGAAGTTATATGTTCGGCGCAGCACCTACTGGTTGGCCGCCGGCGATGCAGTTTTCGTGGAATTTATATCTCTATATCGTAACCCTTGGCTCGGAGGATAAATGGAAACGAGCCAAAAACAAATTGGCGAAGAAGAGAATGCTCAATGCCCTAAAGACGTTCATCCCCGGCTATATAGCCTACAAGGACGTTGAGGCGATTTGGACGGGACGGAAGAATTTGAGTTCGCTGTTTTTCTATAAAAAGTCCGAACCACAGACGACAGCGAAGCGAAAGAAGAGGACCAGACGGGAGAAGAGAATGCTCAGGCGTTGACTATTATTGCTTTGTGCTGTGAAGGCCCAAAGCGAACCCCATAACGGAAAAAAAGGCCGCGGCGGAAATATATACAACGATATCAACCATAACTAAACAGTAAAACATTTCAGCCAGGAAAAGTCAATTACAAAATGAGATTCAGACTTCTTTCAAAACACGCTGACGGGATAGGGCTACTGTACCGGCTTTGGCAGGAGGGGCACGATGTATCGTTCTGGGTACAGGAGAGAAAAGCCAAAACCACCTACCAGAACATACTGCCCCAAGTTCAGTCTTACAGTGAAAGACTGAAAAAGAGCGAAATCGTGTTTTTCGATATGGTAGGGCTGGGATTCCTTGCGGACCGGCTCAAGAAATCCGGTATTGCCGTCTATGGCGGCGGCAGGCTGAACGATAAACTCGAACTCGACCGTGAATTTGGAATAAAGACGGCGCAGGCCGCCCGTATAAAGGTGCCCGAATACCAAGCCTTCAATTCCTGGGAGAAGGCCATTGCCTTAGTGAAGAATAACAAAAAGCGATGGGTATTCAAACCCAATAACAACAAATCACCCTGTACCACCCATGTCTCGGACGATGCCGAAGAGATGGTGGGTATGCTGCAATATTACAAGACGTTATGGCCGAAGTTGGAATTTATCTTACAACTTTATGTTGAGGGCGTCGAGGTATCGACCGAGGCCTGGTTTGTCAACGGCGAGCTCGTCCCGAACAGCATCAACTCTACTATAGAGACAAAGAGGTTTATGGACGGCGATAAAGGCCCGAACTGTGGCTGCATGACCTCTGTGGTGTGGTTCTACAAGGGCAAGCCCAAGATATATTTTCATACACTGGGCAAGCTCGAAAAATTCCTTAAGACAAAGAGATACTCCGGGCCCCTTGATATGAACTGCATTTTTACGAAGGACGGACCATACTTTATAGAGCTGACAACACGGTTTGGGTACAACGCCATATACGCCGCCCTTCAACAACTGCCGGAATTTGGTAGTTTTCTTGCGGACCTGGCAAAGGGCAAAATCCCGAAAATCAAACCCTCAACGGATTACAGCGCAGCGGTAAGGGTATCAATCCCGCCCTACCCGCAGGACATTGACGCAAGCAAGACCGCAGGCCTGCCGATACGTGGCATAGATTCACTTAGTGATGTCTTTCTACTTGATGCACAATACACCGACCGGATTGTTACTGCCGGCGTTGATGGTGCGGTCTGCGAGGTAACGGCGAAGGCGGCGGAACTCGATGAGCTCGAGAAGGATGTTTACGGTAAGGTCGATAAAATCAAGATTCCCGACAAACAATACCGGTCGGACGGCATAAAAGTTGCAATCGAACGCATCGAGAGACTGAAAGAAATGCGATGGATGACTTAATGTTAATTTCTGTAGTAGTCGCCATTTTTAGCGCGATAATCGGGCTTATCTACTGGGTAATCAAGAGCAGGGACAAGCTCGTTTATAAAGATGTCTGCGACGAACGCCACAAGGGCCTTGAGGACTGCGTAGAGGCCAAGTTAGAGACCCTTGAGACAAAAATCGATGAAGGCTTTAGAAGAATAGAGGTCCTTATCAACAATGTCCGAAAGTAATCGGCAAAAACTTAACGAGCTCAATCGGGAGCTTATGGTAGCCGAGGCCGATTGTGTAGAGCTCGAAGAAAAAGTTAAAAAAATCAATAGAGGAATCTCGCAACTCAAAAACGAAATCAAGGATTTGTTAAACGTTAAGGAGAACGAAGATGATTGATTGGACCAAAATCGTAGAGATGTTACTTCCGCAACTTGCGAAGATAATCGAGGCCTTGGTTAATGCAGTTATCAAGTGGCTGTCAGGGGCATCAGATGAGCAGGTTGCCGTTGTCGGCAAAAAACTTGGTAAATTGCTCAAAGCGGCAGAATCTGCATAGTACAAAATGATTCAGTTTCTACACCTCTCTAATCTGCACACAAAGGCAGAAGGCAACAACCAGATACTTCTGCGCCTTGAGTACATCCGGGAGCATTATCCCGGTTGTAAATTGTTAATCACAGGCGACCTGGTGGACGACGGTAAAGAGGAGCAGTACCAGGCCCTAAAGAAGATGCTGGTCGGCTTTGAGTGTTTTTGCGTCCCCGGCAATCACGATTACGGCTTGATGGGTAATTTCTATCGGCGGCATAGCGCAAAACTTTTTGATAGATATTTCGGCCGGGGCAGGTTCACAGGCAAGAACAAACCGGCCATTGACGAGCTTAACGACGGTAACGGGACAACAGTAAGGCTCATTGCTCTTGACAGCAACCTTGAGACGGCGCATCCATTCGATTTTGCACGTGGTAAAATCGGGGCGCTTCAGCGAAGGTGCCTTAGAAAACTGCTTGCCCGCAATTCCGATACCGTTATCGTTTACTTTCACCATCATCTTTTGTGGGGCAATCCGTTCTTATGCCTTGCCGATGCCAAGAAGCTCATGTCTGTTCTTTATGAACAAGCCGAAATTGTTCTGTTCGGCCACAAACATCACGCGGGAATTTGGAAGGACACACACAAGCCTTACTACATCCTGGCGGCGGATAAATTTCCTACGGCCCGGACAGCTCGACGAATAACTATTGACGGCGCAGAAATCACAGTAGACGAAGTCAAAACAATTTAAACTTTCACCGCCCGAATGCAAAAATTTTCTGCTTAAAATCCCACTTTTTGGCCTAAAAGCGGCCATTCTGCAAAAATACTATAATTTATTAAAGTTTTTTCTTGCATTATACCGAAATATAGTTTAGATTTAATAATAATGGTAGAAGTAATCGGATTTAAGGAAAAAACAGAAAATGCTAACTAAATATCCTAAATATAATGAAGAACAAAATACAAAAGTAGTAATTTCAGCAGAGGTTGACCCATCAGTAAAAGAGGCATTCAGAGAATGGTGGAAGGCCAATAATTATGCAACGGAAGCGGAAGCAATTCGCGCTTATGTTCGTGAGAAAATTACTGAAAAAGCGGCTGGTTAAAGGCATTGCCAGATTG
>CAYZTY010000061.1:5989-14661 GCA_964481525.1 uncultured Pirellulales bacterium
TTGCAGAAAGTTTGTTTGAATGAATGAGTCAACTTCAACAGTAAACAACTATCGTGAACCTTTTTTGCTTGAGAAGATACTCAAGGCAATCAACGATTTGCCTGAACCTCCCGTGATGTATAGTGTTAATTTCAACCCCTCAGTTGTAGTTGGTGAGTTTATGCCTAAGAACACCATTATGTTTAGTTCTGATTTGGCAGACAAACTTATTGAGCTTGGAGTTTTGCATCGTGGTGTAATGGCTAATCCAGGCAATCAGTAACGCCTTGAATATCCGAGGGCAAAAGATGGACATATATTCGTTCAGTGGTTTTTACGGAACTATGGCCGAGCAGTTTGGAAACCTTTACAAGCGGTTTCCCCCGGCGTACAAGCTCTGTAGCGCAGTAATGACGCAATGCGTAAGGAGAAAAAGTGAAAGAGGACACATACATAGCAGTAATAATCGTTGGCATTCTCTTGGTGGCACTATTCATCGGCGGGATAGCGGCGGGAATAATCAAATGATTACAGGGGATGGTTTCCTCCTCCGCCGTCCCCTGATTAAGAAGGAAAAAATTATGGGTACTGAAACCACTGGTTTTGTTCACTGTCGGGGCCTGGACGAACGGATTGAAAAAGCCAAGCGAGAAAGAAACGCCAAGAGAATAGTCCGCCGGTTAAGCTGGCCGCGTGGAAAAAGAGAAAAGTTCTGGCAAAGGGTAAATCGATGGTACTCTTACATATTCGACAAACACGGACCCGGCCCGCAAATACCCTACGATAAAAAACTGGAAACCAAAAAATTAAATATAGCAACTCAGGCCCAAAACCGGCTGGCCAAAGAAGAAAGCTATGACTAATTTCCTCCTCCGAGGCCGGAAGCTATAGCAACAGTGCCGAGACAAAGGATTGTGATGAGAGGGCACGGAGGCCCATGTAGAAAATCTAACAAACTATAGTTTTTAAGAGAGGTTAAAAATGAATGAAAAACTGACGAAAGCCGAAGTAGAAAATCTAACAAACTATCTACACCCCGAAACAGCAAAAGAGGCACTTGAGAGATGGGACGAAAATGAAAACATATTTACAATCGAGATGGGAGGTCTTGGGCCAGGATATGAGCAACGTATTCATATAGCTGTTTTTGAAATCATAAGAGATGCCTCAGTTGAGAAACTGGAAGAATACAAAAACGCAGGAAATGACCATGAACTTAATGAATATATGAACAATCTTTTATGGAGTAACTGGGCTTGCAAAAAACTCGGACTTTCCGGCGCACAAGCAAGAGCAGCAAAAAATTTGGCTTACTATTACATAATTAAAGGCTATCGCAAGACATTAGAAATTCCTGAAATGAAAGAAAGACATATTCAGGTTCAAAAATATTTTCCATAAATGAAAATGAACGAAGCTCTTGATTTGATAAATAAAATACCAAAGGGTTTCAGGGTTCGCTTTGAACGGGCGGGCGATGGCTTTTTACGGGGCGATTGTTTTCCCGAAGAATCCCTCTTGCCAACAGAAAAATTAGCTTGGTTTTGGGCAGGAGAGTTAGCAAAAGCCGCACCCGGAAGAATAGTAAATATCTATGTAGTTGATGATAAAAATAATCCTTTAAAGGATTACGAAAAGAGAGAGATTAAAAACAGATGCCCGAAAGACAAATGATACTTGATGAAGTTTTGCTCAATCCTTCGGTAAAGGCCGAGGATGAGCTTCGCTTATCGTGGCAGGCAACGATGATGTTTCATCTGTTTAAGTTCCGCTCTCGTATAGGCCAGCCCGTATCAACTGCGGATTTGATGGAGATAGGCAACCAGTACCAAGCCCGCCTCTACGAGCTGCGCCGGGCACTTATCAACATCGGTCTTTGCATAGACCGGGTCAAAAAAGGTGAGGGCGGCATCAACTATTACTCCTTGGTTAATCTGGAAAACAGCACGTTCTACGCAGAAAGAAAGGGCAAATTATGATTGTCGGCTACGACAGCACAAAAAACAGGTATTTTATGATTGATTTGACCGAGGAGGATGCAAAGAAAATCTGCGTTATATGCCAGTCCATAGAGGTCATTAGTCAGGCATTCGACGAGATAAGCCCCGAAATAAATATAGAGGCCCAAGCCAGCGGGCTGTTTCCCGCGGAGACGAAGATGTTCGGCCTGCGGATATCCGGAATGCTCAGAGATGCGCTCGGATTTAAGGATAAAACAGAAAATGCTACATAAATATAGGGCGTGGGACAAGAAGAACAAAAAGTGGATAGGTAATGGTTCATTGGATTATCTTTGTGTTTGTGAAGATGTTGTTGTTTTGGTTCAGTACGTCCCCAGTTGTGGTGGATATGCTCCTAAACTTGTTAGGCAACTAACTAATGCCGAAACGGACAATTTAGAAATCGTTGCTTGGACCGGCCGCCACGACAAGAACTTAAAAGAGATATACGAGGGGGATATAATAAAAGTTCCATATGGTTTGATGGTAGTTAAAGATTTTATAAGGGATAGTTATTTTATAGGAAAATTACAAGAAAAATGGACTTTGACAGACGAATTAATCTGCAGAGAACTAGAAGTCATTGGCAATACCTACGAGAATCCCGAATTACTGGAGGGATAAAACTATGCCACGTAAGAAAAAAGCTAAGAAGGTCAGGAAGAAAGGCCGCTCGTCTCAGCGAAGGCCAAGCCGCAGCCAAGGCAAAAAACGGACTCGGATAGTTGACCCGAAGCGACACATCCTGGCGAAAATCGCCGCCATCCGGGAAAGAATCCCAGCGGTTGAGCCGACTGGTGAATGCACCGACCCGGAAAGCGGGGAGGTTCTTTTTCGCTTCACCGAGGCGCAGCAGGTCTTTCAAATCTATCGAGACCAGTGCGAGCTGGAGAATCTTGTTATCCGGCCCTACCTTGCCCCGGGCATTCAGCCGCTCGTGGCTGTAGTAGGTCGGGCGGTGCTGGTAATTGGTTCCTACTGCATCGAGGACTTAGACACCGGCTACTGCCTTGTCGGATGGGGCAGTGGTATGGGTATGAACGGCGACTGGTCTGGTAATACCGCGCATACACGGGCGCTGAAACAATTCCTGCTTACGACTTTTCAGACCACTTGGCGGGACCCGGAAGAAGTGAATAGGCAACTAATCAAGGCCGAGGCCGCCCAGGCATTCAGGGTTATGACCCCAATACAAGCAGTCGAGGAAATGAAGAATTATTTCGACCAAGCCTTTCCGAAAGGAGGTAATAAAGATGACAGCAAACGGACAAACCCAACAGGTACTGGCGCCGCTGCGGACGAAGGGCGCAAATCTGCTCGCCGAAGCAAACAAGTACGCAATCAAAAATCAGGAAAACGCAGACGAGGTAAATAACATCCTGATTAGAATAACCGCCGGCCTGCGTGAAGTGGAGAAGAGGCGCAAGGAGCGGACAGGCCCCATCAATGAGACACTAAAGCTGATAAACGGCGACTTTAAGAGGGCGACAGAGTCATTCAATGAGGCCAAGCGAATCCTGACCGGCAAGCTAATGGACTGGCGGGCAGAGCAGCGCCGCCTGGACCAGGAGCGTGAGGAGGCGGCCCGCAGAGAGGAGGAGCGGCGCCTCAAAATCCAGGAGGCCCACAAAGAGGCCGGCCACCAAGTCAAAGAGACCACCGCCCCAGTCGTCCGGCAACCCACATTTGATACCCGAGATACAACAAAGACCCGAAAAAACTGGACGTTTGAGATTACCGACCTTCTCAAAGTGCCTTTCGATTACCTCGTTGTTGACCCATCGGCCATCAGAAAGGCCATACGGGCCGCTGAGCGGGACGAGGAAGGCCGGCCGGTCATAGAGATACCCGGCGTTCGGATTTTCGCAAGTGAAGTACCTGTGTTCGGATAATTGATTAAGAGGCGGCGGCGGTGGTGATACCACCCCCTGAATCGCATCCGGCGCGTGACTTCGTCGTCAAATTTTCTCCAGGTGGGGCTGCCGATGCGAGCTGAAGGCCCCCGCCGGTGCAAGCCCGGCCCGCCTCTTTAGCTCTTTTAAAATTCCATAGAGATTATGCTGCTGGCGGCGGCTTAAGCCGAAGGACTTGTGTATCTGGCTTTACACAATAAACTAATGGCCCGCAGCAGCATTATAAACTAATGCTGCTGGCGGCGGCGTGGTCGCGGGTTCGAGTCCCGCCCCCGCAATTATATGAGCCCGACAGTTGGGGCAGTTCGGTTTTGGCTGCCCCGTTGAATGTAAACCTTTATGAAAGGATTGAATGATGAGCGAAGGAAACATATTAAAGCCAAAAGGCGAAATCAGCGCTGAGGTTATTATTCTCCGTGAGGTAATTGCGGATATCGAAAAAATTTGCGAGACTGTTTTTAGTATCTACGGCACGGTCTTGTCTGAACAAGCGCCACAGACCGTAGCGGAGTGTAAGCCGGAAAAGGATGCCGGGCCGTTAACGCCGCTTTGCAGCGAACTCAAAACCCTCAGGAATCGTCTTTTAAGCATCAAGCAGTTAATGGGCGAGTTTGTCGCACGTTGTCAGTTGTAGCGTTTTGGCGGTGAGAGCCAAAAAACCAAACAGGCTTAAAGACCAGTGCCTTTTGCTGTGGCGGCTTCTCGTTATACAGGACTCGCCCCGAATCTGCCCGATTTGCAATGACGAGCCGGTCAGCGATGCCCACCATCTAATCGGCCGGACCTTCTGGCGTCGTAAGTGTTTTTGGAGCAAGAAAAACGGCCTGGGCGTTGGCCGCAAGTGCCACAAATACCCATCACGTATAAAGGACTGGCTTATGAAAAACCGGCCGCGTCAATACAGGTGGCTCATGCGGAACACGCGCAAAATAAAGCAGAACCCGAAGCCGCCGCCGATTGATTTGAAGAAGGTACAGAAATCGTTAATGGAGCAGTTTTGATGAAAGATCTATGTAACCGAGAAATCAAAGAAGGCGATTTTGTAGAGATTATTGGCCTGATTGGAATTTTCAAAATAGTAAAATTTTTGGAAAGCCCTGATAGTGTATTCAAGAAGGGTCGTCTAAAAGACGAACATGTAATCCAATGTAATTTTATAACATTTCCTAAAAACATAAAAAACAGAAAAAATATATCTACGGGCTATGGCTTAAAATTAAAAGTTGTAATAACAACGAATTACTGGGTAATAAAGAAGAAAAAGAAAAGTTACAAAACAACGGTGTTTTCAGGTGGGCTTATTGAATGGCCCTTTGGTTCAAATAAAAAATGGAAATCATTTCAAGAGCGGCGGATACAGCTTACAAAAATACCAGAAGTTAAGGACCAAGCTGAGAGAGAGTTGGCAAGAGAAAAAGACTAAGGTAAAGCCAAAGTAAGGAGACTCCACTATGGCACGGAAGAAAAAAGAGGACAAGAAAACGGAAGCCCCGGAGGAAGAAGTCGGCACATTCCCGCAAATTTCCTCGTCCTGCAGCATTAAGCAGGTGACGCTCAAAAAAGGCGGTCAGGACATTCGCTTTGAGAACTTCAGGGTAAGCGAAGGCCAGACCGAGATACTGGATGGCTTAATAAACACTGGCGAGGACGTAAAGGTAACTATTTCGCCGATTCAGGCTCGGCTGCCCGGAATGTAGCCGGTGGATAACCTGTTAGTTTCCCTGTTAGAACCGGCTCACACTTACGGCCCCAGGCCGTAAGCAAATCGGGAGTTGGTCCCAAAACTTACGGCCTGGGGCCGTAACAATAGATAAGAGTAAAAAAAAATAATAGTAAAAAGCACGGACGCTGATGGTGGAGCAATATATCAAGGTCTATGAGTGGTTGCTAAAGCATCCTGATCTCAGTCGGCTTGATGCCCTTCTTATTAGTGAGGTTATGCGCTGGCCGGCAGGATGTTATAAAAGCTCCGCTCAGCTTGCCAAGCTTCTCAAATCAGACGCCCGGACAATCCAGCGTAAGATTGTATCGCTTCAGAAAAGAGAGTGGCTTGCCGTTTTTCACCCGCAGAAGCAATATCGGATTATCTGGGCCACTCCCAAAGAGCCGCCAATCGGGCCGCTCTTTGAATATAAACAAAAAATCGCCAACACTATGATAAAAAGGTTAGCCAACTGAGTATTTAGAATGAAGATTTACGGCTTTCTAATCCTGTTGTTACTGATAAGCCTGGCTGATTTCAACCGGACAAGAAAGAACAATGTTGTCCATAGATTCCAGCCGAGAGGTGCCAGGATAAAAGTGTTATTTTGCGATGATAACCCTAATCACTACTCCGACCGAATATATGTGGGCCTGGGCCGGGAGCGCTATTTTCTGCTTGAGGTTCAGTACGATATTACAATGAAAGATTTACTCGATTACTGGATGACGGGCGAGGAACTGGCGGACTTCAACAGAGATGGCATTGTAAATTTCATCGACTTCGCAGCATTTTGAGGAAAGGAATGAAGATAGCGAGGGTATTTCCGACACGAACGAATATGTCGCCAAGAGACCCGGATGCCTACTTCGGAGAGCCGGGACTATTTACGCCGCATTATGATCAGGTGCATATCTCAGTTACCTTTACCTGGGATCTGCCGAAGATAGGGCCTCTAATACAGGCCTGGCGGAAGTACGGAGAGGTTAAGATCGGCGGGCCCGCAATGGATGATAAAGGTGATGATTTTTCTACCGGCAGGTACATTCGAAAAGGCGTAACCATAACATCACGCGGCTGCCCGAATAATTGTCCCTGGTGCTTTGTGCCGAGAAGAGAAGGCAAATTGCGCGAGCTGCCAATAGTGGCCGGTAACATAGTCCAGGACAATAATCTTCTGGCCTGCTCGAGAAAGCATATAAGCAAAGTATTCGAAATGCTTAGAGGCCAAAGACAAATAGAGTTTTCGGGCGGTTTCGAGTCGGCAAGGCTTGAGGATTGGATTGTTGAGGAGCTGCGGGGGCTTAAAATTCGGCATATCTGGCTGAGCTATGATAGTCCGCAAGCATTAAGAGAGTTGATGAAGGCGGTCTGTAGGTTGAGACAATATTTCAGCCGTGACAAAGTCCGATGTTATGTACTTATAGGCTACCACGGAGACACCTTAGGAAAAGCAGAAAGCAGGCTGAGGACAGCTTGGAATATCGGAACCCTTCCCTTTGCGATGAGGTACAGAACAGCATCATTAAAACAAAGCGGAACTTTTTTATTCTCAGGTTCAGAATGGGTGGGTCTGACAAGAAGATGGTCACGGCCAGCGATTATCCGAGCGATGATGAAGGATAAGCCAAGTTGCCAAGAGACCCAAATGCCTACTTCGGAGAGCCGGGACTATTAAGGAGCCTAAGCGATGAATGAAGAAATAATACAAACTGGCTGTTATGATTGCAAAGGCAAAGGGTGTAGGTTTTGTAATTGGACTGGATTGGTTACTTGGAAACGAGAAAAAGACCACCCGATTTGCAATGACGAGCCGGTCAGCGATGCCCACCATCTAATCGGCCGGACCTTCTGGCGTCGTAAGTGTTTTTGGATCAAGAAAAACGGCCTGGGCGTTGGCCGCAAGTGCCGATGACAGAAAAACCCCTTCTCAGCCGGAGGGAGAATAGTGAATGCCATAGAAGAAATCGCAGCAAAAAACGGGATGCACCTGCGGCGGCTAATTGACCTTCCGCCAGAAAACGAGAGTACCTTTCGCCCAAGTAGCTTTATAACTCGAAAATGGTTGGAGAATTTTCGCGAATTGGTCAAGAAAGAATTGAAACCCTACATCTTGAACCCGCCCCCCAATGTGGCTATGTATGAATCGGATGGATATTTTCGGCGAGCTGTTACGTGTACGTGGGACATGGTTATGGAGCGACGCCGACAACGGCAACGGGAACAACTTGAGCAAAAAAGAAGCAATTATGGTGTTATTGAACGAAAGCCCCTGTATGTATGGGTGTTTTGGTGTCCAGGTATCAACGGTTTTATTTTTAGGGGATGGTGGATTTATCTTAGGGGGAACGGGCGCGATTATCACGGTGGTGGATACAAAGGGCAAGTGGACGGCAAATTACTGGATGATTTGCTGAGGTTGTTTCCTTTGGTTGAACGGACATTGTTCGGTCTTGACTGGAGAGATTGGAAAACTTGGATGATACGATTCGTCAAAAAATATCACAGGGGGAACTGTTGTGGCCGAAGGCAAGGCAAGGCCCCCGTGTGGTGCGAGGTTAAGGGTAATTATGTTCAAAGGATTTTGAGTAAAACGGAATGGAATCAGCAATGAAAATTAAGGCGAACGATTTACACGCGGACCTGATAAACTTTGCGAAGGTGGTATCCAGATTAGGGGGGGAATAAATGGCCAAACCACATCGAGAGATTTGTAGTTTATGCCACGAAGTAAGTAGAGTTGGATTTTGGGTTCCAGATAAAATATGGAGAGAAGCAGTTCATCGGAGTCAGCAAAACTCTATTGTTTGTTTGCGATGTTTTACACGGCTTGCTGATGAAAGAAGAGTGTGTTGGGATAGTAGCATAAAGTTTTACCCGGTGTCGTTAATTACGTATTTGGAAAAAGTAATCCAAGTAGCAAAAGGAAAAGGAAATTTTATGAATAGCATAACCCGATGGTTAGAAAATGGCTGGTATGTGATGATATGGCAAAATCAGTTAGGGAATTATAGCGCTGCCGCTGTCAGACGAGAAGAGTTTAATATTGGAGACGAGGATTCCTTGTTTGATTGCACA
>CAYZTY010000062.1:0-14577 GCA_964481525.1 uncultured Pirellulales bacterium
CCGGCTTTTTCCCCGGCTCAGAAGACCAGACATACCAAATGGAAAAAGACCAGCTTAACCTTGCAGGCACGGCCGAGGTGCCGTTGACGGCCTATCATATGGGCGAGATATTAAACAGCGAAGAGCTGCCGTTAAAATACGCGGCCCTGTCAAGCTGCTTTCGACGCGAGGCGGGAGCGGCCGGCAAGGACACATACGGCCTCTATAGAATCCATCAGTTCGACAAAATCGAACAGGTGGTTATCTGCAAAAACAGCGTCGAAGAAAGCAACAAATTCCACGAGGAAATTTTGGCAAATGCCGAGGCGGTAATGCAGGCGCTGAAGCTGCCCTACCGGGTTGCCAACGTTTGCACCGGCGACCTGGGCCGAGGCCAGGCGAAAAAATATGATATTGAGACCTGGATGCCGTCGCGGGGCAACTACTGCGAAACGCACAGTGCAAGCAAATTCTACGAGTTTCAGGCAAGGCGACTAAACCTGCGCTACAAAGAAAAAGGCGGGGCACGGACCACGGGACCCGGGACACGATTCTGTCATACGTTGAATAACACCGTAATCGCATCTCCTCGAATACTAATACCGATTCTCGAGCTTTACCAGAACGCCGATGGCTCGGTCACAATACCGAAAGTCCTCCGGCTGTATATGAACGGAAAGGATCGAATCGCCGCCCGTAACTTGTGAATCGTATCTCGGGGAAAGAATTCAGCCGTAGAGGACACAGGAAAAAGAATGGCGAAATTCTATAAATTATTTTTTTGGGTAAAGCGCGATATAATATAATCCCTCAATATGCTCAAAAAAACACCCATTCCCATGAATGTTTATACTCAGGATATACCTCTCATACTTAAAAGTTTTTTTGACTTAGCTGCAACCTCTCAATTCCCCAGAAAACATAGGTATTATAATGCTTGTGTATTCTATAATAAACTTATCGAAGGAAAATGCGATGCATCCAGTGTTCCACAACAAGTTAAATATATTCTAAGTGAAATATGCCACATATTAATTATGGCCGATCAATTATATAGAACAAATAAAAGAAAAGAACTTTCGAGATGTGGAAAAATTGTCACTTTAGCCGCAGAAGCACAAATTGGCAGCTATTATAAAAGGTTAGGTTATTCTGTAAAATGGTTGTCTCCTAAAAGCGAGGATCCTCCTGATCTAATCGTTTGTAATCCATATAACAAATTTAAAGTTGATATAGAAGTTAAAATAAAAGATGACACTTTCAAAACAAAAAATTTTAACGAAGTCATAAAAGCAATTTTCGCCTCTCTCTCCAAATCTTTAAAAAGCTTGCAAAATAGAAAATACAAAAAAAATCCTGCTATAGTTGCTGTGCATGCAGATAAAGATTTAAATTGGCCTGATTGGTTAGAAAATCCAGAAGTGTTAAAAAGATTGGAAAGTCGTCTGAGATTGGACGAGTATAAAATTATTTCTGGTATTATTTTTTCTGGTGGAACCGATATTCTGCACATGAAACAAGGAATCAAGGCATACAACACCAAGCTAGTCGCGTTTCGCTCCCATGTAGCTCATGCTCAATTGCCTAAAGGTTTCTTACCATCACTAACAGGTGAATTATAATATGAAGCGAATGTAACTAGATTTGTTGTTAAAATTCTTCTGAACAAATTCAAAAATCACTTCGCCATCATTTCTGATTCTCAAAACTTTCCTTCCAAACTTAATATTACTCTTGAGTCCTACGTCTTGAGTCTGTAGTCTTTTCGGCTATGGACGAAATCCAGAGAAAGTTAGAGCTGATTGATAAACAGCTCTCCAGGGGATTTATTAATTCCTACCGGCGAGTTATAAGCGCCAGCCCGCTACTGATTGTCGCTACAGGTTTGATAGCAGGAATCCTTCTGCAGAGCAAATTATCCGACTTACTTGGCCCGGGAAACGAGACTCGATTTGTCTGGCCGTGGCTGATATTGCTTGCGTTGTGTTCGGTCTCGGCCGTTATTCTTTTTTCCTTACAGAAAAATCCAAAAGACGCTTCCTATATTCTCGCGCTCATCAGCACTTACGCGCTTATCTGCTTTATGTCCCTCGGTGCTATTCGACTGATAACCTTTCACCAGGTCGGACCGAACGACATCCGCAATCTCATTAACCACGAATTCACACGAATTAACACAAAAGAATTAAAGATAAAAAGACTAATCGCAGAGGACACAAATAAAAAATTAGAGGTGGATTCCCGCTTGCGCGGGAATGACAAGAGCGAGGAACGACAATTAGCAACAATTCGCGGGCTGATTATCACTGAGCCATACACCAATAAAAACCGGGACTGGGAATTTGCTAAATTTACTTTCACCGACCCGGCCAGCAGCTTCTACCTTAAAGTAAAAGAAGTCGAAACCACTACCGGCTGGGCAAAGGCGACCGGTACGGTGCGGGTGCAGGTTGCAGAACCGATATTGGATTTGAAAGCCGGCGACTATATCCAGGCTTACTGCTGGCTTGACATATTCGAACCCCCGACAAATCCAGGCCAGTTCGATACGGCCAGGTATTTAGCAAGGAAAAATGTCTTCCTTGCAGCTTCCGTACAATCACGAGCCGGCATTGAATTGCTGGAAAGCAGCGGTAAAGGCACCTTTACAAAAATTAAGGGAAAAATGCGCGAAAAAGCTGCGCAGGCATTACTGGACAGCCCTTCACCGGAGGACCCGAGTCAGGGTCTGCTTGAGGCCCTTCTTTTAGGCTATAGAGGAAATATCGATAGCGAAACTTACAGGGCGTTTCACAAAACGGGGCTATTGCATTTTATCAGTCTTTCGGGGATGCATCTTGGTATTTTGGCGGGGACTATTTGGTGGTTATGTAAAATAGCAGGATTAATGAAGCGCGGCCGCGCTTTTGTTTGTATAATCGTTATAGCTACCTTTCTCTTGATTGTCCCGCCAAGGGCACCTACAGTACGTGCTGCCGTTATATGCTTTGTTTTCTGCATATCATTTTTCTTCCGCCGAAGACCCAATCCCCTTAACACACTGTCATTGGCAGCAATAATCCTGTTATTAATAAGACCCACAAATTTGTTCGAGGCCGGCTGGCAGCTCTCGTTCGCATCGGTGCTTGGACTTTTACTTTTTTGCGAGCGACTCAACTTCTTTCTATATGAAAAAATAACAGGTATTCCCTGGTTCAGAAAGGCTCCAAAAACAAAATGGTTTTTTCGCATAATTTCAAGGCCGGGGCCATATTTATTACGATTATTTTCAGTAGGTATTACCGCCTGGCTGAGTGGTGCAGGAATTCTCCTGTATCACTTTTACACGATTAATCCCTTAACAAGCATCTGGACGGTAATTACTTTTCCATTAGTTACCGGGATTTTAACCTTTGGCTTCCTGAAAATAATTCTCTCTTTTTTGCTGCCGAGTGCAGCGGCAGCATTGGGACTGATAGTGAATGGTCTATCCGATTTACTGATTCTGATTGTGAAGCTCTTCGCACAGGTAAATATTTCGCAAATACTAATAGGGCACATCTCGGTTGCATTGATAATTTTGTACTACGGTTTTATTCTTTTTGCTTTTTTTGTTTATTTTCGAAATACCTTAATTAAAAAAGTAATTTGTACGGCGATGCTTTTGACAATAATTATTTTTCTGGGCGCAACCAAATGGCAAAGGACACATCGGGACAACCTGGTCCTCACTGCTTTGGATGTTGGACATGGGCAAGCGATACTGGCTCAGCTTCCAGGCAGAGCCAATGTCTTGTTTGATGCAGGCTCATTACACAAGTCCAATGTCGGCAAAAGAATTGTAGCGCCCTTTCTGGATTTCAGCGGAATAAACAAAATCAACGCAATTATCATAAGCCATAATGATATAGACCACATTAACGGGATACCTGAGATTACTGAGCATTGTGAAGTCAGCAGCGTTTATGCCAATAACGAATTTTTCAATCAAAAAGACCAATGGGGCACAGCAAAATTCCTCATGGAATCGCTAAATAAAAAAAACCTCGAAATACAATCCTTAGGCGAAGGTTTATACATGCATAGTAATTCGAGGATAAAAGTAGTCTGGCCAACCAGACAAATACGGGTAGATGAAAATTTAGGCGACAATGACAAATCTGCGGTTTGTCTGATAGAATTTGCCGGTAGGAAGATACTTTTGTGTTCCGACATTGAGAAATTCGCACAAAAAGAACTTTTACAACATTACCCCAATCTCAAGGCTGATATTGTTGTTGTTCCTCATCATGGCTCAGCCAAAACGTTGGAGGATGGATTTCTCGAAAATTTTGATGCGAATATTTTAATATGCAGCTGCGGCAGAAAGGCCTACGAAAGACAACAGAAGAATAATGAATCTTTCGATTCGACTCAGGATAGGTATCTAACAAGGAATGTCGAACTTCGAAAGGCGGTCTATACAGCCAGAAACGGAGCGGTCACTATTTACATCACCAAAAACGGCAAGATAAAACTTATAATCCAAGCCCAGTAATCCGCCTTAGGAACCCCTCATATACACTACGATTTCAACCCTTCGGTTCTTTGCCTTTCCACTTGTTGTTGCGTTGGAGGCCACAGACCTTTTTTCCCCGCAGCCAACGGTTCGAAGTCTCTCGCCCGGTATCCCCTGAGACTCGAGGTATCTAACCACTGCCAGCGCGCGCTGGGCCGACAGCTCCCAGTTATCCTTCCACTTGGATTTTTTTATAGGGTCGGAATCGGTATGTCCGACCACATCAATGTTGTTGCCCTCGTATCGCATCTTCAAGACCGAGACGATATTATTTAGCTCACCGCTGGCCTGTTTCTTCAAATCCGCTTTGCCGGAAGCAAAAAGTATAGTATTAGGCAATGTCACGGTAACAGTCCCAGCAGCGGCATCAACGTCGACCTGGTATTGTTTACCAAAGCCGGTAGCCTCGCCCGGCGACAGGCCGTATTGCGTAATTCGCTGCTGCATCTCTTCAATTGTCCGCTGTCCCTGTGAGACCTGTTCAGCCAGCACAGCTTTCTCGGATGCGGACTGTCCCAGTAATGAGCGGCAATTTTCATACAAACCGTTAAGGTTCTGGTGTTCGACATTCAGGGCATCATATTTTTTATGCCAATTAGTACAACCGGGCAAGACCAGAAATCCCGCCGTTGCCAGAAGTATCAGGATTACTTTTCCCCTATTCGCGCGCATTTGTTACCTCCTTTTGATAAAAAATAACGACTGCCATTTTATAGAAACAGTATAAACTGCAGATAGTTCAACACCTGGTCGTGGCTAATCATAACCACTAAGATAGCTAAAGACAAGAACGGACCGTAAGGAATTTGTCTGGTTTTTTTTGAAAGCATCTGGTAAAGAGCCCAGGTCAGGCCGAAGAAAGGTGCGATAAAAAATGCTATAAGTATAAAAAAAGGGCCGATTATGGTTCCTGCAGCCGCCATCATATATACATCACCAAGGCCCATCGCTTCCTTTGCAAAAGCAAAGGTCCCGAAAATGCGGGCCGCCCAGACCACCGCTCCGCCCACAAAAAAACCCCAGAGACTACCCAGAAATCCTTTGACAACAGGAACTTGAGAAAAACCGAGCCACCAATCCGCTATCGCCTGATTTTTCCTGAGTATATACCACGCAGCGGCTGAGCACACTACTATCGGCAGGAGAAATACAAGCTCTTTGAGCATCTCAAGGCGATGGTTATAGTCCGGCTCAGTGAGTTTATCACTCTGCCCGTCGGAGCTACTTTCGGGGTGTGGGCCGGACTCCGGTGTCTCGGCTGGCGAATAGCTTCGCTTTATCAGGCCCGTATATAAAAGAAGCAGGGATATAGCCAGCCCAAGGCCCGCCCCCGCCGCCAAAGCAGCACTTCCGGCCGAAGCCATAGGGAACAGGTCATAGTGCTCGATAACCCGCGGCTCAATTATGTAGGCGGCGATTGTCGAAGATACAAGGCCTACTCCCGTGACAAGCCAGCAGATTGCAAGAGGAATTATCCATAACTCCAGGTCAATAGCTGAAGCCGCCAGAAAAGCTGCCAGAAGAACGATGTGCACGAGGTAAACAAGCCAGCCTCCTTCAAAGAACAAGCCCATACCAGTCTGGGAATTAATCTCGAAGTGTCGTAATCCAACCACAAAATAAACCACAAAAACGCCTGTAAAAATCAGACCGGTAAGCAACTCAATAATGAAATATCTAAGGGAAATCGGCGATTTGCAATACCTGCATTTACCTTGCAGCACAAACCAGGAAACCAGCGGTATATTGTCATAAAAACGAATCGGCTTATGGCAGGCCGGACAGGCCGAACCGGGGCTTATGAGCGATAAGTCACGCGGCATCCGGTAAATCACCACGTTCAGAAAACTGCCCACGCAACAGCCGACAGCAAAAATAAATCCAATCCAAATCCAAACTGGAACGGCCACAATCACTCCGGACTGAAGATTAACAAATCCCTTGTTCTATTCCTTATTTCTTTGCTTTTTTAGCGTGTTTTTTGTTCACGATGCCGGCAATTTTCGTCTGAATACCGAACAAGCGAATAAAGCCGGTCGCATCTGTAGCATCGTAATCGCCGCCCATTTTGAAACTCGCCAGACCGGTGCTGTACAAACTTCTCGGGCTCTTTACGCCGGCCGGCGTGCAGCGGCCTTTGAAAAGTTTCAGCTTGACTGAGCCGGTAACGTTACGCTGGGTGACGTTGATAAACTCATCCAGGCCCTGTCGCAACGTCGAGAACCACAGGCCGTTGTAAACAAGCTCGGCATATTTCAATGCAACTTGTTGTTTATAATGCATAGTCTGGCGGTCGAGCGTGATACTTTCCAGCGCTTTGTGAGCCGTAACAAGAATAGTTCCGCCCGGCGTTTCGTAAACACCGCGGGACTTTATACCCACGAGACGATTTTCAACAAGGTCGACCTGGCCTATTGCGTGCTTTCCACCGATTGTGTTTAGCGTTCGAATCAATTTTACAGCATCTGTCTTCTGGCCGTTAAGCTTTATCGGGATACCTTCCTCAAAACCAATCTCCACGTAATCTGCTGTGTCGGGCGTTTTCGAAACCGGCCGTGACATTATAAACAAATCATCCCCCGGCTCATTGGCCGGGTCCTCGAGGTCTGCGCCCTCGTGGCTGAGGTGCCATAGATTGCGGTCGCGCGAGTAAATCTTCTTCTTACTCTGCTCGATAGGTATTCCATGTTTTCCGGCGTAATCAACGGCCGCTTCCCGCGAAGTCAGCGTAAAATTCGGGTCTTTCCAGGGCGCGATGATTTTCAGGCTCGGGTCAAGTGCCATATACGCCAGCTCGAAGCGAACCTGGTCGTTGCCCTTGCCGGTCGCTCCGTGGGCTACCGCGGTGGCCCCCTCGCTGTGCGCCGTCTGGACCTGGTGCTTGGCAATTAAAGGACGGGCGATACTCGTCCCGAGCAGGTAGCCGTTTTCATAAACCGCCCCCGACTTAAGCAGCGGCCAGAGATATTCTTCGACAAATTCGCGCTTCAAGTCTTTTACAACACATTTATCTGCTCCGGAGTGAAGGGCCTTCCGCTTGATGCCCGTCAGCTCCTCGCCCTGGCCGAGGTCGGCGGCAAATGCTATCACATCATAGCCGTACGTTTCCTTCAGCCACGGCAGAATCACGCTCGTATCCAGCCCGCCGCTATATGCCAAAACCACTTTTTCCCGCTTAGCCATCTTCTACCTCAGAAATAATTTGCGATTTTTAATTATACCGGCTGCCGCCTGCAAAAACAACAAAAAGCAACCGAAATAAAGTGCTGGTTTGGACAAGAAAGATGGTTTTACTTTTCCACACTCAATGTTTTGCGTGCAGCATCTCGAAACAAAAGGCAACGACGCTGTGCATCGAAAGCCGACTTTGCATCCGCGGATTCGGCCTTGGTAACCCACTCAACTGTTATCTGCTTCATAAAGCACTTTTCCCTCCTGCAGAATCTCCCGCATAAAGCCGTCACCCATATCGATGCGCTGACGTACCTTCTTGGGTGTTCGTACCAGCAGGTCCAGAGGAAAGCCGGGGCGAAGCTTCATCCGAATTTCCACTGATTTATCCACGCTTCTGCTCTCGAAAGGAACGATGACCAAAATATCCACGTCCGAATCGCCTGTAACCGTCCCCTTCGCATAAGAGCCGAAGAGTACAACCTTCTCGGCGCCGAATTCGCTTCCTATCCGTCGGCCAAACTCCTGAATTTCATTCATCGCTACCATTACAAAGTTGTCCTCATCTTGCTACGAGGCAATGACTGTACCTTCACGTCGGGCAATCTCAAGAATAGGCCGGCTCTGGTCGGTTTCCCATTCCCGTTCGCCGCAGGGGATAGGCTCAATACGGATATCAACTGACTTCCTTGCCTGCCAGAGTTTTTCAATAAGTGTCATTTCGCGAGGCCCGTCGAATTCCGGCGCAATCACTATCAAGTCTATATCGCTGTACTCCTCAGCTTCGCCCCGCGCAAAAGAGCCGAAAAGAACAACTCTGTGGGTATGGATACCTAATGAAGCCAGCACTGCGATATAGCGGTGTACCGCGGTTATAATTGCGCTTTCAACCATTTAAGCATCTCCTCTGATGAGGCAAGTTTTTCGCGGGCGGATTTCAAGTCCAGCGGGATCTGGGCGGAATCCGGATAACGTCCCTCCAGCTGGTAAACGTCAAAACGACTTAAAAAATCCTCTTGTTCAGGTCTAAGAGACAACTTTGCGACTTCAGCAAGGCGAGCAAGATTATGAATACGAGGCGGTATATCTTTCGTTTGCCTGGTCACGTGTGCTTTGAGCATCTTCTCGAGAGAAAGATGAGCAAAGAAAAGACAGTGTCGCAGATGGCCCTTTTCCAGCAAAGATCTCGCTGCCGCAAAATCCTCATCGCCGCTCGTCCTCCAGAAATCAATCTGTTTCTGAACGTCCATAAATACGCCCCTTAGGTTTTCTTAACATAATTAATATACCAATAATTACCCTCGCAGAGCAACAAGTAAAATCGCGCAACGGTATCAAAGCCAAGGCACTACGCTATACAATCGCTTCGTATTTTATATTTTTCAAGTTTGGATCTGCTTATCGGTGCTAATTGAAAATTCGCTGGCTTGATAGCAAACTCTTCTTTAATTTCCTTGCCAGATATAATGTAAATATTGTGAGTCGCTTGCTCAATACTTCCTTGGTTTCTAGAATTTTCGGGAAGTGTAAAATATACAATGTATAGATAAAATTTATCTGGGTTGTTTTCTAAACAAGCTACCTCTGAAGCGTACAAAGGTTGCCAAGTATAAGTAGACCAATTTTCACTTACTCCTTTAACTTCTATATATCTATGTTCAGATTTATTTTTTGACTCTATGTCATAACCAACACCTGCCTTGTCTCTTAAAACGGGTTTCCTACCGGCATTCTGCTCATAATACATTACAATCTCAATCGCTTTTTTTGAAATAGTCTTGCTCCACGCATTAGTCATTTCTTTCTTTTCCTTAAATTCAGAGATTATCATCAATGGACAAGTTTATCACAAATTGCTTTTCGCATAAGCTCTATATCAGCGTCTTTGCCGGTGAAGAGCTTATATTGAGTGGCGGCCTGGTTGACGAACATCGACAGGCCGTCAATGGTTTTAGCACCTTTCTCCTTTGCCTGCCTTAATAGCAGCGTCTCCGCTGGATTATAAACAGTATCAAAGACCGCCATATCCTTCTTAACATATTCTTTTAGCACCGGCGTCGCATCGGTATTCGGGTACATCCCAATACTCGTGCAGTTTATAAGCAGCTCCGCCTTGAGATTTAGCAAACCATCCAGCGGAGCAAAATCACAATTAAACTCGGCAGCGAGTTTTTCACCCCTTTCCACAGTGCGGTTGTAAATGATAATCTTAGCGCCGGCGTCGCTCAGGCCAGCCACAATGGCCCGTGCCACACCTCCCGCACCGATTATAGCAACTGATTTGCCTTTTAATTCGTCCCGACCGATACCCAAACCTGAAGTAATCGCGTCCAGCGCACCGGCATAATCGGTATTGTAACCGCTTATCTTGCCTTCTCCTGTTAAAACAAGCGTGTTAACCGCGCCGATTTTCTCGGCTAAAGGTTCTACAAAACCCTGATTTTCTCTGACGAAATTAAGGGCGTTTTGTTTGTGGGGGATTGTTACACTAAAGCCGCCAAATCCAAGCCACGGCCGGGCAAGCACATTATCCATAAAACGGCCAAAGCCGTCCTTGCCGCCCTCGTCCCGCACCTCCGAGGTGCGGGGCTCAACCAGAAGCGGCAGATATATTTTATTCAGGCCGGCCTTTTCAAAAGCGCCGTTAAAAATTGCCGGGCTAAGTGAATGGCCCACCGGGCAGGCAATCACGCCAAATAATTCGGTCTCTTTATTTATCGAATCATATCTGTAGAAACGTCTAAGTTGTTCAATCGTCAACTGGCCTGGTGCGGTTGCACTCTCATCGTCTATACTCGCGAATGTAACGAAAGAGCTCAGCTTTTTTGCGATGATTCGGCTGATAAGACCAGCCTCGCCCATACAGAACACAATCCCGATTTTATCGGGATTACCGCTTTTTTTGTGTAGCAAGTCAAAGGCATCAAAACAGTCCGCGATATGGTCGGCAGTGTAAACGAGTTTCGGAATAGCCTTAGGAAAGACTGCCAGAATGTCACGATAGAGTTTATTAATATCCGCGAACCGGCCTTCGAAATTATGGGCGGACAAAACCAATCGACAACCGGATGCTTTACTCAAAGCCGTCTTAATATTCTCCTGAATCTCAGAAGTAAGGAAGTTTTCATATTCGCAGTCGATAAAATCAGCGCCCCCGGCCACCGCTTCGGCAAGTATCTGGCTTCTTAGCTGATGCGGATATTCCCTTGCCCCGCCCTGCCGTTTATCCCGGCAGGTAACAACAACCGGCAGCTTCGTTCGCTTCGCCTCTTCGATAAGTGGTCTTAATATGACCGGATTGAGTTTGTCCAGATAGTCTGTCCGCAGCTCGAGCATCTCGGCACCGGCAAGCCGGGCAGCTTTTATCTGCTTACGAGCCTGCTCAACGTCTGAAGCTGAAATTGGAACGATAAGATAAGTCATAATAATGAGATATAGCCGCGAAAAACCCCAAAAGCAAGAGCAAAAAAACGCAGTGATTGCCCCTAAAAAAATTTTATCACTCAAAATCCCCCAAAATTTTCTTGACTTTTTATATATGTGAGATAGTATTTCTTATCAATCACATCCATAATTCAGAAGGAATTATCAAGTAAGCAGCGTCACAAAATTCTAATACTTTTGTTAGGGGGAATGGAGGTGTAAGAAAAACCATTTAGTACATTCTTAAACAATTATTTTTTGTTGTAAAAAAAACACGCATTTTTCAGGAGGAAAGAAAATGAAATCATTGAAACTCAAAACTAATTGTTTACTGGCAGCACTTGTGGTGTTTATCGCCGCCGGGGCAGCGGTTACGAATGCCGACACTGTGGTTTGCGAGCCGCAGGGTGGAGCCAATCCTACCCATCCGTCAATCTACTGGTACGACGTAACCCCGACCGCTTTCGGCCGCTGCGATTTTCATGTTAGAGTATTCGACTCCAATCCAAGCAACTACACAAACTGGACTCTGCCGGACCCGAACTGGCAATTCTCCGTTCACCAGGTGGGAAGCGAATGGTGGGCTTCCTGGTGGAGCCCGGGCTGCGCTACCGCTATCTTCAGTACATTCCGCTTCCAGTTCGAAAATCCCAATCCAAGCGTCTGGAGCGACTGGACTACAACGATTGACGGCAGCTCGAATCCATACTCTCAGGTCGTGGACATCTCGGCTAACCACCGAAGCGAGCAAGATGGTGAAGGCTATCGCGTCCACGTGCCGATGACTGAGGGGCTGGTATCCTACAAGTGGGTTCAGTGGCCGGACCTTTCGGACGTAAATGGCGTTGATGTGGATGCTACACATTGGGGCCCGTTCCTGCCGCTATGGGATATGCAGCTTCTTGCCGACGATTTCTACTGCAACAAGACCGGACCAATTACGGACATTTACGTCTGGGGTTCGTACTATGACGACAAGCTGCCCACTAACGGCCCAAACAATGTGGATTTCTGGCTGGATATTTTCAGCGATAATCCGGAGGGACCAAACGGCTGGTCGGAACCCAATCAGTGGCTATGGACACATATCTTCAACAAAGGGAAATTTGACGTATGGCCCTATAAACAAAACGGTTCAGAGGGCTATTATTCCCCCTGCACCGGATTATATAAAACCATTAGCGATTCTAACTGCTGGTTGTACCACTTTCATATCGACGCATGTGACCCAAACGTATTTGTCCAGGAACAAGGCAACACCTACTGGCTGGTTATCCAGGCCTGCCCATACACTTCTCCCTGGGATCCGAATGTGCGGTTTGGCTGGAAAACTTCGACCAATCATTGGAAAGATGATGCCGTTTGGGCCATCGGCTGGACCGGTGGTCATGGGCCCTGGAATGAGCTGCGATATCCGACAGGCCATCCGTTCGAAGGAGATTCTATCGACCTGGCCTTTGCAGTTTCCGGCGAAGCCGAACCGCTGCCGCCGCCTGTTACTTATGTTGACCCGAACGCACCGGGCAGTAATAACGGTTCAAGCTGGTTCAATGCCTACAACCTTCTTCAGGATGCCCTGGCCGACTCCTCTGCTAAGGTGATTTGGGTAGCCGATGGCACATACTACCCCGACTGTAACGCAGCCAATCCAAGCGGCTCTGGAAACCGGTCCGCGAGCTTCTCACTTAGAAATGGCCTAGCCATCTACGGCGGCTTCGCCGGTTTTGGAACAGCGAATCCGGACGCCCGTGATATTAGCCTCTATGAATCAATCCTCAGCGGCGACCTAAGTCGCAATGATGCCTATGTGAGCAATCCCTGCAATTTAGTAACTGAGCCGACCCGAGTAGAAAACAGCTATCACGTCGTTACCGGCAGCTTTACCGATGCAACGGCCGTCCTCGATGGCTTTACAATAACGGCCGGCAACGCCGACAGCGGCTCCTGGCCAGACAACTCAGGCGGAGGAATGTTTAACAATGTCTCAAATTGCACAGTCAATAAATGCAAGTTCGTCGAGAATTCCGCGGACGGCGGCGGCGGAGGGATGTGGAACGGCGGCCAAAGCACCTTGCGCGTAAGTAACTGCATTTTTTACAGAAATGCAGGCGATAACGGCGGTGGTGCGATTTTGAATTATCAAAGCTCCCCGACACATGTAAACTGCAGCTTTATTTCGAACAAAGGTTGCCTCTCCGGAAATAATGCGGGCGGAGTGTACAATATTGAAAGCCATCCGACGATAATGAACTGCTTATTAAGCAACAACTCTGCGCAGTACGGAGGCGGCATATCAAACATCAACAAAAGTCGTCCGACAATAACCAACTGCACCTTAAGCGCCAACGTGGCCACCGGCTGGTGCGGCGGCATAAACAGCTACAATGGTTCCTGCCCCATAATTAACAACTGCATCGTTTGGGATAATTCTGTCGCGCAGATATGGGACAATCTGAATAGCGTGTCAATCGTTAGCTACTCCGATGTGCAGGGCGGATGGTGGGGCGCCGGCATCAGCAATATCAACGCCGACCCGTGTTTTGTTGACCCTGACGGCGCGGATAACATCATCGGCACGCTGGACGACAACTTCCGGATATTGTGGACTTCACCCTGCATCGACATAGGCAGCAACATTGTTGTTCCTCCCGATACGGCGGACCTTGACATCGACAATATCACGGCAGAGCAAACGCCGCTGGACCTTGAGAACCATCACAGGTTTGAAGATGGCGACCTTAACGGCTCCTTTATCATCGATATGGGCGCTTATGAGTTCGGCTATATTTACCTCGGGGACCTGGACGGCGACGGCGACGTTGACCTTGTTGACTTCAGTATTATGGCCTCTAACTGGCTTTTAGGCGTACCATAAACGTATTGCGAATTCGAAGTGCTTTGTTGAAGACCTGAAATTGTCATTCTGAGGCGAAGCCGAAGAATCTCGTTTTCGAGCCTTAAAGGGATTCTGAACCCCGATAAAATCGGGATACCTTTTATACAGAGCAAATTCGAAGTGTAACAAAAGGGCCGTAGGTTCCGGCCAAATTCGGGCCTGCGGCCCGTTTCTCATTTTTAGATTGCTGTGCTGAAAAGATGTTAAAATTGTCATTCTGAATCCCGGCGCGCCGGGAAAGAATCTATGTTCTACGAAAAAATGCGTGAAACCCAGGAGTATTTTAGTATAAGCCACAGAAAACACCGAGAACTCAGAGATTAACCAACCACGAATAACCACGAATAAACTCCAATAACTATTCACCAGTTACCAATAACCAGCAATCCGCTGGTTAGGAAGTGGTCATGCCATCGGATATATAAAATGTTTACATTTTATATGAATTTTTTTAAGTCTTTAATATTACAAATCTTATGGATTTTCAATTTTTGCGTTTTTACGCGCTATTTGGGCTTTGGGTTGTAGCTTGGTTGTACACAATGGGCATCGCAACGGCAGGTTCTAATTG
>CAYZTY010000063.1:0-14492 GCA_964481525.1 uncultured Pirellulales bacterium
GAACCAGCGAAACAGAAGATACGGCGTATGTGGGAACTTTCAATGAGTCGGTTCCTATCGTACTGCCTGGAGAATCAATCACCACCATCAGCCTGACCGGCAGCTACCAGCCTTACTCAAACTGCGCCGAGGTCAAGGCTGCAGGCCACAGGCTTGCCTCGGACATCGGCGGCGGCGGTGATTGTTATGTCAATTATGAAGACCTTGATACCATAATTGACTACTGGCTGAGCACCGGCTGCGGCGGGATGAGCAATTGTGATGGGGCAGACTTTGAGCCGGACGGAGACGTCGACTTCTTTGACTTCAGCACATTTGCATTGCAGTGGATGTGGTGTAACAATCCCGAGGACGCAAGTTGTACGCCTAACTGGTAAATACAAAATGTTTTAATTAAGGAGGACTAAGATGTCTATAAAAGGTTTTTGTGTGTCTCTGGTTTTCATATTATTTTTATCATTAGTTTCCGCCTATGGCGACACGAACGTGCTTATAAATCCGGGTTTCGAGGACGGCACAACAACAGGCTGGAGCGACCGCAATTGCTCAATCACCACGATTAGTTCCCCCGCGTACCCCGTATACAACGGTTCTTTCAGCGGAAAAGCCTTTGACAGAACCGACACCTGGCAGGGGATAAAGCAGTCTGTGTTGGACAAGATGATGCCCGGCGAGACCTACCAGATATCGGGTTGGGTGAGACTCGAAGAAGGTGCTTTACCTGATAATGTCGGTATTACAGTCGAACAGTTAGACAGTAACGGCACACAGTATATTCCTGTTATGTGGTCAACCGGCAACGATTATGAATGGACCCCTTTGTCCGGCACATTTACTCTCAATGTAACCGGAACGCTGACAAAATTAGATGTTTACTTTGAAGGCCCTGCCGAAGGGGTAGCTTTCTACGTTGATGATGCCGTCGTGTACGGCCCCGAGCCTGTTCCTCCGCCTCCCCCCGACCCCAATGCCACAGGAGAAATTAACGGTAATATACGCTATCAGGAGATAGAAGGCTTTGGGGCTTCCGGGTCTTGGTTTGAGAACTGGCTTACCGGCCATCCGAAGAAGAACGAGATTTATGACGTTCTCTTCGGCCAACTGGGCCTTGACATATATCGCTTGCGCAATAATTTCGACCAATCCGGTGATGACGAGTATATGACTAATTCGTCTGAGATAATTACTGAAGGGGAATTATCGTTAGGCCGGCCCCTGAAGGTTATGATTTCCTCGTGGTCGCCACCGGACTATCTGAAAAGTGAAGGCAGTACAGTCGGCGGGACGCTTAAAAAAGACGCCGGTGAATATTGTTACATCGAGTTTGCAGAATGGTGGGCAAACAGTCTGGATGAATGGTCAAGTAGTTATGGCGTAGACGTTGACTATGTGAATATACAAAATGAACCTGACTACCTGGCCGGTTGGGATTCGTGCAAATTCACCCATACTGAAACAATAGACTGGGCGGGTTATAATCTTGCCTTTGAGGCTGTTTATAATGAATTGAATGCCCGAATGGGTTCAAATATGCCGAAGATGCTTGCCGCTGATGCGGCTGGTATTCCTAACTGCGGTGGATATTTGGACAATCTAATCGATTATTCCCACGTTTATGGTTATTCACACCATCTCTATAATATTGGAAGCGGCGGTAATCCTGATGCATATATATACGCGATGAACAACTTCGCCTCACAGTATGGTTACAAGCCGCTAATGCAGACAGAATTCTCGCATAATATAGAGACCTTCACCGATGCAATGAATCTGGCACTTTTAATGCATAACTCTCTTACTGTTGAGGGAGTATCGGCATATCTTTACTGGGATTTATTCTGGGGATACGGTAGCGGTCTTGTAACACTCGACTGGCCCTTTATGGACCCCTGTGACGCCAATTTCCCCCCACCAAGTTACACTATTAATCCGGTTTATTATGCCTTCAAGCACTATTCAGCTTTTGTGCATTCGGGATGGCAGCGAGTCGAGACACAGTGCGACAATCCCGATTTGAGAATGTCGACATACATTAATCCCAACAACAGAAAGCTGAGCGTAGTGCTAATCAACACCACTACCGAGACGGACATCGAACTCGACCTTTCCTTCACCGACATAACTCTTTTAGACGGCAATGTATATCGTTCGAGTCAGACAGAGAATTGTGTTCTCCTCGGCAGTTTTGACCCGGTTAATCCCTTGATACTGCCCGCACAAACTATAACAACTCTCGCGCTTGATGCTGCCGGGACGCCTCCGGTTGCCGTTGCAGGGCCAAATCAGGTTGTTTACGCCTGGATTGACGGATTGGCAGATGTTAACCTGGACGGCTCCGACTCTTATGACGATGACGGAGACCCGCTCATTTATTACTGGAGCTGGACTATCGGCGGCAATGTATACGAAGCAAGCGGCGTATCACCCGTTATCGAGCTACCCGTCGGCGAGCACCAAATTAAACTAATCGTTGATGATGGTATCAACGAATCCGGACCGAATTACTGTACCATCACCGTTGTAGGACCATTGAAGGTGAAAATGTTCTTTACCCCAAGCGTTCTAAATACTCAAAGCCATTATGGTTTTCTTGTGGCCCTTATAAGTTTGCCAAAGGGTATTACTCCTTCTGATATCGACGATAGCGAGCCGCTGTTGTTTATTCCCGGTGACATCAAATCAGAAAGTCGGAAAGTATTCTGCTGGCCGAGGTGGTGTAACGACCGTACTTATGTCTGGCCGGTCTTTGACAAATCTGAGTGTATAGACCACTTGTCTGTCGGCTTTAATGTGGTAAAAGTCGTCGGCAAATTAAAGTCCGGACAATATTACTATGGCTCCAGCTATCTGCGGGTTGTTCCTATGAGGTGGGGTTATTGGTGGCCTTTCTTCCGACATAATTATCAACAATCGCATTGGGGGGGACGTTGATTGGAGAATAAATATATTTTCGGACAATGACAAACAGCTTTACTGTGAATAACTTTTTTGGGAGATATTTCGTATTGCAAAAAAACAGGCCTGTAAAGCTGCCGGTAAAAGACCTATAAAAGTCTCGAGTATCAGCTTCCAGACCGCTCACGGCGGATAAAAAGGGAGATAGTATATATTGTCCATAAGAAACTAAGTAAAAAAAGGCCCAGTTACTTGAATTTTCTGCGCAAAGATGGTATCATAGTAGGGTTTAGCAGCAGGAGTGTGTCTGTCTATAGATAAATAAGTCTCAGAAAATGACACTATGCTTAGTGCTTAGCTTAGCAATGTTAAATCTTGTGGAGTAATGATGATGAAAAGGCAGGATTTTCCTCAGGGGGCAGCAACCTGTTCTGGAATTTTTTCATCTCATAAAACCACAGGAAAAATTCTTTTCATTTTGGCAATAAGCCTGTTTTCTGCGCAGGCAGGGATGGCTGCGACCGTGAACATTGACTTAAGCAGCACAAATCAGACTATCAGGGGCTTTGGTGGTATGAATTTTCCCAGATGGGGCCATGGTTTACAAAATGATGCCCAGGTTGACACGGCTTTTGGCAACGGTTCCGGTCAGATCGGCTTTACCATTATGCGCATCGATGTTCCACCTGACAGCGGCGACTGGAGCAGCGCACTTGATGCTGCACAAAGAGCTATAAACAACCATGGGGCGATTGTATTTGCATCGCCCTGGTCTCCCCCGGCATCCATGAAAACTAACGGTAGTACAATACATGGCTCACTTAGAACCGATGCGTATGATGATTTCGCAGACTATTTAACTGATTTCGCCGATTATATGGCATCAAACGACGCTCCCCTGTATGCCATTTCGGTTCAGAACGAAGCAGATTTTTTACCGGAATCGCAGTACGAATCATGTTTATGGACTCCAACAGAAATGAGAACTTTTCTGGACAATAATGCTTCCGTAATTCCAACCAAGGTAATGGCTGCAGAAACCGTTCATTACAAAAGCGATTGGTATAACGCTTTATCTTCTGCACCGGAATTAGATATCTATGCTGACCATCTTTACGGAGGAACTGCTACCAGCGTATCAAAAGAACATTGGATGACTGAATACCTTGTTCTCGACACTAACTACCCGGCCGTTCTTGAAACAGGCATGGACATACACGATTGTATGGCGAGCAATTACAGTGCCTTTATATGGTGGTATATAAGAAGATACTACGGCCCGATGGATGAAGACGGAAGTGTCACCAAACGCGGTTACGTTATGAGCCAATACGCTAAATTCGTCCGACCGGGATACATCAGGGTAGATGCGACAGAAAATCCTTCTTCCGGTGTTTATGTAACTGCGTATAAAGACGGCAGCACTCTGGTTATTGTTGCTATAAATCAGAACTCGTCTTCCAGTAGCGTGATGTTTTCGCTGTCCGGTGGCACTGTGGACAGTTATGCAAAATATGAAACAACAAGTAGTAATAATGTAAGTAACATGGGCTTTGTTGGCAGTACTGACACCTTAGCTGCGAATAGTATAAACACCTATGTTGGCACTATCGGCAGCAGCGATATTACTCCACCGACTCCGGACCCGATGGAATGGGCAACCGGTGGAGAACCAGCCGCGGCCGGACCTACCAGTATAACGATGACAGCAGAGACTGCCACGGATGATAGTCTACCTGTGCAATATTACTTTGAGTGCACAAACTACGGCGACGCTAACAGTACCTGGCAGACAAGTACAACTTACGTAGCCCAGGGACTCAATCCAGACACGGAGTACACCTTCAAAGTCAAGGCTAGAGACGGCTCCGTCAACCAGAACGAGACGGGCTTCTCAGGCACTGCATCGGCAATTACTGATCCGCCGGACACGACACCGCCGGAGCCAAACATAATGACCTGGGCTTCGCCGCCGGCGGCAACAGGCTCAAGCACGATTACTATGACTGCAACAACCGCTTCGGACATCAGTACTCCAGTGACGTACTTGTTCGAATGCACAAACTATAGTGACGCAAATAGTGAATGGCAGCAAGAGACGATCTATGTAGCACAGGACCTTAGTCCGAACACCCAGTACACATTCAGGGTCAAGGCCCGCGACAACTCTTCGAACCATAATGAGACGGGCTGGTCTGAGCCTAACTGGGCAACTACCGAGCCTCCGAGTACGGATGTTGAAATCATCGGTGACTGGGAGACCGGCCTTAGCCATGCCAGGGAAGATGGAACAAGCCGGGCCTTGATATTTGTTGCACACGTTGAGGATAATGATGGTGTCCTTAGTCCGGCTTCCGTAACTTATGGCGGACAGTCGATGACGAAGGTTATTGACGACCAAATAGAAAGCGGCGGAGAGAACTGGCGGGCATACGTTGTGGCCTATATCCTTAACGAGGCTGGTATAGCCCTGGCAGACAACAATGACTTTGTCGTCGATTGGGGAAGCAATCCGCCTGATTTTGGTGCGTACGCAAGCGTATTTCTGCAGAATGTTGACCAAACGGACCTTACCGGAGACAGCGATAGTAACGTCACATCAAGCAGCAATAATCTTACGACAAATGCCCTTACCACAGACGATGGAGACATGGTTATTGACGCTGCTACTTGTGGTAACACAGGCTCATATACAGTGAATAACAGTTTTGACGAGGGTAACGACCAGCAATTTGGCAGTACGGCTACGGGTGTAACAGGTTACAAATCAGCAATTGGCGTTAATGAAACACCAAGTGTAACTCATAACAATGCCAATCGCCAGGTGCTTATTGGATTTGTCGTCCAGGCCGCACCGGCAGGGGATTTACCGCCGGCGGCACCAACAGGTCTGGTGGCTACAGCAGGTAATGAAACAGTTTCTCTCGACTGGAATGATAACACGGAGCCTGATTTGGCTGGCTATAATGTATATCGTTCGACAACTTCGAGCGGTAATCCGGTCCCCTACGGCAAGTTGAACGGTCCGCTTGTGACTATATCCGAGTATACAGATGATACTGTTACCAATGGTATACCCTATTTCTACGTCGTTACAGCGGTTGATACTAACGACCTTGAGTCCACAAGCTATTCGAACGAGGACTCAGCTACGCCCGATTACCAGACCTGTGCAGATGTCTTGGCCGGCGGTGACGGGCTTCTCTCGGACCTCGATGGTGACTGTTATGTCGACTACGTTGACCTTGAGAAGATAGTTTATTACTGGCTCGAAGCAGACTGCAGCACGATGGGCGACTGTGAAGGGGCTGACTTTGAGCCGGATGATGATGTTGACTTTATTGACTTTAGTACGTTTGGCCTGCAATGGATGTATTGTAATAATCCGGAGGATGCAAGCTGTACAAAGAACTGGTAAATTTATGATAACTTTTTTTAAGGAAGATGATGATGAATACCTGTGGCAGAGCTAATCTAATGTACAATCGTGGTGGATTGCCGGGGGTAAATGTCGGAGCAAGAATTATGGTAGTTCTTGCTTTATGTCTGTTTCTTTCAGCGGAAGTTGTTAAAGGCGACTGGGAGAGTGATGCCAACGCAAGAATCGAGGCGAACCGCAAGAGGGATGTGGAGATAACGGTAGTGGACTCGAATGGAACTCCGGTTCACGACCTTAACGTGCAGATAGAGCAGATTTGGCATCGCTTCGGCTTCGGTTCATGCCTCGCTTATGGAAATATGACCAACACCAGCCATCAGGACTTCGTCGCTGACTATTTCGAGTGGGCGGTGTGTGAAAACGAGACGAAATGGTCCTCCAACGAAAGTACAAGAGACGTCTGGGAATTTACACAGGCTGACTATATAGCCGACTGGTGCGCCACTAATGATATTGTCTTTCGAGGCCACACTCTTGTTTGGGAGACCGGTTCTCAGACACCGAGCTGGGTATCGGGTCTGGAATGTGAAACGTATCCAACTGAGTGTGAAATGCTGGAAGAAGTCGATGAGCGTATTGACTACACAGTCGGTCGTTACGCAGGCCAAATCGTCAGTTGGGACGTCGATAATGAAATGCTGTCCGGAAACATGTTTGATTGTCTGGGTGAGGAAGGAAGGGCCCATTTTTTTGAGGAGGGCGATTACATAGACCCCACCTGCGGATTCTATATGAATGAGTACTCCGGCAATTCATTCAGTGGTTACAATGGTGATGCGTATGCAAGTCGAGCTCAGGGTCTTATCAGCCTCGGAGCGCCAATTGGAGGCCTTGGCATTCAGGGACACGTTGATTCGCCCTTTGACCCCGAACTATATTACACTGACGTTCTCCAGGAACTGGCTGTGGTAGGTGTGCCCATCATAGCTACTGAATTTGATACCGATGCGACCAGCGCAACCCAGGTAGCCGACGACCTTGAGAACTTCTATCGGATATGCTTTAGCCATCCTTCAGTAGAAGCCATAATTATGTGGGGTTACCATCAAAATTCCTGGCGATGGGAAGGGATTGTAAATACCTCCACCTGGGTTCTTACTGAAGCCGGCGTTCGATACGAAGCCTTATTGGACGAATGGACAACGTCCGACTTGGACATTACGGATAGCTATGGCATCGCGGATTTCAGGGGATTTCACGGGACTTACGAGATAACGCTTTCTGCGCCCGGCCAGGATTCAGAAATACACGAAATAGAGCTTGAACCGGGAACTGGTACACAATTATTTGAGCTTGTAACCAGTCTTTGGCCTCCCGAGCCGGATTACACACCGCCGGAGCCAAACATAATGACCTGGGCTTCGCCGCCGGCGGCAACGGGCCCAAGCACGATTACGATGACTGCGACAACCGCCTCGGATATAAGTACTCCGGTGACGTACCTGTTCGAATGCACTAACTATAATGACGCCAACAGCGGGTGGCAGCAAGAGACGACTTATGTAGCACAGGACCTTAGTCCGAACACCCAGTATACATTCAAGGTCAAGGCACGTGATAACTCTTCAAACCATAACGAAACGGGATGGTCGGAGCCTAACTGGGCAACAACCGAGCCGCCCAGCACAGATGTTGAAATTCTCGGCGACTGGGAAACAGGAACCAGCCACACCAAAGAATCCGGAACCAACCCCAGCCGGGCCTTGATATTTATCGCACACGATGAATCTGAGACCGGCACGCCGACATTGACCTCCGTAACATATGGCGGGCAGACGATGAACAAGGTTATTGAAATCAGCGTCGGCGGAGGCTCTGGTTACGGGAACTACGTTGCGGCATTTATCCTCAATGAGTCAGGTGTTGCCGCCGCAACCTCAGGCACCTTTACCCCCACCTGGAGCACCACACCGGGCGCCGTTATGTACTCCAGCGTATTCCTGCAGAATGCTGACCAGACAGCGCTCGTCGATGCAAACGACAGTGCCGGGACGACAAGCGGAGCTGACCCGATTTCGACCGATCCTCTTGTTACCGACGATGGGGATATGGTTATTTTAGGCGCTACCTGCAACAACCTTGGTTCATATACACTCGAAAATGGTTTTACAGAAGGCACCGACCAAACATTTGGTAACGAAACTACTGGTGGTACGGGCGCAGCCGGCCACAAGGCCGCAACGGGCGTAGCCGAAACACAACAAGCAAATTATTCCGCTTCGTTGAACCGTCAATGTATTATCGGCTTTGTGGTTCAGGCCGCACCAGCAGGGAATTTACCTCCTGCGGCGCCGACGGGACTGGTTGCAACAGCAGGAAATGAAACGGTTTCGCTTGACTGGAATGATAACACGGAGCCTGATTTGGCTGGCTATAACGTGTATCGTTCGACAACATCGGGTGGTGACCCGGTCCCCTACAGCAAATTAAACGGGCCGCTTGTAACTGTATCCGAGTATGTTGATGATACTGTCACCAACGGTATACCCTATTTCTATGTCGTGAAAGCGGTTGATACCAACGACCTTGAGTCCAGCTATTCGAATGAGGCCTCAGCTACGCCCGATTACCAGACCTGTGCAGATGTCTTGGCCGGCGACGACGGGCTTCTCTCGGACCTCGATGGTGATTGTTATGTTGACTACGAGGACCTTGAAACGATAGTTTATTACTGGCTCGAAGCAGACTGCAGCACGATGGGCGACTGTGAAGGGGCTGACTTTGAGCCTGATGATGATGTTGACTTTATTGACTTTAGTACGTTTGGCCTGCAGTGGATGTATTGTAATAATCCGGAGGATGCAAGCTGTACAAAGAATTGGTAGAAAAATAAAAGCTTGAATTTAGGATAGATATGTGATAGAATTTAAACTGGTATGAGTCGATAGAAAAAGAGGTGTAAATGAGTTGAAGAGTCAATCGGTTAAGGAAAATTAACTTATAAAAATTAAGGAAGAACAAAATGTCTACTTTTAGGAAGACAATTTTAGTCGTTTTATTTTTATCGTTGTTAACATCACAACCGGTACTGGGATGGGTTGGCAATATCTTTAAAACTGCCTCAACACCTTTGGATTTTTCTGTCTACTGGAACCAGGTAACGCCGGAGAACAGCGGTAAATGGGCCTCCTGCGAGCCAAGTCGGGATAGCTGGAACAATTGGAGCTGGTTAGATAGTGCCTATGACTATGCACAAAATAACGGCTATCCGTTTAAAGAGCATTGCCTTGTATGGGGTAACCAGCAACCCGACTGGATATGCGGCCTTTCACAAAGCGAGCAGTTGGCGGAAGTCCAAGAATGGTTTAATGCCTTCAGCAACAGGTATAATCCAGACCTTGTAGATGTTGTCAACGAGCCTTTGCATTCCACTCCCTGCTATGTTGATGCAATAGGCGGTAGTGGAACTACGGGATGGGACTGGGTAGTTTGGAGTTTTGAAAATTATTCAGGCGGCACGGAAATCCTGAATGACTATAACCTTCTGCTTAATACCTCTAACGCAAGTGCGATTGCGAATATCAGAAACATATGCGGGGCTGATGCTGTCGGTGCTCAGGGCCATAGCCTTGAAAGCACATCTGCAAGCACAATATCCTCCTGCTTCAGCATAATCGGTGGAACGGTGTATGTCTCAGAGCTGGACATAAGGGGCACTGACAGTGAACAGTTGAGTATATATCAGAGTATATTTCCAACTCTGTATAACAATTCAGCCGGCACGACCCTATGGGGATACGTCGAAAACCAGATATGGCGTCCCGAAGCCTATCTTATAAGAACTGATGGCAGCCGGCGTCCAGCCATGGACTGGTTATACGCCAATTATTTAGGCGGTACCACAACAACCACAACAACCAGCGGCGTAAGCCAAAGTCCTTATCCCGGTCCGGACCCTCATCCAATTCCGGGGCGAATTGAGGCGGAAAATTATGACACGGGCGGTGAAGGATACGCGTACCACGACACCACCAGCGGCAATCAAGGTGGTGACTATCGTTCAGATGATGTAGACGTCGAGACGTGCGGTGAAGGTGATTACAATGTCGGCTGGACAGTAAGCGGCGAATGGCTGGAATTTACCGTCGATGTCGCCTCTGCGGGTACGTATGACATAGAGATACGTGTGGCATCGGAAAGTGCCGGTGGTAATTTCCATATAGAGTTTGACAGCAGTAATGTGACCGGCCCGTTGAGTTTCTCGGCTACGGGCGGCTGGCAGACCTATACAAGTGTTTTGGCCGAAGATATAAGTCTCAGCGGGGGCCAACAGATTATGCGACTTTCGATGGATTCAAGCAACTGGAATGTGACCTGGATTGAGTTTACAAGTACCGATACAATTCCATCAGCACCGACAGGACTGGTGGCGACAGCAGGAAATGAAACAGTTTCTCTCGACTGGAATGATAATGACGAGCCTGATTTGGCTGGCTACAATGTACATCGTTCAATGGATTCCGGCAGCGGTTATACTCAGTTAAATGAATCGCTTGTAACTGTATCCGAGTATGATGATGATACTGTCATTAATGGTATACCTTATTTCTATGTTGTAACAGCAGTTGATGAGGCATCAAATGAATCAGGTGTTTCGAACGAGGATTCAGCTACACCCGATTACCAGACCTGCTCGCAGGTTCAGGCCGGCGGTGACGGTCTTCTCTCGGACCTCGATGGTGACTGTTATGTCGACTACGTTGACCTTGAGAAGATAGTTTATTACTGGCTCGAAGCAGACTGCAGCACGATGGGCGACTGTGAAGGGGCTGACTTTGAGCCGGATGATGATGTTGACTTTATTGACTTTAGTACGTTTGGCCTGCAATGGATGTATTGTAATAATCCGGAGGATGCAAGCTGTACAAAGAACTGGTAGTGTGAAGGGCCAGAGGTTCGTATAGAGCTAAAAACCAATGGAAACCTATCGCACCTGTTTGGCGGGGTTTTTGTGCCTGTGCATTTCGGTCTGCGCATTTGCTGAGAATCTATTGATAAATCCCGATTTCGAAACCGGGGATACGAGTGGATGGACTACCTGGAGCGGAGGTTTTACCGCTTCGAGTACCGAGGCGCACAGCGGAACTTACAGCGGCTTGTGCACAGACAGAACAGAATACTGGCAGGGCCCCGTGCAAAGCGTCCTGGGCAAAATGGTTGACGGCCAGACCTACCAATGTTCTGCCTGGGTAAGGATTGAGAATGTCGCCAACGCCGAAGTGTCGATGAATGTCGCTCAGACAGATGGTTCCGGCACCAATTACCACGTCATTAACCACAAGATGGCCTATAACGACCAATGGGTACAGCTATCAGGTGAGTTTATCCTCAATGTCACCGGTTCCCTCACTCAATTGGATTTCTACTTTAATTGGCCGGACTCCGGTGTGAATTTTTACGTGGATGATGCTGTAGTAGAAGGTACTTCGGCCGGCGAAAACTGGGAAACTGAGGCCAACGCCAGAATCGAGCAGCTTCGAAAACGTGATGCCGGAATAACCGTGCTCGATGACGCCAATCAGCCGGCGCCGGGTGTCGATATTCAGATTAATCAGATAAAAAAGAGCTTCCCGTTCGGCTGTGTGATGGGCCAATCACTTTTCAAGGAACCTAAATTCAAAACCTACTTCGCCGATGTTTTCAAATTTAACTGGGCGGTCTTTCAAAATGAGGCGAAGTGGTACCATACAGAACCGCAAAACTGGGGTTATGTCACCTACAGGGATATGAATGCGATGCTGGATTTCTGCGAGATGAAAAGCATCAACGCCCGCGGGCACTTAGTTTTCTGGCCTGTCGAGCAATATATCCAGCAGTGGGTCAAAGACCTTAATGACACCGACCTGTGGCAGGCGATGCAGCAGCGACTTGAAGGTGTTGTTACAGAAGGCCTTGGCAGATTCAAAATGTGGGACGTATGCAGCGAGATGGTCGAGGGGACGTACTACAAGGACCGGTTAGGCGATTGGGTAAGGGACTGGATGTTTCAGAGAACACGTGAGCTCGACCCAAATGTCATTATTCTCATCGACGAATATTGTGTGATAAGTTGTAGCGGGTACCACCTGGAGCCGTATAAGACTCTGATTAGCGACCTTGTAAACGACGGTGTCCCGATAGATGTTGTTGGCGTCGAGTGCTACAATATGGGCGAATTTGATTCGAATACCATAATGGCAAGATTGGACAGTATGGCCGAGCTGGGTTTGCCGATTTGGGTAACCCAGCTTCGCATCAATGAGCCAAATGTTAATCTAAGGGCTGAAAAGCTCGAAAAGGTGCTGAGGACTACTTATAGCCACCCAGCCATTGAAGGTTTTATGCAGTGGGCCTTTTACGAAGAGAATGAGGGCACACCTGAGTGCTGCCTCATAGATAAAGGCTGGCAAATTAATCCCGCCGGCCAGCGTTACCTCGATTTGATGGCTGAATGGAAAACTAATGACTCAAACACCACCGATGCCAATGGCTTGGCAGAGTTTAGAGGATTTCACGGGACCTACGAAATCACTCTCACCCCACCCGGCGGCAGCGCAGAAGTCCACACGATAGAACTGGTAAATGCATCAGGAGCGGCGCAGTTTACATTAAAAATCGGGACCGGGGAGCCGCCTGATAACAATGCTCCTGTGCTGGACCCGCTTATCTGGCTGTCGCCCCCGGCCGCCACCTCGGCTGATTCTGTTGCAATGACTGCTGCCGAGGCAAACGATATCAGCGGCGTGCAGTACTACTTCAATAATGTTACCGACCCCAATCATGACAGCGGCTGGCAGGAAAGCGTCTTTTATGCGGGTAGCGGACTTGCGCCGAATACTGAATACACATATCGCCTTAAAGTCCGTGATAAATCAACCCAGCAAAATGAAACCTCCTGGTCGAGTCCGGCGACCTTACGAACACCGTTTAGTGGCGGCAATATTTTAGCCAATCCCGGCTTTGAAGCTGCGTCCGCTATCGGCTGGAGCACATGGGGCTGCGATTTATCGGCCGTAACAGACCAGGCCCACTCCGGATATTACAGCGGATTGACGGAAATAAGGTCTCAAAGCTGGCATGGACCTGTCCAGGATATTACCGAGCAGGCTATTGATGGTAAAACTTACGAATGCTCTGCTTGGGTGAGACTCGATAATGCCGCAAGTCAGCCTGTGGCCATAAATATTAAACAAGTTGACGACACGGGCACGAACTACTACGTCATCGCAACAGGTACGGCATATAACGACCAGTGGGTTCACCTGGCTGACTCGTTCACTTTAGATGTTACCGGGACGCTGCAGAATTTGAGTATATTTCTCAGCGGCCCTGCCGCAGGTGTGAATTTCTATACCGATGATGTACTTGTGAAAACCGACCCGATTAATTGCTTTGAGGTCCAGCAATTTGGTTTTCGCCTGGCTTCAGACCTGAACGGTGATTGCTATGTAAGATTGGAAGACTTGGCGGTGGTCGTCCAATACTGGCTCAATACAGACTGTGGTGAGCTTGAGGATTGTGATGGGTCTGACTTCGAGCCGGACGGCGACGTTGATTTCATTGACTTCAGTGAATTTGGCCTACAATGGATGCAGTGTAACAACCCTAAGGACGCGAGTTGCACGCCGAATTGGTAAGCCGAATCATTTATCTGACATTGCTTGAAATTCATTTTTTTATTTAGAGTTTGACTTTGGGCGGGTATTGTTGTAATAAGGTCTTTTGTATAGCAATTTCTCGAAAGGTTTGTAGTGATGCACAGAATGAAAAATAGCAATCAATTTAGGCTGGCCTCATATTGTGTGTGTACGCCGGCAGTGTGCGCCAGCGTGTCTTTTGCAGATTACTTTGATAATATGCAGCTAAGCCGCAAGCTGACAAGGCACTCGCCTCCCTGAGAAAGCTATTTATGTGTGTATTTTAAGCCTTCCGGGTCGGCCGAGTCTGGAAGGCTTTTTTGTTGGTCTGTGAAAAATATGGAAAGGAAACGCTATGACAAAGAGACAGGAAAGATCCTGGCATGATGACGACCGGTTCTGGGAAACTTTTAGCCCAGCAATGTTTGGGCAGAGGCGATGGGAAGATGCTCCCAAAGAGATTGATGAGCTAATCCCGCTGCTCGGCATTAAACCCGGCTCGGCGGTTCTCGACCTATGCTGCGGGCAAGGCAGACATTCTC
>CAYZTY010000064.1:0-8984 GCA_964481525.1 uncultured Pirellulales bacterium
TATTAATACCGCTGCTGCAATCGGTTGCATTCAAGCCGAATACTATGATGTTCTGGCCGGTCAGCGCATTAATGGTTGCAGTGAGCGTGGGATAGTAACCGGCCGGTGGAGGTCCGCTTGAGCCCGGCTCGTCGCCTAAAATGTGACCGTGGGCGTCACCTGCCCAGATAAGAATCTTTTGGGCATCGGCACGACCGTTAAAACCAAGGTCGCCGCCAGGGGTGAGCCAGTTGCCCGATATGTTGACCATACCTTTCAAGTGACTTTCCGCCCAGTCCGCCCCGCCTGCTGTGGACATTCCGTTAATCGCGGCTTGGACAACAGCGGTATTCGACGTGAACGGCTGAATCAAATTCACACCGTAGGCCTGGTAGTTACCGCCGTCGGTGTAATTTCTGTAGTCGGCAACACTATACATAATGTTTAGACCTGGTGCGGCAGCGTTGATGGCCGTAAGAATACCGTTAAAGGCAGTCTTGAAATTGTTAAGGTAACCGCCCATGCTTCCGGTAGTATCCGTAAGGAACAGCACATCGGCCTTATTTCCCGAGCCGGTGGTATAAACATTGCTCCAAAAACCTATCCACCAGGCAATCGGCAGATTAGAGGCCGGCGGCGGCGTTTGGGGATCATCCCAATAGAAATGCGAGCCCCACCAGTGAATCGAGTCTATCGGTATTGGGCCTAAGCAGTAGAAATCATCCGCCACTATCTTCCAGGGCCCATTCGGGTCCTCGTAATCCTTGTTGTACGATACTTCATCCCAGCCGCAATACGTTGGCATAGTTGACATCGGGTCAACCTCGATAGGCGGTTGAGACCATTTTAAATTCTTAACCGGCGGCTTCTGCTCTTCCTCACTGCTGGTAATCACAAATGCCATATCACTGTAGGCCTCGCCCCAGTCAATAGGTCCCCAGGTGTCCGGGTTTGGCCAAATCTTGTCCGCTGCCGGACAGAGAATGGGAACCGGATTTCGGCCATATTCCTGCCACTTCCACAAGCAGGTGCCATTCACCGGGTCATTCGACAACGCACAAACATTAAACCAGTAAGTTTCGCCTGGCACCTGTTCGAAGTATTCTTCCGGTGGAAGATAATATTCGTACTTGATAATCTCTTCGCCGCAGCTGTTGAAAACACCGGTCGGCGTTACAGTTATTGACCCGATGAGTATATCCACCTGCCACAGGGCCGGGTCGGCCGGCAGACAAGCCGGGTCGTTTGCGTGTATACTCAACTGGAAGCCCATAAGGCCGGAACCAATATCCTCAATCGCACCCCACCAATGAAAGTCTGTTACGACACCGCCTTCACAAAGCCAGTCGTCGGCAAGAATGAGGCGTTCATAACCCATGCCCAAATCGTAGTCATGGGCATGCAGGCCGCAGTAGTCCGGGTTGGGTGGCTGTAGCCACTTGACATTTGGGTCTTCTGAGCCCGTAATTACAAAAGCCAGGTCCATCGACTCATAGTTGTTCGGGTCTATCAACTTACGCCAGCCGGATTGCCAGTAGACCGCATCATCACGGAAGTGTGGGCTGCCCGATTCCTTCCATCCGCAATTATCCCCTCCCCACATATCTATTTCAAGCCAGTAAACTGTGTCTTTCATCTGAATCAGCGGGTTGGTTATATTCGTGATATTTATCTGCTGCCACATAAAATGGTTGTACGTGGACCAGTAGTTATTGATAGGGTCGAACCAACCCTGCCAGTCATCAGGCATATCACGAACGGTAAACTGACCTGTGTCGAAGTCGCGCTCCCAGAGTAGCACGTCGGGCTGACTATAGCCGCCCGGCCCACAGGGATCGTCCGACCAGATGCGCACTGAAAAACCATTTATTGACATCACCTGATTCTGTTCCCAGGAAATCCAGAAGTGGATATCCTCTACAGGTCCGGTTTGCGAACATTGCCAGTCATCAGCCAGTCTCCCATTATTGAATGCCACATCGAAGCCCCCTGCTTTCGGCAGTTGCGGATAGTGCATCTTATGGGCTTCGCCATCGTCCCAATCACCCAGGGACACAGATACGGCGCCGGGCAATACACCGAGCGCAAAAATAAAAATTAATGCTAAACTCAGTTTTCTCATAGTTCGTCCTCCTTTAAAAACGTGAATAACTGTTACGAAAAAAATATCGTCCCTTGCCCCCTCAAGATACGTCTCTCTCGTTGTGCTTTTCTCTCCTTTATCCCTTTGGGGCGCATAATAAAACCACACTGCCGTATTTAGACCCAGCGCCTGTTCGGTAAGAAAAACTTTACAGGAATGCTTAGAAATCTGTGTGATACCGACTCCCCGAGGTCGCTATTGAGTGGCACTCCTCCTTCTCCCGTCCACTGCGGCATAAGTCCTCTCGCCCTCCTGTGCGTATAAAGATATTCCCGATAAAGTAACTATCTGCAAAATCCTAAAAAAAGTCAAGGAATTTTTCGAGAAAATTGCTTAAAAAACGAACATTATGTTAAATGTATGGTTCATTTTGCCCCATTTGGGATTTATGCCCCTAATGGTATAATCCATTTAACTTAAGCTGTCAGACGCCATTTACACAAAACCAAGGGCAATCCATTGAATTCGCTTAAATTAAAACATCCCCATTTGCTGATTATCTTATTAGCCTAATCTCTCTGTACTCAGTCCTGGTGACTCCATATGGAGAGCAGCCTCGTTTGGCTCGCTATCGTCGACAAAGCTGCCGAATCGAGCCCGCCAATACTTCAATACCGCAGGCCACATCGGCCTTTCCTGGGTATTTTTAATACTTTCCATAACCTCCAGCAATGCCCTGCAGTCGGCCGCAGTCGCCAAATCAACCAGAAACCGGCTAATCTCCTGAACAACTATATCATCTGGTGCAAGGTCTTTCTCCAGCAATCGATTGGCCACTAACTCCGCCACAGCCGAATACCATCCCGCCCGTAACTCCACTTCCACGAGCAAAGCCAACATTTCCTCTCTCTCGACTCCCTCCGCCCCATCAAGCAGCATACCGAAGTACTTCGCAGCTTTATCGAACTGCTCGGTTTGCTTGTAACGGTCGGCTATTTTCATCCTCAGGTCCCTGAGCATCTCGACTTTGTTCTCGGCCGTCGCTTTCTGCTCGGCCATCTCCAGCAGGTAAATTAGCTCTTCCGGTGAAAGCACCGAACTCGTGTTTGACTGGTCGGAAAACTTATTTATCCACTCGCTCACCACCTGAGCATCGCACCGTTTGAATATCTGAAGCATTGCCTGCCAGGCCGTTTCACGCTCACCATTAACACCAAGCCTTTCGGAAAGCCAGACAAGCTGTTCCTTACCTCCTACACTGCCGGCCAATTCCATTAACGTCTTTCGGATTACAGGATTCTCGTCATTGATTAGTCCTTTTTGTTTATCCGTCAGTACCGCCAGAGCTCGCACCTTATCAATACTGATAAGCCCCGTAATTGCAGTTTCTTTTACTAATCCAGCCCCATTTTGAAGACTGTCAAGAAACACCGGCTCAAAAAGTTTCGCCGCCTCGCTTCTATAGCTGCCGTCACTGCAAAGCCGGGTCATCACATTGAGTAACTTGCCGCGTAAGGAGTCCTGAGAGTCCGACTTGGCCCTGGTACACCGTTCGGCAATCAGCCCCATATATTTTACCACCTCTTCCTTATCCAGACCTTCGTGCTGCAGCAGTTTACTAAGAACAACTGCGCCGACTTCTGCTTTCCTGGCACCTGACCCGCCTGCCGGCGGGTCGGCCTGCGTCAAATAGCCGGCCGCCAATTTGAATGTCTCCGTACGTATCTCCTCTGAGATTTTAATACCAGAGTTCGGTAAAAATGCGTAGTAGCACGCCTCACCAAGCGCCACGAGCAGTTCTATTGCAACATCCTCATCCTGTTCGGCCTTAAGTTGTGTGAGCAACTGCTCGGCCGAATTCAAATTCCCCATCAGGGCTAAAAGTTGAGCCGTCTTCAGCCGAACTCTTCTATCGCCATCGCTAATCAACTTAAGTAAGTCGGGCCTTAAAACCCCGGAAGGCAAAGCACCACCGAGCCGCCATTGCCGAACCTTCTCTACGGCCCACAATTTCACTTCACTTTGCTCGCTGCTAAAATGCTCTACCAGAAACTCTACTCTGGCATTCTCATCCGTAAGGTCCTGATAAAGCCTCTCAATTGCTGTCACATAAAGTCGTTGCCATCTCTCCATCTCGGCCTTGAGCTTTCGTGCCTTGGCTTCCTGTCGGACAAGCCTGTCTCTGATAAATTCATACCTGTTCTTGCGCTGCAGTTCTTTGCGAATCTGTTCCCACGTCCACTCATCGGCACCTATCGGAATTCCCAGCAAATCCTGCAGTTCCTTTTCCGCCGTCGCCGCAATACCCCGGTCAGAATGGTCCCGTAATTTTATAAGTTCAAATATCGGCTCTCTTTCGGGCCTCAATCTCAGCGCGTATATCGCGTTTAACCTTGCATTGTATGGCTTGCCTTTATCGGCTATCGTATCCTTGAGGTATCGGGAAATCTGACGGTATTCGAAAATCAAAAGTCCTTCAGCGGCAAGCTGTGCCTCTTCCTTCGACTTGCTCTCCAGTATTTCAAACAACGGCTTGATAAAATCGTCCTTATCCTTTATCGACTTGTACCAGCTTCGTGACTGACTAAGCGCCCTGCACACCGCGGCCCGCGCCGAAGGATTCTGTTCCTGGATTAATGCATCAAGTAATATCTGCCTGGCTTGTTTCTCTTCGGCCAGCAACAATTCTATTGCCGCCTCGATGCGAATCTGCTCATTCGCCCCCTGAAGTAATGTTGCCCGGTAAATCTTCAATCGCCCGCTGAGTTCCGCCTCGGTGCTTGCTCCAATCAGCCCTGCGGGCTTTTGCTCGGCACCATAAGCAGCCTGGCTACAATCCAGGGCCAACAACATCATTATTATAAAGACTAACGATTTCACGAAAATTCATCCGGATGCTTCGGAAATATGAATTTTTCAGACATAGCACAGCAGGATATGCTAAATCGTCGTAAAAGTCAATTCATCTGTTAGATATTTTTACTGTCGGTGGCATAAACTGTTCACAATATTTTAACCGAACCTTCCTTTTCCCCCTCAAAAACAGCATAAGGTCGTAGCTTTGGCAACACAACCTCCACGTTCACATCACACACTGGAACAGTTCAAATCTTGCGTATACCCCGATAGAAAAAGGAAATGTCAACTCTATCAACCAAGCACGGGGCTGGATTTCAAAAGCATAAATGCCGGACACTCTCCAGCTTCACTACTCACAAGCCGGGTCAAACGGAGCGCTACATTCAAGCCATTGGTTGCAAAACTCAGCTAAGTCCAGAAAGTTGACGTAGCAATCACTGTTCAAATCACTTTCCAAGGTACTTAAACAAGTAAAAGCCAGCTTCAGGCTACTGTTGGTGTAGTCATAGTAGCTTATCATCGGTTTGTCCCCACTGTCCAGGGCAAGAGAGGTATAGAAGCACACAACGCGGCTAATCTCCGAAAAACTCCAGCAGTTCCAGCATAGTTCCCAGAACGGGACCGCTGTCAAAATACGTGTATCTGCCGCCGTCAAAATCTCCCTGCTGTAACATATCAATCCCCTTACTGCTTAGCCGCGATACCATTTTTTCGGTATTTTTAGCCGTTAGGCCGATATGATGGAAACCAGGACCATTTTGCTCGAGAAACTCCTGCCATATACTCGGACCGCCGAGAGGCTCAATAAGTTCTACGGAGATTGGCCCAAACTGGAAAAACGCCAGCTTTGCCCGCGCCTCAGTAGGCCTGCCCCGATAGCTGGTGTGTGCAACTTCGGGCCCGTCGGTCAGTGTAATCGCCGGCACCTCCAGTCCGAATACCTCAGCCCACTTTCCGGCTGTTTCCTCAATGTCCCTGACAACAAAGCTAATTTGGCAGAGTTCTACATCTCGCAAGTCTTCCTCACTCATCCTGTTTTCCTTCCTTTTTATAAACCATCTCATCTCTTAAAAAAAATTGCTTTTGTTCTTAGGCGGGCATTTTTAAGACTCCCGCCCCCTGCATTTTACCCTGCTTGAGCAGGATAAGCGCGTCATTTGCCTGTTCGAGGCTGAATTCCCGAACTTCAGGCACTATAGGAATCTCAGCCGCTAAAGGCAGAAACTCCGTAGCATCAGCCCTTGTAATATTGGCAACGCTCTTCAGTTCCTTCTCAAGCCAAATATGGCTCGAATAATCCAACTGCCGGAGTGAATCAATGTCCGCTTGTTCTTTGCGTATAGCATTTATGACAAGCCGACCCCCCTTTTCGAGATACCCCATTGCCCGAACTACAGGACTCCAGGCAGGCGTAAAATCAATCGCACAATTCAGTTTTGCCGGCGGAACATCGTCCGTGGCCCCAACCCAGGCAGCACCTAATTTCAAGGCCAGCTCCTGATGCCTTTTCTGATTGGGTCTGGTAAAAACAAAAACCCTTGAGTTGGCATATCGATGCCTGGCAATTTGAATAACGATATGCGCCGAAGCTCCGAAGCCAAACAAGCCAAGCACCTGGCCGTCCTGCAAACCGGTTAACCTCAAAGCTCTGTAGCCGATTGCCCCTGCACATAAAAGCGGCGCCGCCGCAGAATCGCAGAAGCTCTGCGGAATCGGATAGGCGAAATCCTCCAGGACCGTCGTGTACTGAGCATAACCACCATTTGCCTGACAGCCTGTGCCTTTGAATTCCGGACATAGATTCTCGTTCCCCGCCCGGCAAAAACCGCACTTACCGCAGGCGGAATTTATCCACGCAATCCCAACACGGTCACCCGGCTTGAATCTTGCTGCCCCAGGCCCTCCGCCTGCGGCGGACTCGACTATGCCGACAATTTCGTGTCCCAGGATTATCGGCAATGTGGCCTGAAGCCTTCCTTCAATCTCATCGAGTTCGGTATGACATACTCCGCAGGCCGAAACCTTTACCAGAATCTGCCCGGCGGCAGGCTTGGGAACCTGCAATTCAACCATCCGCAGGGGATTCTCTTCAATCGGCCCGATTTTCTCAAGAACCATTGCCTTCATTTAACAATTGCTCCTTCCCATCCTTTATGTTACGCAGTTTCTCAGCGAACCGTTCAATCCCAAATCCTGTTCAGGATTTCTGTTTAGCCCATAACTATTCTGCTGGGCGGTACCGCTCTGTCACGAGCGGAATGCCTGCCCGTGGTTCAACATACCACTGCAATCCACCAGTACCCCCAACGTCATTAAGCTAAACACACTAACGTTTGGTAAAGTAGAACCGCATAATGACGGGCATATGGTCTGATATCTTGTCTCGCACTTCCTTGATATACTCTTTAATCTCACGTGCCTTGGGATTGGAGTCGAGGAAGTTGTCCAGTGTCGTCCAGCGTACGGTTCGTGGCAGGTCTGCAAGCTGTTCATGAGCTGCAACTGTTATCGCGGCAAGGTCGAGTTTTGAGCCCAAGCTTTTTTTGTTCTTATAATAGAAGTGGCTGAAATCAGTTGAGTCGTTAATGCTCTTGAACAAACCCTCACCGTCATCTTCCAGTTTATGAAACGCCTCCCAATCTTCGGAATCCGGCCCGCTGTTCCAGTCGCCGACAAGAACCACGTCCGAATCAATCATAGGGGCGTTGTTTGCGAGCCAGTCACAGAGGACCTCGGCGGATTTTTTCCTTTGCGCGCCCCCACCGCCTCTTTGCGATTTGAGATGTAACCCTAACAACTGGAAATCAAACGGCTCGGCATGTGGATTCGTCTGCAGGCAGGTGAACTGGCCCTTCAAAGGCAGACGAGGAAATGCATCCTTCCCGTTCGGAGCAATGTGTTCCCTCTTGCCGAACAATTCCTTCACGTCGTCCTTGGAGCGCACCCAGTCAAGGTCATGCATTATACACACCCTCTGGTTACCACCTGTCGTGCCGTAATTCACTTCGTAGTAACCGGCACCTATTTGCCTCAGTTCGTCTGCAACAACGTCCATAGACCCATCCCTGATTTCCTGGCAGACAATAATGTCTGCATTCAGGGCATCCAATATCCTCGTTATACGCCTTACTCTGTCATCGTCCATGTCGTGAAAGTAACGAATGTTCCACGAGACAACATCCAGATACAGCTCATTCCCCGCCATCCCTTCCGGGACAATATCCAACGCATCGATAGTGGCAGATATATGGTCGTTTGTAATTTCATTAGGCATGATATTTACCTCCCATTGAACCCCAAATATAAAAACTTCAAACCGTACCCGATTAGCAGTACCTTTACACCCATAGCATATAAACGTCAAGCCAAAACTGGCATTTATATTTAATCAGGCAGGAAGCAAAAAAAATAATAAAATTACGCTGCTCCAAACACACTCAAAGGGTGTAAATCACCCCTGATATCTACCGAGCATCAACCACTAACCGGACACATCGTATCGACTCTTGAATTCAGTCAGCAAACTCTCCAGCTGCTCTGCTGTAAGTCCGAAAGTATCACGTAAGGCCGCCTTGGTCCCGGAGATATACTCCAATATACTTATTCCGGTTTTCTGTCCTTCGTATTTATCAGAAAAATTCAACAATACCATCTTGTGGCCCTGAACAAGTCCAATTCTAAATTCACTTATCTGGTCCCATCTATAAAAATACTTTCGAAAAAGGTGGCATATAGTTAAACCTTTGTCACTCAGCTCAAGATATGAATACGACGGAATAAAGGCCTGCATTCCCACCACAACTGTTCCAAGCCCGAAGAATATCAAACACAGCGAACCTACAATATAACACCTATCCCAAATCATGAAGACCCCGATACCCACAAAAACCAAACACCCCACAAACAACAGCGTAATTTTCTTCTTCTTTTTAGTTAGTCTTAGATGTTGTGGAATTTCCTCAGCCATTATCCCAATCTTCCTATATTTATATTGGCTGCGACATCCTGACCAAAACCTAAACGTTGCCCTCGACCTTTGTCTGAATCAGCTCTGAGCCGGTAA
>CAYZTY010000064.1:8994-14189 GCA_964481525.1 uncultured Pirellulales bacterium
ATCACATTCTTGGCCCCGAGCGCCTTACCCAATGTCTCCATTGTCTGCTTGGCGGAGCTTTGCACTTCCGGCCGCAGCCTATCGACAAAATCTCCGGCTATATGTGCGGCCTGCTGTTTCGCTTCTTCCTTGAGATTATTCTTATCAGTCTCACTAAATCCCGGCCCGAAAGCCCTGTTCAATAAATCGGGTATCAGCCATGGAAGCAGTTTTGAGCTTTGCTCATCATAGAAACTAACGTCCCGAATATGCGTATCATAAAAGCACTTCGGCATAACTAATCGATATTCTCCCTCGCCCGTCTGTTCGATTACAAAATCCCTGCTCCGCAGGTCGTATCTGAAATCTATCTCGAACTCGAATATCATCGCCATTTTCTTTTCGCTCAGCAGCCACTTAAAGTATCGCTTTCCCCACTCCCCGAACCAGTGGTCAGCCGCCGTAACAATCTCTTTTGTTATCATTTTAAACACTACAAGCTCGCCGACGCTGCGCAGATGTTCTATCGAAGGATACACGCGCACATCCCCTTTCGGCCTTGCCGTCCTGCTTCGTTGTCTAAGTAACACGACCACTATAATCGCCGCCGCACAACCCGCAGCCGCCCCAATCAGAAAGCTGTCCATAACAAGACCTCCCTAAGTACCAAACCCAAATCGGCCTGCCATTTCAATTAGAATAGTGTACCCTCCCCGTCCCAAAAAGCAACACCAGAAAATCCCCTCCCAAACTGTTATCCCCCGGCATTTATTATGCGGGTTTACAGAGCCGCGACCGTGAGGGAGTGGTAAATCGTTTAGCCCTGCCATCTTGATGGCAGGTTTGAACTTACTGCCTGTGGCTCGCCCGCCGTAGGTGTTTTATCCACCGAAGGCGGGTTCGGATATCATTCACTCCTCCCGGCTTTGCCGGGCTCAACTGTCGATATACGAGATGCAAGATACGACACACGAAACCATCGCGGCTACCTATGGCACAAGCTTCGGCGGCCTGCCCTGTGGGCAACGTTCTAAAGTGTTTAGCCCCCGGCACTGTCGGGGGTTTCTTCTCTTTTTGAATTTTGGTATTGCGGTGTATTATTTAGCCTTGTCGAGTCCATCCCACACGCAAAAAAATCCTGCCTGTCCTGAGCGTAGCCGAAGGGCCGACTCTGCTTCGTCCTGAGCTTTCTATACTGAGCCTGTCTGCGGTGAGCTCGGTCGAACCGTCGAAGTAGTCGAAGGGCAATCAGCCATAGTGCACTTTGGGTGATTAATTTCGTTTTCATTTTAAGTTTTAACTATAATAGAAGAATCGCATCAACACAATAAACACCTAATCCCAACCCTCGCCGCGGAAAAGGAATTTCTTGGCCATTCTCGGAGATTTTTGTAAAATTATTGGACCTAAACGGAGAGAAGTATGCTTTTTAACCGTGTAAATGGGAAATGTCAGTTAACTGTTGCACGCGTCGCAATGCTATGGAGGCACAAGAATGGGAACTTAGAAGAAAGGCCGGCTGCAGAGATGGGCAGAGGGCCAGCGGAATAAATGGCTGGAACTCGTTGATAAACACACGCCAGATGACGCCGAGGCGCTCTCTTGGGGCAGTGGCAAGACCTATCCTCGCTCCATCTTTCGATGGGTCCTTCCCCCTCTAATAACTAATTTTATGGAGAAATGCTATCTTCTGCTGGTGACGACACATGATCTTGTCCTCGTTCAAATCAACAACGTTGCCAGTATACAAGAAATTACCTCCGAGAGAATCCCGCTGAGTTCAATAACTGAAATGAAGGTCAAGAAGGGCCTCGCGTATAGTCGTATTCGGCTAAACCTTTTCGATGGCTCCACATACACCTTTGAGGAAATTGAGCATAAAGAAGCGAAAGGCCTACAGGAAGCTATCGAAAAAGTGACATTGTCGGCACGCAACCAATGATGTGAAGGTCTCAACCATGGGAAGTAAGTTTGACAAATTGAGCGAAACTAATCTCCAGATGGCAGAATACGCCAGAAGAAGGCTCTCGAGAGGGGCAAGCCGGGAAGCCATTGTTGACTATCTGGTCGGAGAGGGCATGGTCCCCTCCGCAGCGGAAACCCTCGTTGCAGGTGTCTTACGCTCCCTTCGCTTGCGAGCGTTCACCGAGGTTATCACTGGCGCCGTCCTGAGCGTACTTGGTCTGGCCATAGGTGTCGCTGTACACAGGTACACCGAGGGCATGCTCGTCCTCATCTGGTACGGTGCGATGCCTGGCGGAATTCTGCTTGCTATCGACGGATTCATTAGGCTGCAACGGTTTGCCGACTGACCACAACTTGCAACTTTCGGCATCGCCCCGCACCATTGCGACGGACAAAGAGCCGAAAACCGCCTATATTCGCATCGACGACACCTCAAAGGTGCATTACTAATAAAATACTTATGTTGATTTAATGCTTCCCACCCAGTTTTATATTATAACATAGAACTTTTAGTTAGGACAGTTTTTAGTCGGATGCAAGTAAATTGAATGATAATAAAGTCAAAGGCCGGCTCCTTTCGAAACCGGCCTCATAATCCTGCCTGCCCTGTGGACATCGCTCTAAAAATGTTTAACCCCCTGCATTGCAGGGGCTCTTATGTCTGGAGTCTTGGGTCTGTCTGGAGTCTTGTGCCTGTTGTCTAAACTGCTGCCGTCGCCCGGACGGGCTTAGCTATTGTTTAATTGCTTAAAACTCATCCGATTATCACTCCAAGAGTTTCCCCCCACAATTTAAGAAAGCAAATCTCACATCTCTTTCACAATTTGAGGATTTGTTTTGTATACTTTTTAGAGAATGCTTATTAGTTGATAATGGTCCTATAAAAGGTGGGGATACAATCTTCTTAAATAGTACCCAAACTTCGAACACCAAGGTTCAATTCAACCTAGAATATGCAACTTGGTTTCCATTTGAAAAATCCATTTGAAAAAAATGATGAAGAACACTAATGAAAGTAAAAACCGATCGTTTTTGAAGGCTGCGTTATTGCTGCTTCCTCTGCTGTGCTTCTGCGCCTACAAATTCCAGAGTAGGGTGAATTGTAACCGAGCAAATCTTGAATCCATAACTTTGCAGTATCCCGGGATTCTAAGCGCAATTGCCTACACGCCGAAAGGTAACTCTCTGATAATGCTTGATGACCAACTGGTCTTTGAGAACACTTCAGTAAATGGTTTTACCATTAAAAAGGTTTGGCCAGATAGAATTGAATTAGAAAAAGACAATCAAACATGGATTGCTGCCTTATCGCAAGGCAAAACACCGAATAAATCTGACCACTATCTCTCACAACCACAATATCCCAATTATCAACATGATTATTCCTCACAAATGATCAAGCAATATCAACAGTTGAGGCAACAAGCGTACAGTAATCCCATGATAGCGGAAAATGGTAGCTATTACAGCGAAATAAGTCAAAATACTGGCAGACCTAAAACCGTATATGTTCATGGATACTATCGCAAAGATGGTACTTACGTGAGTGCACACTATAGAAGTAGACCCCGTAGGTAAAATCCTTGTCTAAACAATGAGATTGGATAGGAGACTAAGGTTAAGGTTTTCTTCACCACTCGGCCTTTATAAATCCGTACGCAATACGAAAAAATCCTGCCTGCCCTGAGCTTAGCCTGCGGTGAGCTCGGTCGAACCGTCGAAGTAGTCGAAGGGAGTTTATCGAATGGGGCGACGTTGTCATTCCGCACTTGCCTGCCCCACAGGGGATGCGGAATCCAAAATACTTAGCCCTGCAATTTATTGCAGGGTTTCTTTTTTCTTTCGCCTACCTGCCCTGAGTAAAACCGAAGGATTTATTCGGTGGGTTTCTTTTGTATGTTGTTTAGCCGTCGCCGGCTTGCCCTGAGCGTACCTGTACTGAGCTTGGTCGAAGTAGTCGAATGGGGCGACGTCGTCATTGCGAGGCACCGCAGGGGCCGCGGCAACCTGTCCTGAGCCTGTCGAAGGATCTTAAATTCATCCAGTTTATAGGTGTGACGGTTAACATGAAGAAGATAATTGAGAAGTATCAAAGGAGAGTAAACACGAAAAAGAACATAATAGTACGTCTAAAAACACTTACTCCACAGTGAGTCGGCTACGGCGCGAATGAATCTCTTCAGCATCCCAGTCTTTTCCTGCATTTCTTCTTCCTTTGGATTTCCGACTGGCCAACCTTGCGGCACTCCTTCTGGCCACATTTCTCCGAAGAATTCCCGCGGAACGCTTGTGTTGTCGTCCAAGCCTTCCTTTTCCGCAAACATAATCAATTTTTCAAGGTCCCTCTGAATCGCAACGATTGTTCTCGTTCTAGCTTCGTCATTGATGGCGCGGGCAGCCTCTGCAGCCATATAGGCAGCTCCGGAAGCTGCTCCAGAAATTGTATCTGAAGCGTAGCTGGCACGCGTAGTGGTGGCCGAAACAGCATCCTTAGCCAAGTTGGCGGTAGTCCCGGCTTGAGAAGCTGAATCAGCAACGCGGGCTGAGGCAAGATGGACACTTCCTCTTTGAGTCGCCCAGGGTGGCGCAGCGAACATAGAACCAAACATGGCGCTAACAGTATACGTGAGGGTCGATAAAGAATCAGGAGAAGGATTCTCAGCGTCTTCAATTGCTTTTTGGACTCCTATAACATGTTCTTTTGGCGCCTTCGGCCAGCACCCCTTGAATAATGGAAAAACACGCCGTGCACATCGGGCCGCAAACGCAACCTGTGCCTTTATTGGTAATCGGGCAATTTCACTCTTTGCTGGAACATTTAGTTCTTTTTGTCTAGTCTCCCAGCCTTTTGGCAAACCCTCCGGCCACATTTCGCCGAAGAAATCCGGTCGTACGTACGTATTATCTGGCCATCTTTCCTTCTCAGCAATGTTCTTACACTTCTGGAAATCTCTCCAGATTGCGGCAGACATCTTCTCGTGTACCTCCGGCGTATCAGCAAAAATTGCAGCGGCCCGGGCTGCATTCCTCACAGCATCAAAGGCACCAGAGGCATAAATGCGATAGTTATCGATAGCGCGCGCATCTTCAGGGCCGAATATATTAGCGGCAAAAGCAGATGCGATAACCGCGCATGTAATATAGGCAGCTGTGTAACGAGCAGCGGTCTGTGCATCCTCGAAAGCTAAAATCAGTTCTTTGCTGCAGAGCATTTTACGAGGTGAAGAGGCCTCAACTATCTCAACTGCCCT
>CAYZTY010000065.1:0-14149 GCA_964481525.1 uncultured Pirellulales bacterium
CTGGCGGTTAATCCCGACCCGTCGGGACTCGCTCTACCAGTTGAGCTATCGGGGACGAAGCTCACATAATAAAATAATCCTATATGCTCAAGATATCAATCTGGCGGTTAATCCCGACCCGTCGGGACTCGCTCTACCAGTTGAGCTATCGGGGAACAAAAGGGCCGAACAAAAGCCCTATACCCAACCTAAGGCCACAATATTGTGCGGATTCAGGGCTCTTTGTCAAGAGAGAGGTGGTTTTTTTCTGCTAATGCCGCGAAAAATCGCTCTAATGCTGGACAAAGACCCAAAACTGCGGTAATCTATTTGCGGGAAAGAATGCATAGGTCTGCTTTGTGGCAGTGCTGTGATTGTTATCTATAACTATCATAAAAATCGTAATTTGGTGTGTTTTAAATGGTAAAAGATGTATTTGATTCGGACCAATTTACCATAGTTAGACGCCTGGGAATCGGTGCACGCACCGTAATTTACCTGGCGACTGACCGCAACAACGACCAGGCCGTTGCTCTCAAGCGGGCGGTATACGAACGGCCGGAAGATTCACGAATCTTTGAACAGATTCAGACCGAATACAAAGTGGCCCGGCATATAGACCATCCGTACATTCGCAAGTGCCACCAACTTATCAAAAAACGCAATATTCTTCGCGCGCGTGAACTGCTGCTTTCTATGGAACTATTCGATGGCCGGCCGCTTGAAGATTCACCGTCACTGAGCCTGGTGGACGTTCTGCTTGTCTTTAGAATGGTAGCAACCGGCCTCAACGCCATGCATCAAAAAGGCTTTGTGCATTGCGACATAAAGCCGAATAATATTCTTATCGGTGCAAACGGCGCGATAAAAATCATTGACCTTGGTCAAAGCTGCAAAATCGGGACGGTAAAGCCTCGCATTCAGGGTACGCCTGACTATATTGCCCCCGAACAGGTAAGACGCCAGAGGCTTGACCAGAGAACCGACATATTTAACCTTGGTGCCACTATGTACTGGGCCTTTACCGGCAGAAATGTCCCTACACTGATACCCAAAAAAACAAACAGGGTCGCAGTCGTGGTGGCTAAGAACTTTCCGGCACCGCATGAATTTCACAAGCGTATACCGTTTGGTGTCTCCAAACTGATAACCGATTGCATCAAGGATGAACCTGTAGAACGGCCGGCCAATATGACGTATGTCATTTCGAGGATGGACCTGCTTATTCACAGCATATTCGGCGACAAGATGCAGAGAAAAGACAATACGAGAATTGATGCTGATGCCGGTGAGTAATCTGATGGGAAGTATCGGAGTTCGAAAATTGATGCCCCGGACGGTGACAGATTTACTGGAAAAAGGCGTTAAGGCCAACTATGCCGACAAGTGCAGACGCGGCAATCTGATTTGCCTGCCGGCCTGTGGCGATTTAGTAATAACCGGGGATATTCACGGCCACCGCAGAAACTTCGAAAGAATTCTCACCTTCAGTAAGCTCGAGACTAATCCGGACCGACACGTCATTTTCCAGGAGATAATACATGGAGGTCCTGAGGACGAACAGGGTGGGTGCCTGTCTTTTGAGCTGCTTTTTGAGCTTGTCCGCCATAAATTGGATTTCCCTGACCGTGTCCACATCGTTATGGGAAATCACGACACCGCTTATATTGACCAGAGCGAAGTAATGAAAAACGGCAAGGAAATGAATACTTCTATGCGCTCCGCCCTGAGCCGTCAGTTCGGCTCGGACTCACAGGCCGTCGATTTGGCTATAAGGCAATTTTTATTTTCGCAACCTTTGGCGGTCAGGTGTGAAAACCGCCTTTGGATTTCGCATTCATTGCCGAGCGACAGGTACGTCTCAAAATTTGACGACGGCATCTTCCACAGAGAGCTAAAGATTAATGACGTGGTTAAGCCCGGCTCCGCCTATCTTCTAACCTGGGGAAGAAAGCATTTGCAGAAAACGCTGACGGAAATGGCCCATCGCCTTGATGTCGACCTTTTTATTCTTGGACATCAGCCCCAGGAGCAAGGCTGGCTGAAGGCCGGGGAAAATCTCTTGATTATCGCCTCCGACCATAATCACGGCGTCTTATTGCCCGTTGATTTGACAAAATCGTATTCGTTGGAACAGCTTGCCGACTTGATAGTCCCTTTGGCCTCCATAGCGTAGCCTTCGAGGTTACTTAAGTGGATTTATATTATTATATCGCGATAGCTGCTATCTTCACCCAGCTTACCTTCCTTGTTCAGATGTATCGTAATTATCACTACGTGCTCTCGAAGTATCGCAAGAAGCGGACCGGCTACAGGCCAAAGGCCGTCGTTATCGTCCCCTGCAAGGGACTCGACGCGAAATTTGAGAGCAATATCACTTCGTTTTTTAACCAGGATTATGAGGATTATTTACTTTGGTTTGTAGTTGCTGATGACAATGACCCTGCCTATGTTAAGTTATGTCAATTAAAAGACAGACTCGCAGTTAGCTCAAAGGCTGGCAGCATTCGTGTGCTGCTCGCGGGGCAAGCCACATCCTGCAGTCAGAAGGTTCACAATATGCTTTGTGCTTATAGGCAGCTCCCTGAAGATGTCGAGGTTATGGCATTTGCCGATTCGGACATCTTTGTGCGCCGCGACTGGCTCAGTCATCTGCTTTATCCGCTTCGCAAGGAGACAAACGGTGCCGCAAGTGGTTACCGATGGTTTATTCCACAGCAGAATAATTTACCGACCCTGGTCCTCTCAGCCATAAATGCTAAGATTGCCCAATTGCTCGGCCCGTACAGTTACGTACAGGCCTGGGGCGGCTCAATGGCCATTCGAGTGGATGTCTTTCGGCGAGTTGGTTTGCACGAGTTGTGGCAAAAAGCCGTCAGCGATGACCTTTTACTCAGTTACGCCGTGAAAAAAACAGGTCTTAGAATTGTTTTTGTTCCTGCTTGCCTGGTTGGTTCGTATGTGAAAACTACCTGGAGCGAGCTTTTTGAGTTCGGCCGCCGACAGTTTTTGATTACACGCGTAACCGCCCCCGGAACCTGGAGGTTCGGACTTGTCAGCAGTGTGTATTCAATATTGGGCCTGTGGGCGGGGGCTGCAATTGCCGTTTACGCCATCAGTATAGCCGAACCGAACTGGCCATTGTTTACTGCTGTTCCGATATTATTCTTTGCCGGCCATTTGTGGCGCTCTACCCTTAGGCAGAGAATGATTGCCAAATTGTTGAAAGATGATTTGCCTCGGATGAAGTTCGCTATGGCTGCTGATATTCTGGGCAGTTGGCTTTATTCGCCCCTGCTTTTGTTTTTTATCCTCTCCTCGGCCGTAGGGCGGACTATCCGCTGGCGCGGTATAAAATATAAATTACTCGGTCCAACCGACACGATTGTGATTAGCCGTTAGTAAGCTATATACTCACAACAGATTAAGCCGTGAACACAGCAGCCGAACAAAAGATATTTCAAGACCAAAAGACTCATCCCGGCACGCAGGGATTAGTTGCCTTGCAGCCATTGGCCAGCAAAGATACTTAAGTCAACCAAATTGACAAAGCTATCACCGTTCAGGTCATAATTGTTTTGCGGCCACTGGTTGGCAAAGACACTGAAGTCAACGAAGTTGACGAAGCAATCGCCGCTCAGGTCAGCAATCAGCCCGCTGGGACAAACTCTTTTAAACATGTATGCCGCACCAGCGTCAGTTCCATTCACATTATTATCACTGAGAGCACCTACTATAGCACGTTCTCCGCTGATGGAAACGGAGTGGCCAAACTTTGCCGCGTTCTGGGCGTCCGAGGCTGTTAACTTATCTACCTCGAACCAGCCGCTTACACTACGTTTGAAGGCATATGCAGAGCCAAACTGACTATCGTGCCAATGCGCCCCTACGATAGCATAATCACCACTGATTGAAACACACCAGCCAAACCGGTCTATACTATCGCCATCTGAGGCAAGTAGCTTGTCCTGTTGGGTCCAACTCTCGCCTTCGCGTTTGAATATGTAGGCCGAGCCGCTCATTGACCCGAGGTCATCATCTAAGTCTGCTCCCACGACGGCATAGTCGCCGTTTATCGAAACAGATCTACCAAAAGCATCCCCGCTTGTACCGTCTAAGGCTGTTAGTTTGGCCACCTGTTCCCAGTTGTTTGGGTCGACATCGTTAGGTGTGAATATATATGCTGAGCCTTTGTCATCATTATCACACGCCCCAACAATTACGTAATCACCACTGATAGAAACAGAGTAGCCAAAAAAGTCTCCCGTAGCACCGTCCGAGGCGGTCAGCTTGGCAACCTCGTCCCAGTTGTTAGGGTTGAGACTATTAGGCGCAAAGATATATACAGAGCCGGAGTCTGTTCCGTTATCATCATCGTGATACGCTCCTATGACGAAATAGTCTTCGCTGATTGAAACAGAGCAGCCGAACAGGTCCTCAGCTGCTCCGTCCGAGGCGGTCAGCTTGGTTACCTCGTCCCAATTGTTCGGGTCAACGTCATTAGGCGTAAAGATATATGCGGAACCGGAGCGAGAACCATTGTCGTTATCGTATATTGCCCCTACGATGGCATAGCCCCCGCTGATAGAAACAGACCAGCCGAACAGGTCCTCAGCTGCTCCGTCCGAGGCGGTCAGCTTGGTTACCTCGTCCCAATTGTTTGGGTCAACGTCATTAGGCGTAAAGATATATGCAGAACCGGAGCGATGACCATTGTCGTTATCGTATGTTGCCCCTACGATGGCATAGTCCCCGTAGATAGAAACTCCGTTGCCGAATGTATCGTCGGTAGCACCGTCTGATGCGAGCAATTTGTCGGTCTGCGGCCAGTCGGCCCGAGCAGTGCCCAACATGGCTATACACACAAGCAAAATAAAAATCTTTACAAACCATTTTCCATTTTTGTTTAAGTTGATCATCACCAATCCTCCTAAAAAATCCCTTTAACATACCTGGCATGGTCCACCACTACAGCGTTTTTTTCAAACGCATGTGCATAAAAAACCACAGATTGCCTTTACGCATGGATATAAGGACTACTTGCTAGGAATCCTTATTTTTGGACTTTTTTTGTTTAACCTCGGAACCCCAATCAATGAACCATCTATTATCACATAAAAAGGGCTAAAAGTCAATAGATTGTGGAATATTTTTTAATTGAGAATTGTTTTTATATGTTTGATATTTACGGGATGTGAGATTATTCGACCCCGGCGACGTCGTTTTGTGGTCTGCCGACCAGATATATCCTGTTTTTCCCACTTCGCTTGGCATTAAGCAGGGCCTTATCCGCCTGCTCAAATAATTCATCGGCTCTTGAGCCGTCACCGGGAAAACTGGCCAGTCCCCCACTTATGGTTAAAACCCCTTGTCCTTCCGGCCCCAGTAGGGACATCTCCGCCGCGTTCAGTTCTTTTCTGAATCGCTCTGCTATGAAAATTGCTTCCTTGGGATGGTCGCTCTGCGTCGCCCGTCGTTCAGCTTCTGAACCTTGTTTTTTTGGGCCATCCCAGAATACTACTGCAAATTCATCACCGCCTATTCTACCTACAACATCATGACTGCGGCAGCACCGCTGCATCAGGATACTGGCCTGCTTCAGAATACTATCGCCCGCCGCGTGACCGTAAACATCGTTATAATGTTTGAAGTTGTCGATATCGAATATAAGTACTGTTACTTTGGAGCCCTCCCTCTTGGCCCTGATTATAATCTGTCGCAAAAACTCTTTTACATATCTGCGGTTCTTCATACCTGTAAGGTCGTCCTCGGTTGCCATCTTTATCAGTTCTCTTACCGTTGTGTCCTTATCATAATTCATCTCTTCACCGGTCTTCGTCTCAGGTTTTTCACGGCCCGGCCTTTGAATTGATTTGGTAAACTGATTAGCCCTGACCGGACAAATCATATAATCATCTGCGGGGCTTTGGCCGTCGGAAGACCATCGCACCAATTGCAGTGCCAATGGCTCTTCGTACATCTGCGCCAGTAGGATAATTCTTGCCTCTCCGCTTACCCGCCTTAGTGTACTCAGAGATGAGCGTAGCTTAGTGCTAAAACTTGAGACTATAATCCCAATCAGGTCAAATTTTTCATTCCCCGCCGCCGCAATTCCCTCGATTATGTCCTCGTACTGCCGCCAACCCAGTTCCCTTATATTTCCGGGCGCTGAAAAGGCTCCATTGACATCACCAATCAGGAGGACTCGTTTTTTGTCATACTCCACGTTAATTGGTGAATCGTAATTTCTCATTTGTTTATACCTTGATAAAGCCGTTAATTCAGCGTCTATTTAACGATGCTTGTTTAAACGGCGCAGCACTTTCTTCAACTGCTTCTAAAATACGATGATAACAAGATTTATAGCTAAAGTCAAACCAATTCCCCCATTTTTACACCTCAACGGTCTATGATACTTTTAAAGCGGATAATTTCGGACTTTCCTCTACGTCGCTCGTGCTATTCCCTGGAAGGCAGGTTGTTTAGTATGGATTGGGCCTGTTCTGTGAATATACTGTCCGGATACAGCTTCACGAAGGCTTCTAAAGTTTCTCTTGCCTCTGTCAAATGTCGCGCCTTCTCCTCACTACGGTCTGTTGGTTGTTGTTTTGAAAGCTGAACCTTCAAAATAGCCAGCTCATACAATGCACGTATTCCCCCGTCGGTTTCTTTGTATTTTTCCCAGAGCTCTTTAAGCTTTTCTGCCCGCAGCTGAGGGTCCTCAATCAGCATAATCTTTGCCAGCAGAATGTTATCTTGCAGTGGCTCTTCCGACTTTATCTGGGCATTCAGTTTCTCGAGTTGCTCGGGATAATCCCGGCTATGTGGATTTAGCAGTGCGAATTCTGCCAGACGTGCCCTTGAGCCAGGTTCATCGGTACGATTTTGTGAACTAATAAGGTCTTTTAGTTGTTCCAGTTTTCTGGCCAATTCGGTCAATTTATAGGTGGTAATCACCGTCGTGGCTGGTTTGCTGAATGCCGTAAAAAGTGAATCCGCACCACCCCCTGATTCGTCCATCTGCTCTCTTTTTGCCTTTGTAATATCCTCTGCTTCTTTAATAAGCTGCTCTGCTCTCTCGAATTTACCCTGCCCGGCCAGCCGCATAGCGATTCTAAAACGTGCCTCCAGCGATTCACTGCTTGAGCCGAATTGTTCATAAAGCTGATACCATATTGGAAGTGATTCCTGGTAGGGGTAGTCACTGTAAAAGTGGAGTATTTCCTTTTGCGCCACAAGCCCGGTGTCCACAGTGTATTCACTTAGAAGGGCTCTATAGTAAAGTGCGATAGGCATCCTGTGCCCTGTGAATCCTCCGTTTATAAACAAATCATATTGTTCCATCAGCCATTCTTTCTTGGTACGAAAGTCCAGCTCATCCGGCAGAATAAACCAGCTTGGCCACCGCCCATAGCCAAGTTGAATTGTTATCTCCTTTTTCAATTCCTCCCTTAGCAGGATAGGTTCGGTTGGATAGAAAAACTGCGCCAGATATCTGCGAACCTGCGGATTGGTAATTGTCTGGTCAAGTGCCTTTGTGATGATATGGTCGTGAAACTCGGGTACTTCTTCCGGATTGTTTTTTGCAATATAACGCTGGTAAGCCAGCTCGGCAAAGCCTACCTGGCGTGTGAATATCCCGTATGCCATTGCTACCGTAAGGGAGGTAAAAATCCATACCAGGCCCGGCCTGTAACGTGTAAAATGCCCTATTCCGAGCACCTCTCCTGCAATAGCTAATCCCGTCAGCCAGGCGCAAATCCACGGCGCATACGAGAATCCCAGTTTGATTGGTTCAACGCCTTTGGCCCCGCCAAAAACTGCCCAGTATATTAACTGTGGGGCCATACAAAGCGCGATGGCGATGAATCTCGAGCGGAACCGAAGCGGCCGTGAAGCGGCCGCGATGCAGCTTATCAAAAGGCAGATGGCAAGGCCCGGCTGGTTCGCCAGGAAACAAACCGAGAGTATGAACGGTATGCTGTAACTGAAGCTTAAAAGCTGTGAGACAAGCACCGGCACTACAGCGAGCATTCCCATTAAAAGCCCCAGAATTAGTATCTGCCACGGGTGTTCAAATATACTCAGTGGGTTCAGTGTAAACTGTCCCACCCGCCATAATTCGCCTGTGGCGGGCTCGCCGAGTCCCAGCAGCAAAAAAGACCCTGCCGTGATTTGTGCCCAGAACAGACATCCCACAGCGAATGTGCCGATTGCAAGAGTCCAGCAGGTGTACACGTTGGAATGGCTGTAGTGTAGTGTGGGCCCCACAGTCATAAATGTTTTGCTTGTTACAAGCTGCTTTTGATTTTTAGCTCCCGGCTGTTGTGCCATAATTACAGCCTCGATTGTCTAAGATAAAACGAGGCCCGGCCTCGTCCGTCTTCCCCGCTCGTTATTTTGTCATGTTATTATACTAATCGGCCGTATTGATAGATATAAAATAGCATACAATTACAACATGCTTATTTCCTGATAATATCCGCAATTTTCATCAGCCGGCTGATGTTGTCGCGTTCTGCTTCGGCGAGTTTGTCGTAGATATACTTAATCGTTTCCTGAAGCTCCGGGATAACAACGTGCTCCAGGACATTAACCCGCCTGCGCGTCATCTGCAGTTCCTTTGCCAGAAGCAAGGCCTGCTTTTCCTTTTCCGCCAGTTCGATTAAATGGTCGAATGCCCTCTCCAGAGCCGCCAGAGCTATGTCCAGCTCACCGCTCGTGTTTACGAAGCCATAGCAGATAATCTCGCCGGCCGTTTCCTTGGCCAGCTCCGGTACCTTCACGTTCATTATGCGGGCAAATGTTATTGTCAGAGAAAGCTTCCTTGTTGATACCTCCATCGCCGCTTTAATATTTTCCGGTTCCATTGTTGAACGCGCCATCATAAAACGCCGCGACATCTCAAGGAGCTCTGTTTCCACCTGTTTGCGTAAAGGGTGTATCTGGCGGGCGATTTGAACAAGCTGCTTGGAAATCTCGTCTCGTTTATCGCTTAGCAGACGGTGTCCTCTGCTCGCAAGCGCAACTCGCCTGCGAAGGTTCAAAAGCTCCATTCTTGTAGCATTAACGTTCGTCAGCATCGCTTGTTTCCACCGGAGGGTTTTCTCCGTTAGTCCGCTTAGTGCCGCCTTCCGGCGGAGCCCCTGGGACTGTGGATTGCTCCTCTGTTTCGTCTGTTTGCTCGGTACCGTTTGCCTGTTTCTTGAAACGCGGCATGTATTTCTCTATCAGCTTAACGTCGATGCGCTTCAGTTCGGAACTCTCGAACATACTCAAAAGCTCCCAGCCTAAATCGAGTGTTTGTTCAATGGTGCGGTTCTCGTAATAGTCCTGTGAAACATATCTGACCTCGAAGTCATTGGCAAACTTCATATATTTCTTGTCTTCTTTTGAAAGGGCCGCCTCGCCCAGTATTGTCGCCAGCTCCTGTGCTTCTTTGCCGTGGGCGTAAGCCGCATAGAGCTGGTTATAAAGGTCGGCGTGGTCTTCGCGTGTCTTTTCGGCGCCGATACCCTTATCCTTCAGACGCGAAAGGCTTGGCAGCACGTCCACCGGCGGCGAGATGCCTTTTCGATGTAACGGCCGCGAAAGCATAATCTGCCCCTCGGTGATATAGCCGGTCAGGTCCGGCACGGGGTGGGTCTTGTCATCCTCAGGCATTGTCAGCACCGGCACCATCGTGATTGAGCCTTTTTTGCCCTTAATCCTCCCGGCCCTTTCGTAAACCGTAGCCAGGTCCGTATACAGGTATCCGGGATATCCTCGCCGACCCGGGACTTCTTTTCGTGCTGCGCTAATCTCCCGGAGGGCTTCGCAGTAATTCGTCATATCGTTCAAGATTACCAGAACGTGCATATCCAGCTCGAAGGCCAGATACTCAGCCGCCGTCAATGCGAATCTTGGCGTCGCTATCCGCTCGATTGCAGGGTCGTTCGCGAGGTTTATAAACATCACCGCTCGCTCAATGGCGCCGGTATTCTGCAAATCATTGATGAAAAATTCCGCCGCCTCGAAGGTAATGCCCATTGCCGCAAAGACCACAGCGAAATCCTCTCCCTTGCCCAGCACCGTTGCCTGCCGGGCGAGCTGCGCCGTCATATCATCGTGCGGCAGGCCGGAGCCGGAAAATATCGGTAGCTTCTGGCCTCGAACCAGGGGATTAAGCCCGTCTATTGTCGAGATGCCCGTCTGGATGAACTCGTTCGGATAGTCCCGACTGAACGGATTGATTGGATTGCCGTGAATATCCGTACGTTTTTGGGGGATAACGGCGGGGCCGTTGTCTTTCGGAACACCTAATCCACTGAAAATCCGCCCTAAGATATCGGGCGAAAGGCCAAACTCCAGGGGTCTTGCCAGAAACCGCACCGTGCTGTCCTCGACATCGATGCCGTCCGTCCCCTCGAAGACCTGCACAAGCACCTTGTCGTTTTCCACCTGCAGAATCTGCCCGTGCCGAATCGAGCCGTCAGGCAGCTCAATATCAACTATGTGTCCGTATTTTGCCTCGTCAACCGATTCGACAAGCATCAACGGCCCATAAACACTCGAAACTGTTTGATATTCTTTAAGCATCACTAACTCCTGCTTCGTATTTCGTGAAGCGTATCTCGCTTCAAACTTCACATCTCTCGTTATGTTACCGCTGACGTCTTGAGTTCTTTTATCTGCTGGCTGATTGCTTCCCGTATTGCTGCAATTTTGTCGATGTCGCTTTCTGGGATATATTTTGCCCTGGCAATCTCTTCTCTTATCGGCAGTTTAAAGATTACGTTCGTTTCTGTCCCTCCTTCGATTGCCGCCAGAGCTTCGATGTGGAAGTGCAAGACCGTCTTTAGCATCTCGAATTGCTTTTCAATTGACGTATGTGTATCAACCTTATGAAAAGCGTTTTGATGCAGGAAATCCTCGCGGATACTCCGGGCCGTCTCGAGCGCCACCTGGTCTGCTGCCGATATCGCTTCTGCACCAACCAGCCGGACAATCTCCACAAGCTCCGCCTCCTGCTCCAGAAGAGCCATTGTGTGCGCAATCATATCCTCCATCTGGTCACCTTTTTCTTTATCCTCGAAGCATTCCCTGAGGTACTGTTTGTAGAATGAATAGCTTCTCAGCCAATCAATTGCCGGAAAGTGTCTCTGTGCCGCGAGCTTGCCTTGCAGCGACCAGAAGACTTTCACCACGTGCAATGTCGCCTGGACCACCGAGTCTGACAGGTCACCGCCCGGCGGGCTTACCGCTCCGATTATCGACAGTGCCGCTTCGCGCCTCGGTTTGCCGCTGCACTGCACCCGCCCGGCTCTTTCATAGAACGAGGCGATTCTTGCCGCAAGATAGGCTGGATAGCCCTCCTCGGCAGGCATTTCCTCAAGCCGGGTCGATATCTCCCGCATCGCCTCGGCCCATCGGCTTGTGCTGTCCGCCATAAGGGCTACTATGTAACCCATATCCCGGAAGTATTCTGCAATGGTAATACCCGTATAAACCGACGCCTCTCTTGCTGCCACCGGCATGTTAGAAGTATTTGCAATCAGTACCGACCGTCTCATTAACGGCTCACCCGACCGCGGGTCCTTCAGTTCCGGAAACTCCGTCAGTACGTCCGTCATTTCATTACCGCGCTCACCGCATCCTATATACACCACTACGTCCGCATCGACCCATTTAGCAAGTTGGTGCTGGACCACGGTCTTGCCTGTCCCGAAAGGTCCCGGCACACACGCAGTACCACCTTTGGCAATTGGAAAGAGAGTGTCGATAACGCGCTGTCCGGTCAGTAGGATTCGATTAGGCGCCAGCCTGCCTGTGCTCGGCCTTTCCTCACGTACCGGCCACTTCTGCATTAACTTTAATTCTTTTTCTTTACCGTCTTCACCGACAATTGTTCCAATCTTTTCTTCAACCGTATAATCACCCTCGGCCAAATTTTGCACCGTTCCAGCGACGCCGAATGGGACCATAATCTTGTGAGCCAGCAGAGAGGTCTCCTGTACTTCACCGACAATATCCCCGAATCCAACTTTTGTACCGTTCTCAATAGTTGGCTTAAAGTGCCATTTATTTTCTCTTTTAAGCCCCGGCATCTCACTGCCCCGGCTCATAAACTCCCCCTCCTTTTCATAAAGCAGGTTGAGCGGTCTTTGGATGCCGTCGTAGATACTTTCAATCAACCCCGGCCCAAGCTCCACGCTCAACGGCATCCCGGTATTAACCACGGGCTCACCGGGGCCTATACCTGTTGTCTCTTCGTAAACCTGAATGGCGGCTGTATCTTCGTGTAGCTCAACGATTTCACCTATAATGTTCAACCCGCTGACTCGAACAACGTCGTACATTCGCGCCCCTCGCATCCCTTCCGCCAATACGACAGGCCCGGCAACCTTTACTATTCTTCCCTTTTGTTTCTCATCCATTCTTGAAAACCTTCCATTTATGAATTTACGAACTTGATTGATTACTTTGCAAAATATCGATACCGGTTGCCGCCTTAAGCGCTTTTCCCAGCGACCGCACGGCGAAGCCCTCCGGTTCGGTTGTAAACGGTACGACAACCACGCATGGGATGGGTTTGTCTTTCTGCTCGGCAAACACTTCTTCTGCCAGCCGTGCTACATTCTCAGCCACCACCACAAGCACGTATTGGCCGGCCAGAATTTCCTTGGCTGCCGTCTGGACCGATGTCGCCTGCTCGCTTACCGGATACGTATCGAGCCCCAATGCCGAAAACGGCATCACAAAATCAGTATCTCCCAAAACCGCAACTTTACCTTCCACTAATTATATCCCTCTGCAAGTCTGTCTAAAATAAGCTTTTTATCCAATCGGTTCTTCTTTGCCGTTAGAATCATCCGCACCTTGCGAATCTCATTTTCCTTGGCCAGCAGGTATGCGGTAATCGGTTGAGGCCCGGCAGTGATTTGTCTGGTAGATTTTAAGAAGCCGGCAAGATATTCTTCGCAGAGCTTCTCAAGCCGCAGGAATGATTTCTCGCCGGTAAGATAACTAACGCCGCCTTCGAGTATTTCATAATATGGGGTTGCAAAAGACATACCTGCCAGTCCCTCATACCCCGTATCCAGTCCCGCAAGCAGTCGCTCCAGTTCCAGGTATCCGCCTTCAATAAGTACATTTTTTTGTTCTGACTCAACCCATTTCAGGCGCAACATCGTTCGTATGTTGTTCAAATCGATTTGTATCTTAAACAGGCTGCAGAGAAATATACTGTCCAGTTCCCGGGTGCGTCGCAGCTTATAGGCAGCCTCTACGCTGTCAATGGCATAATCAACTTGGCGAATATCTTTGCCGACGTAATATCGTAAAACTGCCTGCTCAACCGCTTCGGCCATATAGTCGGGGAAAAGAGCGTAGTTTTCCCCTTCGAAGACCTCCTCAAACAGCTCCGGGCTTATGTTACCTTCCTCGCTGTAATCTTTTCCCAACGGCCGCTGGGTTACAACCCGCCGCACAGCCAGTCGCATATTTGCGAAGTCGTCACGGGACCGCATAAGCTGCACTATGGCCTTATCGAGCATCAATTCACTGAAAAGCTCCCGCACTGCCGTCCGCCGCGACAGCAGTAGTTGTTCCATCTCGGCAGTGTTTGTTGAGGGCCGAATCTCACCATATTCCGTCGAGCCCAGTGATTCGACGGCCATTGCAAAATCGGCTGCTTCGGCGAGGTCATGGAGAGGTACACTGGTCAGCATCTGAGTTTCCAACACACGCACGACGGCGGCTTGGTAGGTATATCGCCAGTCGTCTCCGCCGACCGGTGGATAACGATAGAATCCCAAGGTAGCTTGTACCCCGCAGCTATTCACCCGCTCAATTTCCTACTCGCCCCCCGGTTGAACGAATATAATCCAGAGCTATGAACTGCGAACTATGAACTTCCAAAAAGCCCTTCTGCCAGTTCAATCTCCAGTTTTTCCTTCGCCTGCGTCAGTAATACCGGCAAGGAGGCATTGACCTTAATCTTGCCGCGCCTCAGCACGAAGCCATTATCGAACTTTTCTTTCTTTTCTGACAATTTCAAATTACCTTTATTGCCCGAGCCAAGCTGATGGTTAATTTGTTCGATTAATTCAGCATTGATTCTGTTTTCATTACTGCCGACGATAATCTCCTCATCGCCTGTCTGAACCGCTTCCGTTATCAGTTTGCCCAT
>CAYZTY010000066.1:0-13754 GCA_964481525.1 uncultured Pirellulales bacterium
CCCAGAGTCCCGCCGAGGTCTGGTGCTTCTTTCTCTGGCCTGATTAACGGTCAACACCCGCCCACCAATTTCTTTTGCATTAAGGGCATCGATAGCCTGACGGGCCTGCGTCTCGTCCGGCATTTCAACGAAACCAAACCCCCGGGACCTTCCGGTTACCCGGTCTATAATGACCGAAACGCTCTGTACCTCACCAAACGGGGCAAACATTTCCCGCAATTGCTCATCAGCAGTCTCATAAGCAAGGTTACCAACATAAATGTTCATATCACAACTACTCCTATCTAAAAGTTAAAACGTGGCACAGGCACGAGCGTCGCCCAATCTAACCGGATAGAACCATAAATCCTAAACAGCCGGTGCCGAATATGTTAAGAATTATAGCCGGCGCCTTAAGATACGTCCAACAAAAAATTACTTTTTATTGGCTCAGCCCGGCAGGCCAACACCTTCGATAACTGCAGGTTTGTCCTACTTAAAGCGGCCCAGTCCAATTCAAGCTCCTTGAACGGACCAGCTACCGTGCATACATTCGACAGAAAAGCTAACTCCCCATAATTCCACCGCAGCTTTTACTTTGTTGACAGATATTATTCAAAAATCAATCCTAAATCTCTTGACCTTACCAATGAGCACCGCAAACAGCAGTACATTCCAAATAACGGTGTACCTTTTATTTCAAAAAATCGTTTCTTACACGTTCGGCAGTACAGAAGCCGAATAAGGCCTTGTTGTCCTGGTAGCCTGTTCACTTGTCCCCCTGATATCCTGTCACACTTACCTTCTCCTCACAAATTCACCAGTTTACCAATTACCACTCGTCCACCTTCTAACCGATGTTCTTTTGGCGGACTTGTCCGTCTCTTGACCACCAAAGGCGGGCTGGCGAATTTAACAAATTACCTTTTAACCAATTACCAATTACAAATTTACAGTCAACATCTCGCTCTTAACAAACGCCTTAATAAAAACGGTTATTTTGTGACCCTATCCCGGCCGGTCCGTAAGTCGTACCTGCAAGGATGTAATAAGGGCCACGCCTCGCCGAGGAACTTGTAACGAATCTTATATAGCTTCAGTTAACCTCGAAAAAGCTGCTTTCTGCCCACCTCGGCGGTATTAGCCGGCAAAACACACAGCCGAATCAGGAAGATTAAAAAAATTATAATTTATCGAAAGTCTATATATAACTGCAAACTACGCTAACAACGGGGGCCGACAACCGGGGCGGTAGAAAATTCACTGATATACCTTAAGCGATGATAGAGATGTTGGAAATGCAATTAAAAGATTCTATGCCTACATTGAAACCGGGTCACAGCATTGAAGGTGTGAAATAAAAGAACTAACGAATAATAAGGGCTAATGGAAAGGGGAAGAAAATGAACATGTTTTGCAAAAAAGTGAAAATTAGAGAATCTAAAGAAGAGGTTGGCACAGGCTGGGTGCCCCCGTTACCCGATTTAAGGGATTACACCGAGAAGAATACCGACATTAATGAAATGGCCAGGAAATTGCACATCAAGTCAAGTATGAAGGCACCGGCCCTGCCTCCTAAGGTCGACCTCAGACCTTGGTGTTCACCGATTGAACACCAAGGGGGCCTGGGTTCATGTACTGCTCATGCAGCCGTGGGAATTGTAGAATACTTCGAACGCCGGGCATTCGGTAAACACATCGACGGGTCTCGTCTTTTTGTCTACAAGGCTACCCGCAATTTGATGGATGTTGTCGGCGATACAGGCGCCTGGCTGAGAAATACTATGGGCGCTTTAACTCTATGCGGACTTCCCCCTGAGAAGTATTGGCCATACACCGACACAAATCCTGATTTCGACAATGAACCTACATCATTTGTTTATGCTGTTGCCGACAATTATGAGGCCCTTAGGTATTTCTGTCATGACCCCTTAGGTGCATACCTGACTCCAAAGACCGTGCTCGACAGAGTTATATTGTTCCTTGCAGCAGGCATTCCTTCTATGTTCGGATTTTTTGGATTCCCTTCAGTTGAATGCTCGAATATCCCCGGTGGCATTCCCTATCCCTGCCCCGGCGAACAAGCCCAATGGGGACATGCCATTGCTGCTGTGGGCTATGATAAGAACAAAAAGATTAAGAATACTATGTGTAATAAAGAAACCAAGGGCGCTCTTTTGATTCGTAATTCCTGGGGAACTGACTGGGGCGATAATGGGTACGGGTGGTTACCATACGATTATGTAATTAACAAGCTGGCATTGGACTTTTGGTCTCTTTTGAGAATGGGATGGGTGGAAACAAAGCAGTTCGGGCTATAGGAATATCAAGTAGGCCTGGTTTGGAGTGAATTACCTTACCTGAGGTTTTCAGGGATTTAGGCAAAGTGTAGTTTTCTATTGAAATTCAATCTAAATCTGTACAATTGTAATTTACGCTAACACCGGATGTAGACTATGTCGAAGTCAGTTACATTTTCCCCAGCGAATGCGACCATGTTTGGGCATTAGGTTACGGTTTAGCAACAGATTATAACTCCGATTGTAAAGTGAATTTTGAAGACTATGCTTACTTTGCAAATGACTGGCTTAAATGCTATGACCCTAATACTATGAACTGCAATTAAACCATTGATGACGGCCGAATCCTCCCAACTCCGCCATCATTCGGCTTTTGCCGTTAGCACTAATTACCAATCACCACTTGTCCGCCTTCTAACCAAAGTTCTTTTGGCGGACCTATCATTTACCACTTGTCCGCCTGTGGCGGAATTACCAATCCTCAAACTGGTTTCTCCCTAACAGCAGCCCTGTTACTTCATATAGCGGGCATTCATAGATTTGTGTTATACTTTCGCCCTTCTCGGTGCCCTTTGAGCCCCCCTTCAGTTATAGTTCTGGACAGGTCTGTGGTTAAAATCATCGAAAATTAAAAACCAGCTCCACCAACCTCTACGGCCTCTTGGCCCGATAAAAAGGACCAAGCCGGGCTGAATGTCCCAGCCGGTTAGGTATCTGTTACTTTGTGGATTAGCGACCACGTAATAGTCTCTGCCCCACCGGAATTTTTTTTTTTAAGAAATTTGAAAAAATTACGAAAAAAGTCTTGACGGGATAAAAGTTATTTTATATTTTGCAAAATATAAAGTATATTTCTTAGTAGTGCAACTGTGGCAGGCAAGGATTTAGCCGTTTCTTGTATGGGGGTATTCGGCTTAAGTCTGATAAGGTTCGATTGAGCCTGCCGAGGTCCGGTTGAGTTTGCTGGAGTTTAAGTGAGTCTCCTGAGAGATGTCGTTTTCTCGAGTGCAAATTTCAGTTGTGGCTGGCGAAATAGAACCTAACAGACCAACTCTTTGTTATACCTCGAGGTAGAGACATTGTCGGTTATGCGGTTATCACATAACACTGAAAGCATCAAGAAACCTGAGAAGCTTTATCGGATTGGCGAGCTTGTTCGCTACACGCCCTTCTCCCGGCAAACCATTCATAACTACACGACGATGGGCCTGATTCGAGAGAGCCAATGGACTGAGGGTGGACATCGATTATACGATGAATCGGTTTTCAAAAAGCTATCAGAGATTATTAAGCTGAGGAAAACAAAGACACTGGCGGAAATCAAACAGATATTGAGTAACGAAAGCAATTAGATTCTGCGATTTAGTAACCGGCGGCATTATCGAGCCAGCTTAGAAGTTGAAAGGGTCAGGGATGACAGACAACAGCCTTCTTTGCCGTAATTCATTCTTACACACTATCTCACCCTTCGTATGTGAAAAAAACTCTATCTGTGAGTCAAACATTGAACAAGGATGACCACAATGTAGGTTTAAAGCTTGTCTTTTTATTAAAGCAGCGGCGCAACCTGTATCACCAGTTGAAAGGCTTAACCGACAAGCAAATGCAGTTAAAGGACACGGCCTCGCCGGAGCTGCTACTAAAGATTTTAACAGGTCGTCGCAAGCTGATTGAAAAGCTTCGGGAGCTGGAAATCAAACTCGGCCTAATCAAGTCAAACTGGTCCAAAATTTCGCCACAGGTCGGCTCAGAGCACAAACAGCAGGCTCTGTGGATGCTGGAACAGGCCGAGAAAATAACCGATGAGATTTCGACGAATAGTCTTACGGCTCATCTGGAAAACTTACCCACCTGTGAGTTTGGCACCCACGATGAGTTTTTGGTGGAATAGGCAGCGGAAACCAGGAAAAACGGAAACGGCGTATGAATCTATCTGCATTGATAACCGACAACGTAACTGAGTTGCTGGTGAAGATACTCGAATTCACACGAGCTCGCCATCAGGTCCTGGCAGATAACATTTACGATATGAACAATCCGGGATTTTCGCCCAGAGACCTTGAGGTGGAACAATTCGCCCAGTTGATGGAGGAGGCCATTGCCTCCCATCAGTGCTGTGGAAGACTGCTGCTGCGTGACACCAGGCACATAAAATTCGGCGAGAACGGCCGCTTCGAGCTTGAGGCGGTGGTTGATGAAGACGCAAGACAGCTCCTCGAACAAAATACCAATGCCTACATCGAACAGCAGAAAGACAAGCTGAAGGACAATCTAATCAATCACAGGCTGGCCAAGGAGCTGCTCAAACAAAAGCAAGGGATAACTTCGGTCTTTAGCACTTAAGTGAGTGTAAACAGAACGGCAAGGCATCAGGACCAGGCGTAAGGCCGAAATTCAAGGCGGAGACGTGCTAACGGTGAAGACAATACCTTTAAGTGAGAATGTCTCGGAAGGCTCGGCAACACAGCAGCCGGCTGCTTATTCTAAACCAACTATGCAAAAAGACCGATAGTACTGAGGCTGCCTGCGGTAGCTTTTCGCGGGCAAATATGGCAGTGGTGATGTTATGAAACGACGCCGTTATCGGACTGGACAGACGGTTATGAGAAAATCGGGGAGAAAATCAAGCTCTGCAACAAGAACAAAATCCACCAGGCATCCCAATATCTCCGAGGTATGGGCCGAATTTCACAAGACCAGGTCGGAACAGTCCCGCAATCTACTCCTGGAGAATTATCTTCCCCTGGTCAGATACACGGCAGAGCGTATATACGCCAAGCTGCCGGACAAAGTTGAGCTGGACGACCTTATCAGCTCCGGCACGTTCGGCCTATTGGACGCCATCGAGGCCTTTGACCCTGAAAGAGGAGTGAAGTTTGAGACCTACTGCACTCCCCGTGTACGCGGAGCCATTCTGGATGAATTGCGTTCTATGGACTGGGTTCCACGGCTGGTTAGAGCTCGCGCCCATCAGCTTTCCAATGCAAGGCAGACGCTTGAGGCGCACCTCGGCCGAATGCCGACCGAGAAAGAGATAGCGGCCGAGCTGGATATGAATATGAAAGATTTTCTGCGTCTGAAACGCGACGCCAGTGCGGTTGGGCTCATTTCGCTGAATAACAAGTATTCGGATTCGCAAAGCGAAAAAGATATCCGGGAAATCGATATCATCAAAGACGAGAGAAGCGAGGCGCCGCTGATTGAAGCCCAAAAACGGGACCTCAAAAACCTTCTTACGAAGGGCCTTACACGCGCCGAACAACTGATTATCGTGCTTTATTATTATGAGCAGATGACGATGAAGGAAATTGGTGCGACTCTGGACTTGTCGGAGTCCCGCGTTTCACAGATGCACTCGTCGATTATCGCCCGCCTGAAGGCCCAGCTAAACACCCGCAAGAAAGAATTCTCAATTTCTTAAAACCACTCCCCTACCGGCAAAACATCTTCAAACCAGTTTTCTCTAATTGGTTTGCTTTCTTCTCCAATGAAGTTTATATTAAGTTGGATACTTTACACGAAGAGGAAAACACAGATGCGATTTACAAAAATGCACGGTCTCGGCAACGACTACGTATATTTCAACTGCTTTAATGAGCAGGTTGATAATCCCCGCAAGCTCGCCCCCATACTCAGCGACCGTCACAAGGGTATCGGCGCCGATGGACTGATTCTGATATGCCCTTCGAAAAAAGCAGACGCAAGGATGCGAATGTTTAATGCCGACGGGTCGGAGGCGGAGATGTGCGGCAACGGCATCCGATGCGTTGCAAAATATGTCTACGACCACAAAATCGCGAAAGGCGGCCGCAGGTTCAGCATCCCCAGCGGCGAGAAATTCGACGCCTCGTTAAACATCGAGACCTCCAAAGGCGTTCTCAAGCTCGGTCTGATTATAAACAAAAAAAAGAAGGTAGAACAAGTCTGTGTGAATATGGGTGAGCCGATTCTGGACGCCGAGCAGATTCCGGTCAGCCTGCCGGCCCGCAATACAATCGAGCAGCCCGTCGTGTTCCTCAGTCACAAATTCGTGATGACGTGCGTCTCGATGGGCAATCCTCACGCGGTGTTTTTCCGCAATGAGCTGTCACTGAGCGAGCTGGAGCGGTTCGGCCCGGTTATCGAGGGTCATAGCTTTTTTCCAAAACGCACCAATGTACATTTTGTCAAGGTCGACGGGCCGAAAGAGTTCACTATGCGTACCTGGGAGCGGGGAAGCGGTATCACTATGGCTTGCGGGACGGGGGCCTGCGCCTGCTGCGTGGCGGCGGTACTCACAAAAAGATGCGAAAGGCAATGCACAGCACACCTTCTCGGCGGAGATTTGCAGCTTTATTGGTGCCCGGATGATAACTGCGTTTATATGACCGGCCCGGCCACGGAGGTATTTAGTGGCACCTGGCCGCAACGCTAATCGGCTCGAAAGGTACTTCGCAGCGGCTGGGTTTTCTTAGCTCATCGTAAAAATCGACTCGTCGATAATCTGGCTGCAGTAGAGACAGGCCGGGTGCCGCGGCGAGACCATATGGCGGCAGTTGGGGCATTCGACGGCCTTGCGCTGGTGTTTGCCATCGAGCGTGCCGTCGCGCATATCCACTTCGTAAACCTTCTCATGCAACTGCTCGTCGGTCAGGCCGTGCTCTTCTTTGATAAATTCCCACAGCGTCTCCGAGATTAATAGCGCCTTGGCCAGGTTTGCCTCGAAAACATTAATACGTCCCTGCAAAACAGAGGTTTTGCTTTGGGCTCGTTCAGCCGTTTTGCTCGCATGAATGTTACCTGCCGTTTGAGCCGCCGCCATTGCGAATAGAGGTATCATAGAAAATCCTTTCAGAAATTTTCTCGTCGCTCGTTTTCTTTGACTACGCTCAGTCTTAGGGACCCCAGGCCCAGGGACTCCGCCGTAAGGCGTCCTCCGTAAGGAGTCCCAAGGCCTGTGGACATACAAAGGACAGACCTGAATAAATTGATTATGATATGCTAATCCAACGCAGCTATCAACTACTACTATGACCCGGGCGTCAGCCACTGGGCTGCAAAAATAGCGAAGTCTTTGAAATCGACGTTGCCGTCTCTGTTCAGGTCCGCCTTCGGCACTATCACTTCGCAGCAGATATCGAATGTGCCGTTCGCACAATTAGTCGTTATAACCTCATCGCAGACCATGCCCGACGGACAATCGCCCACGCAATGAGGTACGCCGCCGGTTGCCATTCGTGTCGCCGCAGTGGTTGTACCGCTCATGCCGTCTAATTGGCTGCCGGCGCAGCCTGTGAAATCAATCTGGTATGTAATATCAAAGAAGCTGTCGACGGCAAAATCACCTGTTGGCAGCTCTGTCAGTATAGTCTGGCCGTCGTTATCCGGGCCGTAGCCGTAGTATGAGCCGCCCCTGATGCGTAATACGCAGAAATCCGGGTCGCCGAAAAGCTGGCCGGTGAAGCGATATATTATGTTGGCGAACGACTGGATTGGGTCGCCGGGGTTTCTCGGCCCGGTGTGCATCTCGCCAAAGACAGGCACCGCCAAGTGACGATGGAAGCCGGTCAAATCCCCGGTGCCATTCACTTCCAGTTCGAGCGTTGAGGCAAAGCAGTCGAAGTCGCCGCCAAGTGTTCCGCCGGACGTCTCGCACTCACCCGCCGAAAGGCTAAGTGTGCACATTGAACATTCACTGGGTCCGTCGCAGCAAACAAAGTTGTAGAGTGTCCCATCCATCTCGATAGTTGAGCCGACCGGCAGGCCGTCGATAATCATAAACGGCACATCAGTCGTAACATACTCGCATCCTATCGGCGGCAGCGTCACCGTACCCGTGCCGTTATCGGGCTGGAGACATGCCTCAGTGGGAGGACCACTCGAGATATCTACATGGCAATCATTTGGTTCATTACATTCACATTCAAGCACAATAACCTGTCCGGTACAGGGGTCGTAGTTTACGCACATCGGCTGACATTCCTCAACTATTCCCAGACAAGCCAGCGGGTCACAGGCGCTGCCATCCGTTTTTGGTTGGCACTCTATGAAACCCGTTTCCATTCGTGTCGTTTCAGTGGTTATGCCGTTCATATCGGCCAGCTGACTGTCGGGACAGCCTTCGAATTCAATCTGATATGTGATATCAAAGAAGCTGTCGACGGCGAAGTCGCCTGAAGGAAGCTCTGTTAGTACAGTCACTCCGTTGTTATCCGGGCCGTAGTTGTAGTATGAACCGCCCCTGATTTTGAACTCGCAGAAATCCGGGTCGCCGAAAAGCTCGCCGCTAAGGCGGTAAATTCTGTTGGCGAACGACTGGACCGCCTCGCCGGGATTTCTCGGCGCGGTGTGCATCTCGCCGAAAACGGACACCGCCAGGTGTCGAACTAAGCCGGCCAATTCCCCGGTACCGCTCACTTCCAGTTCGAGCGTTGCAGTAAAGCAGTGGCCGTCGCCGCCGAGTGTGCCTCCGGACGTCTCACACTCGCCCGTAGAAAGACTGAGCGTGCACAATGAACATTGACTGGGTCCGCCGCAGCAAACAAAATTTCTGAGTATTCCGTCCATTTCGATAGTTGTGCCGACCGGCAGGCCGTCGATAATCACAAACGGCACACCGGTTGTAACATACTCACATCCTATCGGCGGCAGTGTCGCCGTACCCGAGCCGTTATCGGGCTGGATACATACGTCGCCGCAAAAGGCGGCCGGACTAAAGACTATTAACAATAATAACATAAGACCGATTGATTTAAGGTTAGGGTATGCATGCATTATTCTTCCTCCTTCAAAAGATTTGCATTTCCCTACGAGTGGCCAGCCAGACCTGTTTTGTAGTGTATCATTATACCTTATCTCGCCAACGACTTGCAAGTAAAAAAACCTCGTTTTTTACCCGAAACACGCATCCAGACCCTTGAGTCTGGTGTCTGTTGTCTTGTTAGTGTCCTCAGTCTTCCGTCCTCCGCCTCTCGCCCGCCATAAGAACGGGCTTTTGCGACAATTTGCTTTAAAACAGATTAGCCTTCTCCCTTGAAAAAAGGATTGACATTTCGGAGGAAAAGGGGGTAGAATGTGCTTTTGCGTTTCTGCTATGTTCTGCAGACTCACAAGAAAGGATACATTAGAAAGCCTTTCCCACGAATCTCTAAAAGAAACGGCTTTTGTGAGAGGGTGAAGAAATGAAAAAGCACATATCGCTTTTGGTCTGGACCATAATAATCCTTACAACCCTTGTGGTGGATAACGTCTTTGGCTACGACGGCAACGGAACACCCGAAGAGCCCTATCAAATCTGGACGCCGGAGCAGATGAACACCATCGGCACCGACGCAAATGACTGGAACAAATGTTTCGAACTTATGGCCGACGTAAATATGGCGGGCTATACCGGAACGCAGTACAATATCATCGGCAATTCGACGACTCCATTCACCGGCAAATTCGACGGCAATAATCACACTGTACACAATTTAACCTATCACTCGGAAATAACCAGTTACGTCGGGTTGTTTGGAAACACGAACCTCGGCGCTGAAATCAAAAATTTAGGCGTCGAAGATGTAAATGTATCGGGTCAATATCATGTCGGCGGACTGATTGGACGCAATTACGACGGTATAGTGAATAATTGTTTTTCAACTGGTATTATTAACGGGAGTATTAATGTCGGCGGACTCTGCGGAGTCAGCAGCTTTGGCACCGTCGATAACTGCTATTCGACCGGATATGTCAGTGGAAACGAAATAGTCGGAGGGCTTATCGGGGTATGTGCCAACGGCAGCTCCGTGAGCAATTGCCATTCAATAAGCACTGTTGAGGGAGACGACCTTGATGTTGGGGGATTAATCGGGAGCAATTCCGGTCCGGTAAATAACAGCTATTCAACGGGTACTGTAAGCGGAGATTATGACGTTGGCGGCCTGATCGGGTCCAATGACGGTCCGGTGAGTGATTGCTGTTCATGCAGCAATACCAGCGGATATTCAGTGGTCGGGGGACTTATTGGAAATAATGGTTATTATGTAAAAGTTAGCAAATGTCACTCAGCCGGTACTGTAAGTGGGACAGGGTTTGTCGGCGGACTGATTGGAGATAATTATTACGGCATAGTTAGCAATTGCTACTCAACAGGGTCTGCTCTCGGAACTAATGATTGGGTCGGCGGCCTGATTGGACACAATGATCATGGTATAATATGGGATTGTTATTCAACCGCTTATGTCGAGGGAAATCGTTATATTGGCGGGTTGATTGGCGAACATCAGGGCACAGTAAATAGTCAAGTCCTCCGGTCCTTTTCGACCGGTACTGTAAGTGGAAATACTTATGTCGGCGGACTACTTGGACGGAATAATGACGCCTTAATAAGCAATTGCTATTCAGTAAGCAATGTCGATGGCAACGATTATGTCGGCGGCCTGATTGGAGAAAATTATTACGCCACAGCGGAAAATTGTTATTCGTCAGGTTCTGTAAGCGGAGCCGATGATATCGGCGGATTAATCGGGAAAAATACCTACAGTACGGTCTTGGCCTGTTTCTGGGATACACAAACCAGTGGACAAACAAACGGCGTCGGCGATGGCTCCACTTCTTCGAGCGGCGTTTATGGCAGGACAACGGCACAGATGCAACAGCAGGCAACATTTACAGCGTCTCCGTATCTGTGGGATTTTCTCGGCGAGCCGACCAACGGAGCCAACGATTATTGGCGTATGTGCGCCGATGGCGTCGATTATCCGAGATTGACGTTTGAATATATACAACACGGCGACTTTGCATGTCCGGATGGCGTTAATTACGATGATTTCTCACTGCTTATCGACGATTGGCTTTTGACATATTTGAGAGAGTTATACGGCGCGGATGCCGACGGCGACGAGACTGTCAGCTTCCCTGACTTTGCGATTTTCGCCGGCAACTGGCTTGAAGGCACTATCCCCTAAATTCGCCCGAATTCTTTATCCGCTAAACGTCCTACGCTAATCGCTTTGCTGCCTTTGTTTCGGTCCTTATTACGATATACGCGATACGCACGACGCAATACGAAAACTTCGCGGCCTTCGGCAGCAGCGGCAATCCCAAATAATTAATGCCTTGTCTAAGGCGAGAATCGGGAGGATAATGAGCTGCAAAAATGAGCAAGACAAAAATAATTTGTACATTGGGGCCTTCCAGCAGCAAAGCCGCTGTCTTAAAAAAGCTGATTCTGTCCGGCATGAATGTAGCAAGGCTTAATTTCTCTCACGGCAGCCACAAAACCCATAAGCAAAGTATAGATATTATCAGGCGGTTAAATAAGACCCGCAGAAACAAAATAAAAATCCTGCAGGACCTCGAAGGCTACCGCGTAAGAGTCGGCCTGTTCAAAGGCCCGAGAAAAAAGATTGAACTTCTAAAGGGCGGTATAGTAACCCTGGTTCAAAAACCTGTAACCGACAAAAAAGATGTTATCCCGTTTGACTACACCGGTTCCCTGTACGATATAAAAACAGGCGGTCACATTTTCATAGATGACGGCAGCATCGCCCTGAAAGTCAAAAGCCGCGACAGCCACGGCATAAGGGCTGAAGTTCTCGTCGGCGGCATCTTGAAGGAGCATAAAGGCATTAATATCCCGGACATCAATTTGAAATTCGAGGGCTTAACCGACAAAGACAAAAACGACCTTCTGTTCGGCATAGCAAACAAGGTTGATTTTATTGCCCAGTCATTTGTGCGAGACAAAAAGGACATTCTCAGTGTTAGAGAATTTATTAACCGCAGCAAATTCAATTGTCCTTTGATTGCCAAGATTGAAAATCGCCGGGGAATTGAAAATATCGATGAGATACTGGAAGTTTCTGACGGCATTATGATTGCCCGGGGCGATATGGGTGTTTCTTTGCCCATATACGAAGTTCCTGTGATGCAGAAGATGATTATTAAAAAGTGCAGCTCTCACAGGGCTTTCGTAATTACCGCCACTCAAATGTTAGAGAGCATGACCGAACATATTCGCCCCACGCGTGCGGAGGTAAGTGACATTGCTAATGCGATAATAGATGGCTCCGACTATGTAATGCTCTCCGCCGAAACCGCTGCCGGTAGGCATCCCGTCGAAGCCGTGCGGATGATGAGCGATATAATCAGGTTTACGGAAAAGTCCCTGAAGTCTAAGCAAATTTAGACCCCGCTGCTAAGAGAAACGACCGTGGCAGGGGCAATTCTTAAATCGAAAATCGTAAATATTAAATAGAAAATAATAAATTGGACTCGCTGCCTGCGGCCTGTCCCGATGTCGAAGCGCAGCGAAGATCCCGATGATGTTTATCGGGGTAGTTTATCGGGATTCGGATTCCAATTTCCCTGAGGCCGTAGGCCGAAGTCCCGATGTCCCGACTTGTCGGGGTCGGGGTCATCGCCTGCCCCGTTAGATGTGTCATTTACCATCTAACTTGGAGGCGGCCTTTTACCCGCCGGAGGCGGGCCGGCAGCATCGCGTCAATGTCATTGCGAGCGCAGCGCGGCAATCTTCAAATTACCAATAACCATTCACCAATAACCAATTACCTTATGGAAAATTTGGCTCCGCATATTCTCCCTGGTATTTTCTCGCCGCCCGGTCGTACGCCTTTGCCGCCTCCACTTCATCGCTGAAATGCCCGAGGTTTATTGACCTTTTATTGTGGTATATTCTCGCCTGCCATTTTTTCGGGTTTTTGCTCCTGTTGACGCCTTTGAATCTGGAGCTTGTCTTTGTTCTTGTCTTTCGCTGGTTCTGGGCGTTCTGTTCTAACGTTGCGAATCGAAGGTTTGCCTTTCGGTTATCCAGTCCGTTATGGTTGATATGGTCGATGATTACCCCTTTGGGTGCGTGCATAATCATTCTGTGCATTGATGTGCTTTTTGTTCCCCTGCCTTCTTTTTTGTTAAACCATCGGATAGTGTAATATGAGCGTCCTTTTTTGTAGCAGGTCCATCGGTCTTTAGGCAGCCATTCGTAGTCTTCGGGGTCGACGATTGCGTATAGGCCGTTATTGAGACGTATTCTTCGGAATGCGTATCCGTATCGCACTCGCCGGTACGCCAACAGAATCCACACTAACGGCCTTTCTATAAACTTGGGAATTTTGATAACAACTTCTATTACTGCCCCTCCTTGCCGCGGCGTAGTCTTGACGAGGCCGGGTCCCCTTTGTCCTGAGCCTGCCTGTGGTGAGCATGCCTGCCCTGAGCGTAGTCGAATGGGTCGAACCATTTTGGATTTATGATTTTGGTCATTTGAATTTTTTTAGGATTTAGTATTTAGTGCCTTAGTATTTCGAGGTCGTCCCCAATCCCTTTGTCATTGCGAGGAGCGCAGCGACGCGGCAATCTCACCCCTTAAGTTTCTTCCAATCATCAATAGTAAATAATCAATAATCATTCGTTTTTTCGCTTCTGCGAAAAAACAAGTCTCTCCACTATTGGCTCAACCTGCGCATTTCATTCGAAATTTGTCCCATTTTCTTA
>CAYZTY010000067.1:0-1111 GCA_964481525.1 uncultured Pirellulales bacterium
GGTTTAGGTCCTTGTGTCCTTAGGGACGTGGAGGTTCGACTCCTCTCGCTCGCAATTTTCGGTTTGAGGGTCTTGGCTTAGTTGAAGAATAGCAGCATCCAAACTTCGAGAGAGGTTATTGATAACCTGCTTAGGGGCAAAAAGGCTGTCCGTAAGGACTCCATAGGAGAGCGCGTCGGGTCGTACGATTGGCCGTGGGACGATACTATAAAAAAATGGGTTGACCAGGGGGACTATCCGACGAACGAAGACGGCAGTCCGGTAGATGCAGCAGTCCATTTCGGCTTTGATATGGTTGGTGCCGCCGGCTGGTTCGACCATTTGCCGGTTCGGGGCTTTTTACAAGTCGAAGAAGAAACAGACCAATGGGAAATAAAGCGCAACGGCGCAGGTGCGGCGCTGAAGTTCTGGAAGCATAAGTCAGGTACGCCGGAACATATCGACTTTAGAATGACCAGCCGGGAGGTCTGGGAAAAAGATTACAGGCACTACTTGCTCGAGCCGGACCGAAATCGCCTTGATATTGAAGGGACAAAGAAGGCGTTTGCACAACGCAGAGAGCAGCAAAAGTGGGCGTTTTACGGCCATATGTTCATAATGGAGACGATGCGGCAAAGCATGGGTGATATGTGCCTTTGCGAGAGCGTGCTGCTGGACCCTGAGTGGATTCTCGACTATGGCCGGGTCTATACGGATTTTTTTAAGGCTCATTATAAATTGCTCTTCGACCAGGCCGGTCTGCCGGACGGCGTATGGGTGTACGAGGACATTGCTTATAAGAACGGATTGTTCGTCTCGCCCAAAGTACTACAGGAACTGTTTTTCCCTTATTACAGGGAACTGGTGGATTTCTTCCATAGCTATAACCTGCCGGTAGTGTTTCATTCGTGCGGAAATATGACCGAGGCGCTAGATTTAATTATTGAAGCTGGTTTCGATGCGCTTAATCCGATGGAGGTCAAGGCGGGCTGCGAGCCGCTGAGTATAGCTGAAAAATACGCGGACAGGCTTGCTTTTGTCGGTGGTTTGGACGAGCGAGTTCTAGAATCCGGCGATAAGCAGTTAATCAAAAAAGAAGTAGCAGGCCTCGGCGAGGGAAGGAAAAAACTAG
>CAYZTY010000067.1:1121-13739 GCA_964481525.1 uncultured Pirellulales bacterium
GGCGCGCGATATATATTTGGCTCGGACCATTCGGTATCCACGAATGTTACATACGAGTCTTACAGGTATGCTATCGAGGTGTATCGCGAGCATATGATGTACTGACGGCCGGAAATCAGGACGGTTGCGGCTAAAGCTAAGGCTTTGGTTATAATTTTACAGAGGAGAGCTTTATGAAAGTTCTTAGCCGGAAAGGCGACACATTAGTTTGGCAGATGCATCACCAGAGGCTGCGGATTGAACCCTGGGGGAAAAACGGCCTGCGCGTGCGCATTGCCGCCGGGACGCAGATACCTGAAAAGCCCGAGGTATTGCTTAAACCGGCAGAAACAAAGGCGGCCATAAAAATCAAAGAGGATAGCGCGGTCATACGTAACGGCAAAATCAAGGCTGAGGTGGAAAGCCGCGGTGCGGTACGGTTCTCCAGGAGTAGCGACGAGAAAGTATTAGTAGAGGAGCACCGTGGAATCTGGGGTCCGCCGGCGCGTCTTATGCGTTCTGTCGGAGGCAATCTATACAGGGCTGAAATAAATTTCAGGGCCTTTGATGATGAGCGGCTTTATGGCCTTGGACAGCACAAGCACGGCTTCTTGAATCAGAAAGGCTGCGTTATAGACCTGCAGCATGAAAATACCGAGGTAGCAATCCCGTTTTTGCTTTCGACGAGGGGCTACGGTTTTATCTGGAACAATCCAGGGATAGGGCGGGTTGAGTTGGGCAGAGACAGGACAAGGTGGACTGCCAATGCCACAACTCATATTGATTACGTTGTTATGGCGGGTGATTCGTTTGCTGAGATTATGCGGCGTTATGCCGATGCCACAGGCTACCCACCGATGCTGCCGAAGTGGGCGGCGGGATTCTGGCAATGTAAGCTTCGTTATCGAAACCGGGATGAGCTGCTTTCGGTAGCGCGGGAATATAAACGGCGGAAGCTGCCGTTATCAGTTATCGTAGTTGATTTTCATCACTGGAAGAATATGGGCGACTGGAACTTTGATGAGCAGTATTGGCCGGAGCCTGCCGCGATGGTGCAGGAACTTGAGAAAATGAATGTCAAAGTTATGGTTTCCGTCTGGCCCACTGTGTGCGAAGCCAGCGAAAACTTCCAGGAAATGCAGAACCGAGGCCTTCTGATAGATACCGACCGCGGCGTGCCCGCCCATATGTTCTTTGCTTGGCCGACCAAGCCGGGCCATAAACATTTGTATCACTATGACCCTACAAATCCGGAAGCCCGCAAATATATCTGGCAAAAAATCCGCGCTGGCTACTATCGTCACGGCGTCAAGGTTTGGTGGCTGGATGCCTGTGAGCCGGAAATTCATCCGGCCGACTATGATAACCTCCGCTACCATATTGGAAACGGGGCACAGGTAGGCTGTATTCATCCTTTGATGCATCAGCAGGGATTTTATGAGGGGATGCGTAGTGAAGGTGAAGAGGAAATCATTACATTATGTCGCTCGGCCTGGCTGGGCAGCCAGCGCTATGCCGCTGCGGTCTGGTCTGGTGATATACCTTCAACTTTCGAGTCGCTTAGGCAGCAGGTAACGGCGGGCCTTAATATCGCTATGAGCGGTATATGCTGGTGGACAACCGATATCGGAGGATTTCAGGACGGAGACATTAACAGCCCGTATTTCCGTGAGCTGATTGTTCGCTGGTTCCAGTACGGGATGTTTTGTCCTCTGTTTCGGTTGCACGGAGTGAGAGAGCCGGGCGAAGCCGACAGCGGCGCGCCAAACGAGGTCTGGTCGTTTGGCGAGAAGGCCTACAGAATTATCCGGGAAGTTCTTTTGCTGCGTGAAAAATTACGGCCTTATATTATGAAACAGATGAAAGTCGCGCATAGGACAGGGCTGCCGATGATGAGACCTTTGTTCTTTGACTTTGCCGAGGACAAAAACTGTCTCGATATTGAAGACCAGTTCCTCTTTGGGCCTGATATTCTTGTTGCACCTGTTCTGCACCAGGGAGCTAAAAACCGGGATGTATATCTGCCGGAAGGGACAAGCTGGACCGAGGTCGGTAGCGGCAGGAAGTTAAAAGGCGGGCAGTGGATTAAGGCTGATGCACCACTTGAGAAAATTCCTTTCTACATACGAGCCGGCAGAAAGCTGCCAATCAACGCGTAAGCTTGATTCTGTTGACAAATGGGACGTGCTTTTATATCCTGAAAGTATCTGTTGCAAGGGGTGAAGAAGGACTGAATGCAACACGTTTAAGGGAGTGAAAATGCTCGATAAATATTTTGAGCTTCGAGAAAGACAGACAAACGTCAGGATTGAGTGTTTGGCGGGGCTGACAACTTTCCTTACGATGGTGTATGTTATATTTGTAAATCCCACAATTCTAAGCGCGACCGGTATGGACAAAGGAGCGCTCATAGCCGTCACCTGCATAGTCAGCGCAGTGGCCACTATCGTTGTGGGGATATTTGCAAAGACTCCCATAGCGATGGCGCCGGGAATGGGCCTGAACGCCTTCTTCGCTTACTTAGTCTGCTCAGGCAGGATGGATTGGCAGACGGCCTTGGGCGCGGTATTCCTCTCAGGGCTGTTTTTTCTGATACTGACTTTACTGGGGCTTCGCAAAAAGCTGGTTGAAGCAATACCCGACTCGCTGATTTCAGCCATCGCGGTCGGTATCGGCCTGTTTATAACCTTTATCGGCCTGAAGAACCTTGGCGTCATTGTCCCCGACGAGGTAACGTTTGTCTCGGCAGGCCCGCTGACGCCGACGGTGCTTATTGGGCTGTTCGGATTGTTGGTTATGATATTTTTGGAAATGAGAAGAGTAACAGGAGCGCTGGTGATTGGGATTTTGGTCTCGACAGGTCTGGCGGCATTATTTAAAAAAATAGAGCTTCCGGCTGAATTTGTCTCATTCAATATCGATATACACGCTGTTGCCTTTCACCTGGATATACGACGTGCCTTGAAGTGGAGCTTCTTTGGAACTATCTTTACTTTGATGTTCATCGATATGTTCGACAGTATCGGTACACTTGTTGCCTGCTCTGGCCAGGCGAAAATCGTAGATGAGAAGGGCAGGGTGAAGGGCCTTGACCGACTGCTTGCCATCGATGCTCTTGCAACGATGTTCGGGGCGCTTTGCGGCACGTCAACAACCACCGCATATATCGAATCTGCGGCGGGCATCGAACAGGGAGGCCGGTCCGGCCTGACTTCGGTCGTGACAGGTGTTTTGTTTCTGCTCGCTTTGCTCTTTGTGCCGATTGTCGGAATCGTCCCACCCTACGCGACGGCACCGGCACTTATTATGGTGGGGCTCTTTATGATGAAGGAAGTAAGGAGAATCGATTTTACGAATTTGCAGGAGGCCTTCCCTGCCTTTATCATAATGGTGATGATTGCACTGAGCTACAGTATAAGCACCGGTTTGGCGTTCGGCTTTGTCTCCTTTACCGTGATTAAATTCGTTGCAGGCAAGGGCTACCAGGTCAAGACTACGATGTGGATTATTGCGGCCCTGTCAATATTGTTTTTAATGCTGGATTATTTGTCGGGCGCAGTGCAGTATTTAGCAGATGTTATTGAATTTTGGGGGAAGGAGATATTTTTATGACCAAGAACTTTGCTATCTTCCTAATAATGCTGTTCTTGTTTTGTGCCTGTGAAGAGAACAATGAAGTTCAATCAGAAAGCGAGGGAGGCAGGAAAATGGATATTAAGGTAACAAGCTCAGCTTTTCAGGATGGCGGTATGATACCGGCTAAGTACACCTGTGACGGCCAGGACGTCTCGCCGCCATTGGCGTGGCAGGATGTTCCCGAAGGCAGCAAAAGCCTTGCTCTTATCAACGACGACCCGGACGCGCCGATGGGAACCTGGGTTCACTGGGTAATGTACAACATCCCGCCGGAAACCAGTCAGTTGCCTGAGAATGTACCGCTGGACAAAGTACTGCCCAATGGTGCCAAGCAAGGAATGACCGACTTTCGCAGAGTAGGTTACGGCGGCCCGTGTCCACCAAGCGGCACACATAGGTACTTTTTCAAGATTTATGCTCTGGATGTGCAACCTGACCTTGATGCCGGCGCAACGAAAAAGGAATTGCTGGTCGCTATGGAAGGCCATATTCTTGCCGAAGGACAGCTAATTGGCAAATATAAAAGGCGGTAAGAATTTCGAAAACGTTTTGGAAACGCGGGCACAGTTACGGCTTTGGTCCAAAGGCAATTAGAAGCCCTCGATAAGTACGCCTGCGTGGATAGAAAGCAGCATTAGATAGTCCAGGTCCGTCAGGCTGTAATGTTCGTGGTCCATAGCGTTGTCGGCATAGATTACGCCGTAACAGCCTTTCGTTCCCAGGACAGGCGCCATTACCGCTGAGCGCAGCCTTTCATAACCTTTCTGTCGCGGTACGTGCGGAATGAGTACGTACTCATTCTTTTCCAACGCGTTGTTAATGGCTTCCTGAAGCATCAAATTGGCCAGTTTCAGTGCTTCTCCGCTTCTTTTCTTTCCTTCGTAAGCTGTCATCGGACCGGTCGTCTCGGTCCTTAGACCAATCCACAAATGGAAGGCGCCAAACTGCTTCATTACCAAATCGAGCAGGGCGTTTAATAGTTGGTCCGGATTAGTTCTCGTGGAGATGCTTGCCACCGCCTGGATGAAATCTTTTCCTCTTCTCGGCGGCATCTTAATGTCCGGTGCATCCTTGGCGTCGACTTTTCTTATTACTGTTTGAGGGCCGTGCACCACGGCTTTGAGTGTGTCGGCCATATCGATTGGCTGGCCTGTGCCGAATTCGTCTTTCAGGTGTATTTCAATGGTATAGTTTACTATACGCAGAAGGTCCCCGTCTTTAATCTCGGCCTTGCGTATCGCGCCATCGTTCAGGTATGTTTTATTCGAGGAGTTGAGGTCTTCTGCGAACCATTTGCCGTCCTGCGTGCTGTAAATAACGGCATGTTGCCGAGATACCGATAGATGCGGCAGGTGGACCTGTGTATCGGCTTGCCTGCCCAGGTAAATAGGCCCCTCATCGAAGGTCAACTCATTGATAAGGTTACCCAACTGTTTAACGACCACTCGCATCAGTTTGGTTCTCCGGAGTCATTTAGAAGCTGCTGTCTTTTGAAAATTATCGGCAAAAAGACAGACATTGTCAAGTCAAGATTCGTCTTTGAAGCATAAGCCGCATTTTTAGCAGAATAAGAAGCTTTTTCGGACGTTGTGCCTTTGATGTCAAATCAAAATGCAGATTCTTTTTTAAAGTTGATGAGGATATTTGTCGGCGGGAATTGAAAGTTGGGCTTGATTTTTTCGCCGCATTCGCCGATTCTAAGTAAGTTATACCGTAGATGAGCGGAGATTTTGACTTTCCAGTATTCTTACACGGGAGCAGTGGCCGAGTGGTTTAAGGCGACGGTCTTGAAAACCGTTGTACCGAAAGGTACCGCAGGTTCGAATCCTGCCTGCTCCGGTCTTCTACGACACGGCAGGCCGTTAAAAGGGATGAGGACATCCGCAGATGTGCAGCAGATGCCACGGGGGTTTGACACGCCACGGGCGGGCCGCGAAGCGAATCCCTCCTGCTCCGTTCTGCGTCGCTCGGCCTTTGCCGAACTGTGCAGAACGCCCTGCGTAGTCCCGATGGAGCGTATCGGGACGAGGGAGAGCGAAAATTACTCTGTCCTCCGAAAGCAGCGATTCGATAGAACTTTTTAAAAGTATTACACCTCCCAATTCAATTTCCTGGAGTTTATATAGTAAAAGCGTCCGAGCAGATGGGCTGCAACCATCGCTAAATAAATAAAAGCGGCCCCGAATAAATATGCAAGGAACAATGAAGGCGTGAAAGAGAAAACCACTTTTAAAAACAGCGATGTTAGGACACAAAAGGATAAAACCAGAGAGCAGTAATGAAAGAATGTGCTGAAAATCGACGCAATCCACAGAAAAGGATTAAAAGCGGAAGTTGAGTTAAACATAGCGACAGCCAATAAGCCCATAGGGAAAAAGAAAATACCATATCCCAACAACAGCCAAAAAGCTACGTCTGTTCTCAGGTCATATACAGAATCGGAACCGGTTGATTGCCAAAAGATTTTATACATGGAATAGGCGGCAACAGGTCCCCAGAAGATGACAACGGAAGCTGTTATTTCCATAGCTTGCGAAACAGCATCTCCCATATCCGGCATACTACTGATATTTTCCGGAGCCCGTATACCACCTTTAGCGCTGTCGCGAATACATTCCATAAGGTAGTAGTACATATATGCAGCAACAATAAATTTTCCTATACCCCAAATAAAAGGAATGGGTAGAATTCTTCCGGTAAGCCCGAGCAATATCAGCAGTGTCCAGAAAATGCCGAGGTTTACTAAACCCGATATGCTTGTGGGATACAGGAATATATCTAATATCCATGGCAGTTTGCGAACGGGCTGTTCTTCTGTTTCATCCATCTTAGTGATTGATTTATGATGAAGCATTAACTCGAAACCATCAGCGAATACTTTACCAGGTTTCTATATTTAGCTTGTTGGCTCTTTTTCAAATCCACGCTATCGTGTTTTACTCCCACCAAAAGCATTATGCCAAGCATTTGTTCGTCAAGAACATCTTCGCTCAGAATTTCCAGCTTATTGACTATTTTACTCAAGAAATTATAATTAAGCAAGGTCACAAGCTTTTGACACTTTTGCGCTTATCGCTATCTTTATAGGAGAGAATTGATATGTACACTACCCAACAAACTCAAATATCCTTCCCTTCACCGGCAAAGCTTTTTACTCCCGGCGTTATCACAATACTTGTCTTGCTAATTGCGGGAATAGCGCTATCCATATTTGCTCCCGATTTTACAACGGGATTTTTAGCGGTAAGTGCTCGTAATATCCTGAGGGGCAGAATATGGCAATTGGTTACGTATCCGTTTGTAAGTAATTCACTAATAAACTTGTTTTTTAGCGGTTTAATGATAATTTTTGTCGGTAGTGCCATTGAACGAGAATGGAAGACAGCTTCCTTTCTTTTGCTTTGGATGGTTATATCCGCTGCGTGTGGATTGCTGTGGGTTGTCGTGAATCTGCTTACGGGGAAAAATCTTATTGGGATGGGTGCATTGGCGTGTACGTATGGACTTATAACAACTATGGGATTGCTTTTCCGTGAGAGGAGATTCTTTTTGTTTTTTACCGTCGTTAAATCATGGCATTTTGTTTTAATCTTAATAGCCTTCGGGATTCTAATGAATATAGCTACTCCAATCAACCTGGTGTGGATTTCAGGTGCTTTGGTAGCATACATTTACGTAAAATTGCGTTGGTGGATGGCCTCAAAAACTCGCGGAAGTATCCCCTCGATAGAACAAAGGCGTTCCAACGGCTTTGTGGACATAGACTGAATAATATGGATTATCAGGCACATAGAGAAATATCCGAACGGGTGAAGGCGACAAAAGGGGTTCTTGCCGATTGTAATCTTTGTCCACGTCAGTGCGGCGTAGACCGAACTGCCGGTGAAAAGGGGTATTGCGGCCTGGATGATACTGTTCGTTGTTTTCGAGAAATGCTTTATTATGGCGAGGAAAGTGAGCTAAACCCGTCGCATCAGATTCACTTTGCAGGATGTAATCTTAGATGTGAGTTTTGTGTGGTGGCTGAATGGAATGAGCAGCCCTTTATGGCAAAAGAGATTGATTTCGATGATATGGCTAAAGTAATCACCCGGCGTCAAAGCGAAGGTGCAAAGACACTAAACTTTCTCGGTGGTGAGCCGGCCGTGAATTTGCATGGCATCCTGGAGCTGCTTAGCCGAGTAGAGTCGGAAATAAGTGTGGTTTTTAACTCTAATATGTATTATAATGATATAGTAGATGCACTAACGAAAGGTTTAATTGACGTTTATCTTGCGGACTTTAAGTGTGGCAATAACAACTGTGCGGAAGCTCTGCTTGGAGCAGGCAATTATATGGAAATAGTGAAACGCAATATAGTAAGGGCTGCAAAGCATGCGGATGTAATAATCAGGCATATCGTTATGCCGGGCCATAGCCGGTGTTGTCTGAAGCCGATTTTAGAATGGGTGGCATCAGAGATTCCAAACGTGAAGGTAAGTCTTCGAGGCAATTATGTACCGCCTGTTAAGGTTACTTCGGCACCTGCAGAATACCTGACACAGAAAGATATGCTAAGTGCTGTAGAGATGGCCAGAAACATGGGATTGAAACTTGTCAAATGAATAACAAGTCGTACAAACGAAAACCCGGCGATTTTGAGATTCGCATACTGAGTGACGGCAAGGTTGTAATGATTGCACCGGATGAGTCGCTTATTGAAGTGGCACAGGCAGTGGACCCTGTTAATACGCCCACCAAAAATGGAGATAAGAGAGAATGTCAGAAGCCGAAAAGATAAGACCGGATAAGGAAATACCGCTTGGCCCAACTGATAGAAGACAGATGAATGAATTAGAGGTCTTAATCAGGGCCAGGTATCCATTGATTTATGTTATAAGCTGGGAAGAGCAGCGTGTGTTGCTTCAGGTTTCAAAAATTGCCTCTAAACTTGGCAAAAATGTATTCGAATGGTCAATCACTACGGGGCTTGTTCCCGCGGGAACATCAATACAGTCTCAGAAGCATAAAGATAGCGCTACCCAGGACCCATTGATAGCGCTTGGCAATGTTATCGAGCATGTTGACCCTGCCCTTTATGTATTTAAGGACTTTCATCCCTTCCTGAAGGGCCAGAATATGTCTGTAATCCGGTCTCTGCGGGAGGTTGCCGCCTCACTGAAGAATACGTTCAAGACTATTGTTATTGTTAGTCCTATGTTTCAGATTCCGGCGGAATTGGAAAAGGATATAACGGTCGTTGATTTTGATTTGCCCAAAGAGAAAGATTTTGTAGCACTACTGGGTAAGATTATCGAAGAAGTTAAGGAGAACCCGAAGCTTAATGTGAATATAAATGCCAAAATGCGGGAGCAAATTGTTCATGCACTGCTTGGCTTGACCTTGGCAGAAGGAGAAAACGTTTTAGCTAAGACCTTAGTGCAGCATCGTGGTTTTGGCGAGAAAAGTTTGGAAGTTATAAACAGCGAGAAAAAACAAATCATTCGCAAAAGCGGCCTGTTGCAATATTATGATACTGAAGAGAAACTCGAATCTGTCGGCGGCCTGGATGCGCTAAAAGATTGGTTAATGAAGCGGTCCGTTGTTTTCTCAGAACAGGCGAGAGATTTTGGCCTGCCGGCACCTAAAGGTGTATTATTGCTTGGTGTCCAGGGTTGTGGTAAAAGCCTTATGGCCAAGACAATCAGCAATATATGGCAACTGCCTCTCTTACGCTTCGATGTTGGGCAGGTTTTTGGGAGTCTGGTTGGTTCGTCGGAAGAGAATATCCGTAGAGCCATTAAGGTTGCTGAATCTGTTTCACCTGTGGTTTTCTGGGTGGATGAGATAGATAAGGCGTTCCGCGGCTCTCGCGGCAGTGGGGCCAGCACAGATGGGGGTACTTCCGCTCGTGTCTTCAGTACTTTTTTGACATGGTTGTCTGAAAAGAAAGAACCTGTGTTTGTGGTGGCAACGGCTAATGATATCTCTTTGCTGCCTCCCGAGCTTTTACGTAAGGGACGTTTTGATGAAATATTTTTTGTCGATTTACCTTCGTTCGAGGAACGAAAAGAAATATTCCGCGTTCATCTGTCAAAACGCAAGATGAATCCAGAGGAGTTTAAACTTGATACTTTAGCACAAGCCTCAACAGGTTACAGCGGTGCCGAAATAGAAGAGGCGATTATCAGTGCAATGTTTGACGCGTTTTATGAAAAAGAGAAGCTTACAACTAAAAGAGTTCTTGAAAGCTTGAAGCAGGCCGTGCCGTTGTCTAAAACTATGAGTGAGGACATCGAGCGGTTACGTAAATGGGCCGACGGCCGGGCAAGGGCGGCTACAAGTGAAGAGGTTGCCAAAGAACCCGGTACGGATAAACGTAAACTGGAAATATAGGAAGAGGTAAATATAGACGGCAGTAGAAAGGGAAAGTTATGGGTGCTGTATTGGTTCTGACACCGATAATCATAGGCAGTTGGCCGGCAATTACCGCGGCGGTGGCGGGAGCTGCTTCTGCTATGGGGCTGGTAGTTGGCACATCAATCAAGGAAGCTGTTAAGGAGAGCCAATGTTCGGCTGAGCAATGTGTTGAACTTGATCTCTCGGAAAGTGAGGTCCTTGCAGATAGTTTGTCTACAGACCAGGAGATTGTGCTTACAAAAGGTACGATAGAACTGCGGGTGAAACGCGACGAGCGAGGCCGCTGTAGCGTGTGTGCTAAAGGTATGGGGTACAGCGAAGCGGAACTTAAGCAGGTGGCAGAAGAGTTTACGCAAAAGTTGACTCAATGTTTTGTTTACGACAAAGTAATGAGAGAGTTGAAAAGCAAAGACTTCCAGGTGGTTAATGAAGAAGTTGCCGAAGATGAAAGTATTCGAATACATGTTCGAAGGTGGATGGATTAAATTATGGCACAGCATGATGTAGAAATCACGATAGGGAAAACCGGTGAAGTAAAAGTTCATATAAAAGGAGCCAAGGGGAAAAGTTGCTTGGTCTATTCAAAATGGCTCTCGGAGCTCGTTGGCAAAGTGAAGGAACGGCGGCTGACGAGTGAACATTATGAGCCGGACATTAAAGTAAGAATCGACCTTAAGCAGAATTTGGGGTTAGATGAATAGCTTATAATGAGATGCCAAAGGTGCAATTTTGAGAATATTCCAGGCCAGAAAACCTGTATAAAATGTGGTTCGGCACTTGAAATTAAACCGACAATAATTGATGTTAATCCCCCGCGCATGTCAAAATGGAAAAAGCCTTTCCGCAATTTGGTGAGATTGGCGCGTAAGGGCGCATTTGTTCCACAGAAGGACAGCAGATTAAAATACCCTCAATGGATTAGAGTGTTTTTTAGTAACAACTTTCTGGGGTTATTTATTTCTGTCATCCCCGGACTTGCCCATGCTATTCAAAATCGATTTAAAGAGATTCGATGGTATTTTTTAGCCTGGCTGGTATTGCTTATATCGGGCTTATTTCTATATGGCAGCGCTGCGGGATTTATTTGTCTTGGTCTGGCTGTTGGAGTTCACGCGAGTATCGCAGTTCAGTACGGAATCCTAAAAGATGTTGCAAATACGAGAGAAAAGATTACCATAATAGTACTTGTTTTAATTGCTCTTGCATTTGTTTATCGCTCTACTCCGAGGATATTTCTTCCTAATCTGACAGGTGGTTATTCGAGCCTGACCATTCCTCATTACAGCATTGAAGCGGGAGACTATCTATTGGCTTGGAGCGGTTTGGAACAGGGAACTCTTTTGAAGCGAGGCTCTTTAGTTTTGATACGTCCTATAGCTTTTACCGGCTACGGCTGGACAGCAGCAGGCAAAGAGAAAGTAATCGGCCAGATAGTTGGACTTCCTGGAGAGCAGCTGGAAATACAAAATAGGGTTTTCGCAATCGATGGTCAACAGCTTGAAATTAGTGAATATCCAGTCCCCCAGTGGTTGCAACAAGTTGGTTTTTCGTCTAAAATTCCGTATAATAGTTATTTTATAAGTACACGATATAATGTTAGGGCTTACGGCTTAAAGCTTGAGGCCTCACATGTTCGTCAGGTTTGCATATTCAGGGCAGGCGATATCGAAGCTAAGGCCTTTATGCGATGGTGGCCGTTATCGAGAAGAGGGTTTATAAGGTAAAGCCGGATGGACCGTTTTTCCCAGCTTGAATTTGGTGAAGTCAGTCCCGAACGGGAACGCCTCCAGGGTGAGCCCATTCGTGATGCAGGTTATTTTCATAAACAGGCTTTGAAATATTGGCTGGCCGGGGAATTTGAACTGGCTCTGCGAAACTATTCAAGAGTTCTCGAAAAGGACAGTACAGTTTTTGATGCGTGGGTTGGCCAAGTGCTGATGTTGATTGAGTTGGGGGAATATAGTGAGGCTATTGTTTGGGCGGACAAGGCATTGGAACTTTTTCCAGAGCATCCTGAGTTATTAGCAGTCAAGGCGATAGCGTGCTGCCGAGATGCGAAAATGGAAAAGGCCATTGCTTATTCCGACAATTCCCTCAGCAAAGAAAAAGTAACTTATCGAGTTTGGCTTGCCCGTGCGGAGGTTTTACTAAATCGCAAAAACGCAGTTACCGAAAACTGTATTAGTAAAGCCATAAGTATAGCTGGCAATATGACCTCAATAGCTAAACTGGAGGCTGCTCGTTTGCTGAGGAAAAAGAGCTGTTATTTTGCAGCGTTAGGCTATCTCAACGAGGTCGTAAAAGTATGTCCAAAATCGGCATTGGTATGGTATGAGTTAGGCTGCTGCCAGACAAAACTCGGCCTACCCCATGCAAAGGCGAGTTTAGAACAATGCCTCAAACTTCGACCAGACTGGGACAGAGCTAAAACTGCATTGGCAAAATGCAGGAAGTGGAGATTTTTCAACAGACTTTTTGGAAGGTAAGAGTCCTATGAACGTATCCGCAGAAATGCAACGCATACTGGCACTTGCTCGGCGTGAAAATGCTTCGGATATTCATATTGTGGCCAACTTACCACCTATGTTCCGAATAAACAATGAA
>CAYZTY010000068.1:0-13674 GCA_964481525.1 uncultured Pirellulales bacterium
TGCTGGGCGTTGCCAATATCCGGCACAAAGATAACTTCGCGGAGTTTGTCCGTTCGGCACAGGGCGGGACCTGGGTTAGCTAAAGGCGGAGAGATTCGTAACGTATTCATCAACGAACTTATAACAGAATACCGAGCCGGGCAATTCGCGATGAGATTTTGTTAATCGGGAGAATTGAAAGGGGCCGCTTTTGAGACCATTATTCGGGTTATTTCTTCTTTTACTTTTTTTGTTCATCGGCTGCGACGGTGTGGAGAAGGAATTTCAGGCACCGGCGGGCAGCGTCAACAGAGAACTGCTGAGCGTGGATTTCCAGAAGGGCAGGACATTGCGGTATAAGTTTGTCTCGAGCCGGCAGATACGGGTGGATTTCGGTTCGAGTCGGCCGAAGAGTGATAACGTCGTGCATACGATGAGCGAGACAATGAAGCTGGTGTTTGCATACAAACCGCTTGAGGTGGATTCTCAAGGCCTTACAACCATACAGGCAACGTGCGAATCGGCAGAGGTGGAACGAACTTCTTTATCGTCCCAAAGAACCCAGCGAAAGGACGCGGTCGAGGCTCTAAAAGGCAGGAGCTTCAAGCTTCAGGTCTCACCTTCGGGGTTGCTGTCGGACAAAACGGAGTTGCGGCAGGTAATTCTGGAGCTTGGCGAAAAGGCGTTTAACGGGGATAAGAAAAGGATTAAAAACCCCGATATGATGTTCGATTTTATCGCAACGCAATGGTTTTTATGGGATTCTACATCGAGCATAGATAGGCCCTCAAAGGGCGTGGCGATTGGTGATAGCTGGGATTCGAGGCTGCTTGTGCCTCTGCCGATTCCGATGCGTGCCGAGCGGCAGGTCACATACAGGCTCGATGAGGTTCGTCAGACCCAGACGGGACGGGTGGCGGTAATAAAGAGCAGTTATTCTGCCGCTGATTCGGTCGAGGGTGATTGGCCGATGCCCTACGGGGGAAGGTTCCAGATGCGCGGTATGTTCGGATTCTTCCGGGGGTATAAGATTTTGGCTTTGTCCGGCGAAGGGACTGAGCTGTTCAATATTGATGCGGGCGTACTCGAACAGGACAGGCAAGAATACAAGGTTGAAATTGATGCGGTTATCCCGTTTGGACTGGGGCAGTCAAAAGATGAAGAGCCTCGACCTAACATAACCATAACACAGGAAATTACGATGCAGCTTGTTAATAAGGATGTTTTGCCTCGGCCGGAGCTTGGTCTGAAGGCAAATGAGCCTGTACCGGAGGTGACTGGGCGTTGAAGCAGGATAATTTATGGGCGCCGTGGCGGATGCCGTATATCAGGGAGCTTGGTGGAAAAGAGGGTTGCTTTATCTGTCAGAAGCTGGAGGTTCCCCAGGACGATGCTGAGGGCCTGGTGCTGTGGAGGACCGAGAATAGCATCGTAATTCTGAACCGTTTTCCCTACAACAACGGGCACCTGCTGATAGCGCCGGTGCGGCATATAGCCGAGCTTGAGCAGGCCGGTAAGCAGGAGCTTCTGGAACTGACCGGTCTGATAATAGAGAGCCAGAAGGCCCTGCGGCTGGCGATTAAGCCGCATGGTTTTAACGTCGGAATGAATTTCGGCCAATGTGCCGGGGCGGGCCTGCCGGGGCATCTTCACATTCACGTTGTGCCGCGGTGGCAGGGCGACACTAACTTTATTAGCGTTTGCAGCCAGACAAAGGTCATAAGTCAAAGCCTCTTGGAATTGCACAGGCTTTTGAAAGATGTAAGCGCAAAGCACAATCTGCCGAATATCGGCAGCTAGCGCCGCCTGCCGCGGCGAAGTCCTGTAGGGACGAAGACGGGTCATTCCTGCGAAACTTATCCTGCCTGTCCCGAGCGGAGTCGAGGGAAGCTTGTCGAAGGACCTAAAATTTGTAAAAGCAGGATAGAAGACTGGAGTCCCGACCCGTCGGGATAAGTCCCGATTTATCGGGATCGAGATTTTCAATTGAGCGGAATCCCGCACCAATTAGGTTCTTTTTGTCGTACATTACATTTGGTTCGTGGGCAAAGAGTGGGTTGAATCGTTTACTTATGCTGACTTTGAATAAAAGGAGTTTCAAATGAAACCGTGGCTGCTATATTCGTTGCTCGCAATGCTCTCATGGGGAGGGTATATAGTTGTTGTCAAAGTTGCAACATCCGATCAATATTTTGGACTTCCTCCGAGATGGACCGCTGTTTTAATTTACATAGGCATTGGTCTGGTTTTTGCAATTTATTATTTATTCGCTAAAGATGGCAAATCAAATTTAAACCATCAATCAATATTAACCGGGATTTCCTCTGGAGTTTTATGGGCTTTAGGCATGGTTTTTTCTTTATTGGCATTAAAGGCCGGTGCTGATGTCTCGAGACTTGTGCCGATATACAACTGTAATACCATGGTCGCTGTTTTTTTGGGAATTGTCTTTTTACGTGAAATAGGTAACCTTGCAAGTATCTCAAGCGTAATTATTGGAAGTATTTTAATTACGGTTGGTGGTATTCTCGTGGTTAGATAAGAAATTTATTTTTGTTATCCCGAGCGCACCTGCCCTTTTGTCATCCTGAGCTTGTCGAAGGATCTAAAATTTGTAAAAGCAGGATAGAAAACTGGAGCGCAGCATAAGTCCCGATTCATCGGGATAGAATCGTTTGGTTAGCCACCAAGAGCACAGAGATTCTAGTTGCTGATCTTTTGCTATTCCCTTTCATCGTTTAACGATATAATGTTTTCTTAAGGCCGGAAGAAAATCATATCTTTATCCGACAGTCCTCCGGCAGGTGATTGAAGAAGCAACGAGAACTTCTTGTACAAAAAGAAACAGTTGGTCTTACCCGTTTTGTACAGTACGCCAGGGGCGTATAAAACTGTATAATCATTGTTGGATTTGAATAGTGGCTATGTCAGAGTTGAATGGCAATTCGTATAGTGATCTTCAGAAGTTTGCCAACCGCAGACGTGAAGAACTAGGTAAGCTTTATAAGCCATACATCGATGTCACTGATCTTTATGGTCAGCTTATTTGTGACATCTGCTCGTCTCTTGGGAACATTCCACCTTTAGATGTGCAGGAAAAAGTCGTCAGAGATTTGATGGCAGATGTATTTGACAATTTATACGAATCCAGAAACATAATTCTCACCGGCCAACTCCATGTTGCTTTTCCAATAGTTCGTCGAGTCTATGAGTCACTTTCTCTATTTGTGCTTTGTGCATTAGATAAGAAGACTGCACAGAAGTGGCAAGCTGGCAAGCAAATATCTAACGATGCAGTTAGAAAAGGATTATCCAAACACCCGTTAGGCGAAAAAGAGGATAATCTTCGTGAATTATATAAATTCTTTTGCGAAGCTTCCCATCCCAATCGTGGTCTTATTCCCGAGAGATATCTTGGCGAGGGAAATGAATTCATTCTGGGAGCTATCGGAATGCCAGATCTTGTCATGGTAACGGATTACTGCTTAAAACATTTAGATCTCTGGTTTTGGTTTGCCGCCTTCATATCTACGATACTTGGCCTAAAATTGGGCTCCTCATTTTCATCCTATAATTCCAGGTATTTGAGTGTTGCAAAAGATGCCCAAGAATGCCGTGAATGGCTTCGTAGTGAGTTCAACAGACTCCTCAGCGAGATGCAAAAGGATCAAGTCAGGGAGAATTAAAGGTGTCCGGCCATGCCTAAATTCCCATTCTCACCAAACACAAGCCGGAAATTTTTAACTTGAAAGCCCTCGGCGGATGAGCGGAGATTTATAGAACCACACAAACCGTATTTGACAGCATTCAACAAGCTGAAAACTTAAAGTGAAAAGCTAAAAACCAAAATATAAAACCTAAAACTTTTTTTGTGTGAGGAGTTTAGGGATGGATGCAAGGCCCCGACCGTCCGCCAACCGCAGATGTATTGTAATACTTCGAGGACGTGGCGTGGCGGTAGGAAACGCCGCAGATGACCTAAAGAACCACACAAACTGAGTGACTTTTTCGGACGTTTAACTACTGGATATACCTGCGCTTACAGCTCGAAAAATTGAGCGAAAAAACCCGCCGAAAGACCTATAACATTTCTTTATAAATTTTTGATATCAACGAGACAATTCCTTTGTAATTATTTGAATTTAGCGTAAATATGTGTTATACTTTAAGTTAGAGGGGGGCAAGCAATCTGCTTTTTGTGGGGGGATTACTGCTTCGTCAGCATTTTGTTTTCCTCAAGACCTGATTAAGAAGGCAAGCGAGTAACGAGTAAGAAGTTTAGACGATTAAATTGGGGGGCAGAAAAATGACGGGGGGAGAAAAACTGAAAATTTGGCTGGCAGTAATAATCTTTCTGTCAGTAACGGGTTGGGCACGCGGTGCAGGTGAGCCCAACGATTGGCTTTTTTTACAGCTAACGGATAACACTTACAACGACAGATATCCCGAGATATCCGGCTCGAGCGTGGTCTGGCAAAGCTGGGTCAACAACCAGGACGCTGAAATATTCTTATATGACGGCGTTACTACAAGCCGGCTAACCGATAACGCATACGACGAGGACTACCCCGGTATCTCCGGTTTGAATGTAATCTGGCGGTATAACGACCAGGTTCTGCTCTACGACGGGATGGACGTCATCCAGGTAAGCGATGACGGCTACTTTAACGCCCCTGCTCACATCTTCGGCTCGAACGTAGTGTGGGACGGCTATGACGGCAGTGATTACGAGATTTTCCTGTATAACACCGACAGCGACCAGATTACACAACTTACCGATAACAGCATTGACGAATGGGAACCTTATGCCTCCGATACACACGTGGTCTGGTATGGCTTTGGCGGTGGTGACTATGAGATTTATCTGTACGATATCGAGACCGGCCAGACTGTGCAGCTAACCAATAACAGCTACGAGGACAGGGAAGCGTATGTTTCCGATTCATATGTTGTGTGGTTGGGCTGGAAGAGCGGGAATAGCGACGTCTTTCTGTATGACATAGAGACCGGCGTAACTACGCAACTTACAAATACCCCCTTCGATGAGCGGGGTTGCCGGGTTTCCGGCTCGAATGTAGTTTGGTATGGTTTAGACGACCAAGACTGGGACTTCGAAATCTATCTCTACAAGGGCCAGTCCGATGAGATTCTCAAGCTCAGTGACGACAGCTATGATGATTTTGCCCCTGACATATCAGACTTGGGAGTGGTTTGGTATGGCAAGGACGGCAGTGACTACGAGATATATATGTATGATATCGAATCCGGTCAGAATTTTCAGCTCTCCGATAACAGCTACACCGATATTTATCCTAAAATATCAGGCCTGAATGTTGTCTGGTACGGCAGCGACGGCAGTGACGACGAGATATATTTTGCCGGGCCTGCAGGCGATATTGAAGTTTCATTTCTCACCCATGACTTTGGTGATGTGTACTTGGGTTCCTCTGAGGTCGCCAGTCTGACAATCTCAAATGTGGAAAGCGGTTCTCTTACGATAGCTGATATCGCGTTTCTGGAAAACGACGGCAACGATTTTTCCGCTACGTACGGAATGGAACTGCCCATTGTCCTTCAGGGCGGCCAGAGCCTGGATGTGATGATTACGTATACTCCCTCGACGGCTGAGACTGTTTCCGCCGTCCTGGAGATTCAAAGCGATGATTTGGACGAGGCCTTGATAGAAGTGGAATTGAGCGGTACCGGTATAGAAAACCAAAGCGGGCCTGCAGAGAAGATGGAAGAAATTCTGGCTTTCTTTGACTGGGCGGTTGAAGAAGGCAGCTTGTATGGAAGTGGGCACGGCAGGTCGGCGGAGATGCAATTGAAGGCCTTTAGGAATATGCTCAGGAGGGCCGACTTCTTCATCGAGAAAGGTATGTTTAGGGCGAGCTGCTGGCAGTTGCGAAACGCCTACATGCGGACCGACGGCCTGCGAAGACCCAAGGATTTTGTGGCAGGCCAGGCGGCTGCGGAGTTGGCATATCTAATCAAAGACATGATGGATAGCATGGAATGCAAATGTTCGGCTGGATGGCCTTTGATGAAGTTTCACAATAAACATGGAATGAAGGAGTGCTGCCTTCGTTATTATACGCAGTTCCGAAGTCGGCATCACAACCTGTATAAGTGCCATAGATAAGTATTCTGACAAAATTTAAGCAAGGAAGCTTTTGTCCTACCTGTCCTGTGGGCGAGTCCCGCCTCTTCGGAGTGCCGCAAGGTATCCCGCGGAGGGCGGGACTTGTTTTGCGCCGGCAGAGAATTTCCTTGATTTTATGAGCTTGATGGCGGACAAATACGAGTCCGTTACAACAGTAAAATATCAAGCAAAGGAAAGAAGCGCTACAATTTATGCAGGAAGGACTTGCCAGTTACGCAGTCAGTGAATCAGCCAGCCGGGGACGGCGTTTTCCCCAGAAAGCACACCCCTATCGAAGCGACTTCGAGCGTGACAGGGACCGTATCATTCATTGCTCCGCTTTCCGCAGGCTCGAAGGCAAAACGCAGGTGTTTATGCCGGGCCTAAACGACCATTACCGCACAAGACTGACCCACAGCATCGAGGTTGCGCAAATAGGCAGGACCATCGCAAGGGCACTTGGCCTGAACGAATACCTGACCGAGGCGATTTGCCTGGCCCATGATTTGGGCCACTCCGCATTCGGCCACGCCGGTGAGACCGTCTTAAATAAACTGACCGAAGACGCAGGCGGCTTCGAGCATAATCGCCAGGCCCTGCGGGTGGTCGATTTGCTCGAACACCCATACCCGGATTTTGCCGGGCTGAACCTTATGTACGAGACCCGATTAGGACTGGCAAAACACCACAGCCCTTATGACAGGCCGAGGGATGATGTGTTTACCGAGCGCAATTGTTCGCTTGAGGGACAGGCCGCGGACATTGCCGACCGGATTGCTTACAATTGCCACGATTTAGAGGATGCATTGCGGGCCGGGCTTATAGAAGCGGAGCGGTTGAAGGATATTGAGCTTTTCGAGCAGGCGGAAAAACATATAGATGCAAAGCGTATTCAAGATAAAACCGTTCGCAGGACCAGAACGGTCAAGGCAATCATAGACGAGCTTGTCAGCGACGTAATAAAGACGAGCGGGGAAAACATCGAGCAGGCAAACATCAAAACGGCCGATGCTGTTTACGAGTGGGAAGAAAAATTGATTGGGCTGCCTGCATCGCCCGCCTCGACTCGCCTCGGTGAGGCCGGGCCGATAGGCGGGTCAAATTCAAGCGAAGCGCATCTTGAGCAATTAGAGAAGTTCTTATATTTGAATGTTTATCGCCACAGTTACCTGCAGGAGATTGGCCGGCAGGTGGAAGGCTGGCTTGGCAGGCTTTTCGAGCACTTTGCAAAAAGGCCTGAGCTGATGCCGGGTTACTTTCAGGGACTGATAGCCGAGCACGGTTTACAGCGGACGGTGTGTGATTATATCGCCGGTATGACGGACAGGTATTGTTTGAAAATTTTGGAAGAAATCCGGCCATCTGAACCCTGTGGATAAACCACAGGGCTTTCGGAAAGTGAAATATGCAGAAGATTTTGGGGTATATGTTGACCTGGACAACTTATGGCAGTTGGCTACAGGGAGACAGGCGCAGGTACGTCAAAGACGGCCGAATACTTGACCCTAATCCTTCGCTGGAGAATAAAAATAAGGAAGGTATGAAGTATCCAAAAGTATCGTTGACCACTGCACAAAGAGAAATCATCGAAAGGGCTTTAATTGAGGAATCTGCTTTGTTAAACCAGAAGATTTGCGTAATTTCGGTCGGGAGAAATCATATTCATTTGGTAACGGATTGTAATTTTATTTTGGCTGCTTCTGCAGTGAGTCATTATAAAAATGCAGCAAGACTGTCTATGAAAAGTAATGGTTTCCTCGGCAGGTTGTGGACGAAGGGATTTAGCGTTCGTTATTGTTTTGATGAAAACCAGTTAAATAAGGTAATCCAATATGTAAACCGCCACAACCGAAAGGTTAATGTCTAAATCCGGAAGCCCACCGGTTCATCCGGTGGATTAATGTTTCAAACCGGAAGCCCCCGGGTTTATCCCGGGGGTCAATAATTCTTAATTCAACGCCGTATCATCTAACGTATCAAGGCCCATAATGGCATCGTGCATTAATACCCGTCTTCCGCTGGGGGTGTCGTGGGCAGCATACGTCATTCCGCGCTGCGGGTCGTAGTAGGCATACCATTTATATTGAGAGAGCCATTCATAATCTTCGTCGTCAACTTTTGTGGTCAGGCCGTTGCCCAACGGTATCTCTTTCATTATTCTTTCTTACCTCTGCTCAGCCAGATTTCTCAAAGATCTAATTCAACCAACAACTGCACATGTGGATAGAACCTCCACGCCAAGGCTTGCAGGCTCCTTAAAAGAATAACTATAATGTTTTTTCTATGCTTAGTCCATTTTTAAATGTGAGACTTTTCCGTCCAATCCGTTGTTTCTGTGATAGCTAACTCGGACTGTGTCATCCTCGTATGTATTCTCAAGTGTACCCAGGCAGTATTGCGCTACCACCTTCTTTATTGTAATCTCAGTCCAGTCATCGTCTGTTTTGCCATCCGGATTATCGTAGACCTTGATTTTCGCCCCAACAGGGAGCCAGTACAACTGGAATGACCGTGCCTCATCATTTTCAAATTTACTTGTTTTTTTGAAGTTATATTTTTTCCCTTTCACATAGGGAGCACCGCCACAATTGTTTTGCGTGCAATTGTTGCCTTCGCGTGCCTGAACGAACGGTGTTCCGCCCGGGTCTTTCCTCGCGGAGATACTTACTTTCAACATACCCCCATTTGAGCTTACCTGCACTTCGCCTGTATGCACACCATAACTAAGCGTATCACGGTTGACAGTGACACTGACGCTATCTGTCTCCGCTGTAGTAGTTCCGTTCGTTGGAGTCACGGCGATCCAAGCTCTGTTAGAAGCTGCATTCCAATTCAATGTTCCCTTCCGGACATTTGTTATGTTGAAGGTCTTGGGATGCTCGTCTGCTTCGAAATCCAAAGAAGTTGGAAATATAGCTAGTTGAGGTGAAATTAAAGGATCAGGGCGACAGAGAAAAGGAAAGAGTTCACAAATGCATCCGCTTAACATTGCCAGACAAATGAACGCAGTTGTGTAGACTAGTGACTTCCTTAATACTCGCATTGCTGGTCTCCTTTCGTGTCTCAAAATCGAATCCCGTCGATTGTACCACTGCAAGTGGTTTGCTTTTTACCGAAGGGATTTTAACGGTTTGCGCAATTCTTTATACTATTGACTCACCACGCTCTGAAGGGCCTCGCGGGAACTCGGAAGGTTCCCACAAGGCCAAATATTGGAAATTTCAAGAAGCGCATTTACGCTCTCCCTTCATTACTTGTAGGTTGAAGAAAACTTGATTTTCCGACTGCAAAAATGAGAACGTTTATAATATCTCGTGATTTACTCAGGAAGCCCACCGTTCTCTATCGCCTTTTCTGTGTGCCCTCCCAAAGTCATTGCTTGGAAGCTAATCCAAGTTGTTTTGCTTCGTTGCTCGCTAATTAGAAAATCTACACTATTGGAGGGGGTTTTTCAAGAAATAAATAAAAAATTTTTGTGTATAGTGGATAAAGATTAACGCAGCTGCCGAAGGCGCAGTTTAAAGTTTTAAGTGTTAAGTTGGGGAAGCCCTTCGACCCCGGCGCGCCGGGACTCAGGACAGGCAAAATGCGGCTTTCGAATGGAAGTTTTATTGTTAATTTAGGGGGATTTTATACACGACCGGGAGTGTCGACATCGAACAAAACGCGCAGGGGGTTTTTGCATAAAGACCGAAAAAAATAAATTTTTTTTATTCACTTCTGTGTAAAGACTTATCTCATTTTAACCTCCCTGAAATCGAACGTTTTTCGACCAGAACGCGCAGGTTGAGCCAATAGTGGAGGGCGAGTTTTTCCGCCTTTGGTGGAAAAACCGTCGCTCGGGACTCGTGCCCCGTGACTCGACAGTTGAAAAGGAGTGAATACTGCCGGAGGCGGAAAAACTCGAGAAATACTAAGCACTAAATACTAAATCCTAAACAATATCAAAATCCTAATAGCAAATGACCCAAACCAAAAGCACAGAACTTCCTGTTTTGAACATTTGAGAATTTGAGTTTCGAAATTGTTTAGAATTTAACACACGGCAGGCCCTTCGACCCCGGCGCGCCGGGACTCAGGACAGGGGAGTTGGTTATTCAGATTGTTATTAACATCCTGGGATTTATAGAAAAACCATTGGTTTGGATTCTACTCACATATCGCTGGCTGCGATACGGGTATGCGTTTCGGCTGATTCGTATGGCGCAGCCCCGGTACGCAAAGGTGGACCCTGCCGACTACGAGCGCCTGCGAAAATACGAATGGATTGCAGTAAAAGCATGTAAGAAATTCTACGCGCGAAGATTTGTTGCAAACAGCAAAACACGCAAAAGGAAACTCATATATATGCACAGGGAGATTATCGAAGTACGCAAGGAAATGGTAGTTGACCATATCAATAACGATGGGATGGACAACAGGAGGATTAACCTGAGAGAGGCAACACATTCACAGAATATATGCAACAGAAAAAAACGTTCGGGTACAAATACTTCGGAATATATAGGAGTCTGCTGGAATAAGGCAAGACGCAAATGGATGTCTTCAATAGGACACGACAAAAAGAATATACATCTGGGTTACTTTGACAGTGAAGTCGAGGCGGCCAAGGCCCGCGACCGGGCGGCAAAAAAGTATCACGGCCAGTTCGCTTACCTGAATTTTCCGGAAACCCCACGGGGCTGTGGTCGTAATAGTCTTTGACTTTATCTAATTTTTAAGTTACTTTTCGACAACAATGAAAAGGATACTTACGTCTTGTTTTGGGCTTGGCCGGCTGCCGATTGCGCCGGGGACGTGGGGCTCACTGCCGCCGGCGATTATCTTTGCTTTGATGTGTTACTTCGACACGCCGGCCGTTTCAATATCAATCGTGATGGCGGCGCTGGTTTTGGCAGGTTCGGTCGCGTGCGTGATACTTTCACCGGATGTTATCAGGCAGCTCGGCAATAGCGACCCGAGAGAGGTTGTCGCGGATGAATTGGCCGGCCAGGCGGTTACTTTCTTAGCTGCACCGTTTTTTGTAGAGGCGTTTTCGAGCAGGCAGATTCTGGTTACGGTAATGCTCGGCTTTTTGCTTTTCAGATTATTCGATATTTTCAAACCATTCTTCATATACAGGATTCAGAAGCTGCCCGAAGGCTGGGGGATTCTTGCCGACGATTTACTGGCCGGTGTTTACGCGGCGGTAGTTCTGCAAATTTCGATAATGTTATGGATTGCTTAGGAACCGGTAATGGCCGAAGAATACGAACCTGAAGTTTGCAGGGCCCTTGAGGAGAAGATTCTGGCTGCAAGGCTGCACCGGCCGATGCGGATTAAGCGCTACGACGCGGGCAGGGAGCTTGCCTATGATGTTACAGATGTTTCGACGGGCGAGAAGGCAAGATTTAAACTTGTCGTCGAGGGATTTGTCGGAGGCGGCTACGCGGGACAGGTATATCGCGTTAAGGTCGCCTCGATTGAGGATGGACAGTTAAATTCTATCGAAGCAGGCGGCATTTACGCGATGAAGATTCTCATCCCGCCCACAGGCTTCGCAAGAATATTCCGTAATCTTTTATACCGGGCCGGATTTCAGGGGCCTTTTCAGCTTCAGGTCAATCCTGCGGCCGTTCGGGCGGGGGCGCTGTGGCAAAAGCTTATCCGCAGGGGCGCAAAGATTCGCTTCGGCAGCGAAGAGGCGGTCGCGGACGTTCACGCGACGTTCGTTGATGAAAATTTAGGAAGCTGCGGCGAGATACGTGAGTGGGTCGAGGGCAGGACGTGGCGGCTCGAGGCAGACCAGTATCTGGATTTATTGAAGCGGTGGCTTAAGGGCAAGGAGGTTGACCCGCAAAATCTTGGCTCACCAGAATATCGTGCCAAGCGCGTGTTTATGAAAGGATTCGTCGAGCTACTGCACGATATGGGGGCGTATGAGCTTGCAAGACAATACGAATGGTCAACGTGCAAGAGCCAGCCGAATTGCCTGAAGCGGGAATCCCGACCCGGGTCGGGAGATGATGAGGGAGGACTGGTTGCAGTCGACTTTCGGGCGGGCCTTGCTTTGCTGCCGTTTCTGCCGATGAGTCCGGGAGACTTCAAGCTGATAATCATGGGCATTATGCGCGGGTCCCTGGTGCAATTCGACCGGGGTGATATAAATAAGCTTCAGAAATTTATAGACAACCACGGCGAAGACTTCGCGGACATGTGCCAAATGGTGGACGAATTAAAGTCACTCGAAAGGGTTTACCGGGACTCGCTGCCTGATATAACTCATAATCACGTTAGACTGCTCTACAGCCTAAAACTCTGGTCAACGATTTTTGATAGTGCTGTAACCGGCTGGAAAGTGCGGAATCTGGTGGACGAAGAACATGAGCAGCAGCTCCGCAGAAACAGTTTCTTAACATTCTTGTTTTTTGTAATTGGAGCGATACCATTTTTTGGCTCTTTTCTGCGACGGTTGTGGACTCGGTTGGATTGGCGAGAGCACTACAGGGAGATGTTTACGAGCCTGGATTATCTTGGGCGGTCTATTCAGGCGCGAATTGCTGAGATAGTTATCGTCTGGCACAGAGCAGGGAGAGTTGATTCGGAACGAGCATTAAGGTTGCAGGAGAAATTCCTGCTTTTTCTATGCCACCTGCTGTTGTCTGTCTTGCCTGCAGGCCTGCACAGGTTTTTAACCGACTGGGAGTTCTTTAAGGATAAGCTTCATTACATTTTTGTTCGTCCGGTACAACTTTATTTTAGCGCCAAACTTCGTGAACAGTGGCTGCGCGATATGGTCAGCGAGGGCAGGGAGAAGCACATTCTGACCGAGCAGGATGCCGATACGATATTGTCTCAACTGCACGAGCCGTATATTCAGCGGTACCTCGTTAGTTTGGTTGTACATGTTCTGACGTTACCTCTTACTCAGATTGTCTCAGTTATCGTAGCCTGGATATACTGGCGAAAGACCGGCGACGAACTCGGTGCCGGCGGGATACTTGTTCTGTTTCAGATAATTCCGATTTCGCCGGGCTCGATATGTCGCGGCCTTTATACGGTTGGCATAGCGATTTATGACCGCAGCTTCAAGGATTACAACATCGCAGTGTTCCTGAGCTTTGTAAAATATATCGGGTACCTGGCCTTTCCGATTCAGATGACCTATCACTATCCCGCTTTAGCGAGATTTATGGCGGCCCACTGGGCGACGGCGGCGGTACATATTGTTCCGGTTTTCGGGGAGAGGGGCGCGCTGCTGGAGCATGGGGTATTTTGCCTGTTTTACAACTGGCCGTTGACGATACGGCGCAGGATGCGCGAGCGAAGACAAGCCGAGACAAAGACAGAGAAATAAGTGATACTCAAAGGTCTTTTGCCCTGTGTTTCCTTCGTAAAGCCTGTTCTGAGCAATGTCGAAGGGCCAAACATCCTAAGTTGAGTAGTAAGAGTGTTTGGTTATTCGTCTACAATGCTTGATTGCAGCCAGTTTTGTGCAAATATGGCAAAATCGGAAACATTAACCACGCCGTCTTTGTTAATATCCGCTTTGTTACAGGGCTTATGTTTGCCGC
>CAYZTY010000069.1:0-13669 GCA_964481525.1 uncultured Pirellulales bacterium
CTATGCTTAATGGGCTATGGCCATAAATCCTCTTAGCATTCACATCCGCCCCATTCTCAAGCAGCAGCTCGACAATATCCGTATGACCCTTCTGCGCCGCCCAGTACAGCACCGTGGCCTTGTCTGTTGTGCGTTTTACGTTTACGTCAGCTCCTGCTTCCAGCAGCAGCTTGACAATATCAATACGGCTGTTATGAGCCGCTATCCACAAAGCGGTCTTGCCGTCGATGTACTCAGTGATGTGCTCAGCGTTGACATCGGCATTGTTTTCCAGCAGCAGCTTAACAATCTCAGTATGTCCTTCCTCAGCCGCCATCATCAAAGCGGTGATGCCATAAATTCCAAGTTTTACGTCCACATCGACACCTTTTTCCAGCAAAATTCGCAGCTTGTTAATGTTGCCACTGGAAACTGCCCTGAAAAATTCAGCGCCTCTACCGGCAAGGGCCGAAGATGGGCTGCCATATTCTTCTAAGAGCTCGACAACATCCGGATGACCGTTCCTGGCCGCCATCGTCAGGGCAGTCTCTCTGTTGACTGTTATGACTTTCACGTCCGCTCCGTTTTCCAGCAATAGCTTGACAATATCCCTGTGACCACCGATGGCAGCCTGGTGTAAAGCCGTCATATTATACTTATCTTCCGCATTCACATCGGCTCCTGCTTTCAGCAGCAGCCTGACAATATCGATATGACCACTCCGCGCCACCGTCATCAAAGCCCTCTTCCCGTCGGGGTATTCAATGTTCACATCCGCACCTGCCTTCAGTAGCAGCTCGACAATCTCTGCACGACCGTGCTTGGCCGCTATTATCAAAGCTGTCTCTCCCTGTGCTGTTTCGGCATTCACATCAGCTTTGTATTTCAGCAGCAGCTTGACAATATCCGTATGACCAAACCTGGTCGCTATCATCAAAGCCGTAATGCCGCCGGGTCGATGTATAGCCAACGCAAGATTGCCGAAAGATGCAGTTTGTAAATTCACATCAGCACCGTGTTCCAGCAGCAGCCTGACAATGTCCGTGTGACCATTAAGAACTGCTATACACAGAGCCACCACGCCGTTTTCGTCTTTGGCGTTCACATCGGCTCCAGCCTTCACCAGTAGCTTGACAATATCCGTGAAACCTTTCCGAACCGCCATTAGCAAAACCGTCTCGCTGTCCGTGTATTTAATGTTCACGTCGGCTTCCGCCTCCAGCATTAGCTTGACAAGCTCCGTATTACCATTCCTGGTCGCCCAGGACAAAATCGTCTCCCCGCGGTTATCTTTCACGTTCACATCCGCCTTGGCTTTCAGCAGCAGCTCGACAATCTCTGTTCGACCAATCGCCCACATCAAAGCTGTCTTGCCGTGGGATTTCTCTCTAATGTTCACATCGGCTCCTGCTTCCAGCAGCAGTTCGACAATCTCCGTATGCCCTCTAACAGTCGCCATCATCAAAGCCGTCTCGCCGCGGTTGTTTTTAGCATTCACTCTCGCTTTGTTTTCCAGCAGCAGCTTGACGATGTCCATATGACCATTTTCAGCCGCCTTAATCACAGCCTCTCCGACGTCCACGCTGGCATCGTGTGCCAGCAGCAGCTTGACAATATCAATATGACCGCCACCGGCCGCCATTGACAAAGTCGTTCTGCCGCCGGGATAAAATTCTGACGGCCACCGTTGTTTATTTCTTATATCCACCTTGGCACCGTGAGCTAACAGCAGCCTGACAACATCCGTATGACCGCGTCCTGACGCTGCCATCAAAGCCATACCGACGTCGGTTGATATGACGTTCACCTTCGCTTTGTGTTCCAGCAGCAGCTTTACAATATCCGTATGACCGCCACCGGCCGCTATCATCAAAGCCGTAACGCCGCCGGGTCGATGTATAGCCGACATAGGATGGCCGAACGATGCGGTCTGTAAATTCACATCAGCACCGTGTTCCAGCAAAAGCTTGACAATCTCCATGTGACCACCCCTGGCTGCCATCATCAGGGCCGTCTCTCCTATCAGAGTCTTACTTGTGTCCATGTATCTGGTGTTCACATCGGCACCTTTGTCTAAAAGTGCCTTTACCTCGGCAATGTTACCATCACTCACGGCAGAAAATATCGGAGACCCCAGGCCGATAATTACTTCCGCGCGCCTTTTATCTTCTTTCTTTTTACACCCGCCAAGAAGAATCAAAACCGCCAGCAGATAAATTACCGCTCGTTTCTTCTTCATAATCTTCTCTTTCCGCTTAAGAAACACACCTCCCTCTGGATTACAGCACGGCCACTATAATAATCGACCAATTTAGACGTCTTCTTCAAGACATAACGTGTTGTTTTTGGACCTTATCACCCACGCCTGCGTCGCAGGGAATTTATTTGTCATTATGAGGTAGCGAAGTTGCCGCGGCAATTTCTATACGCTACATGCTGATTTGCGGCTGCCTGCAGATTCTGGTTCAATTTTTTGTCTGTTTTTTTACCTTCTGTATTCTGTTCCCTCGACTCCGCTCGGGACAGGCTTCTGTCTCCTGTCTTCAGTTCTCTGTTTCCTCATCGTGGCTACCTGAGGCACAAGCTCCGGCAGCAGCAAGTATCGAGCATCAGGCATCGGAATAGCGCTCATTTTATTCGCCGAGATGCCGGACGATGCCATATTGCCGCGCGACAACAAGGTCGGCCTTTCTGGCCGGCTCATCGTCCTTTAATTTGTAGTCGACGTCCATAATTGCAATAAACTGGGCGGTATAATCCTTTAAGATGCCGTGATATTCGAATATTTTATCGTCTTTTAAGAGCTCAAGAACGACCAGTCGGCCGATATATTTCTCTAATAAAGGCTCAAAAGATGTTGTCACCGAAGAGGCTAAATCCTGTTTCATTTGCGAGACGTATTTATCCTGAGAAGTCAGTATCCCGCCGGCCGGAGCGGCTTTTTTGGCATGGGTTATCAGCAGATTAACCACCTCTAACACGGAATCTCTTACCGTTTTAAGAAGATTCAGTGTTTTTCTCTTGAGTCTTCTTAATGGGCCGGGATGGTAAGTTTTTTCCAGCTCCTTCGTTCGTTCTTTTTTATGCTCCTCGCTTAACTCATCGTGGAAGCGAATAAGGGCGCGGATATTCGGATACTCGGATTTGTACATCAGGTAGCTGCTCTTGTTTTGGCCGGCTTCATCTTTTTGTTTTGTCGGGTAAATAAATTCCAGGCCGGTGTTTTCCACGTTCAGTATGCCCCAGATTATCCTGCCTGCCGTATTCTGCAGTGTTATGAAATTATTCGCGAATTCTTTAAGGCACCTGTCCCTGTTTATTCTTCTAAGAAAAGCGCCCACCGCCGCCGCAACGGCAATAAAAATTATCGTTATCGCTGTGTAAGGTATTTGTCTGGCTGTCTCAGGCATAAACTAATATCCTTGAATCGAACGTAATAATGTACAATACTTTTTTATTATTTTATACTGCCATTATCCTATTATAAACTCTGCGGTTACTCCTGTAAAATAATCAATTGAAATCTCCCCGGCCTTGCCGGGCTCAACTGGCGACATACGATATGCGAACTACGAGCGACGAATCATCTGCTGCCCCCGCCCCGTCAATTCCTATTTTGCTTAGCCCTGCCGTCCCTGGCCTGAGTGAAGTCGAATGGCTGCGACGGGGGTCATTGCGAGGGAAGCGCGGCAATCTCAAAAATGTTTAGCTCCCAATCCTGCCCTGCGTGAAATCGAAGGGGTCGAAGGGCTGCCGTGGGCTTCTTTTTTCGCAATTTATCGTGAGGTACATTTGCAATTACTTTAAGAAATACCTTTTGGCAAATTCGATGAAATAGGGCCAGTTGGGCCCGGTTGTGTGCCCCCCTTCGTGTTGCCTGAAGGCTATATCGCCATCAATCAATGTTTCCTGGGTCGGGAACAACATCGTTCGCATACTTTTCTTACCCAGCAGTTCGTAAACGGGACCGGCCATTGCACCGGCAAGAAACATTCCCTTTGCATCGACCCATTGACCTTCAACAGAAGCTGACCCGGCACTGATAAACACCGGGCGTGGTGCGCACATTGCAACTAAATGATGTGCATCAACGGGAAGGTCTTCTTGGGTTAACGGGCCGGCATATTTTATAAAGTTCCCGGTAAACCAGTGATATCCGCCCGACCCGGCAAGGTTCTCAACCTGCTCGCCAAATACGCGGTGCAGCAACTTGACCCCTCCCGCACCCGATGACCCGATGAATCCGATGGCAATTCGAGGTTCATAAGCCATAGCAACGACAGCGGCTTTCCCGTAACGTGAAAGGCCTTCAATGCCGATACGTTTTTCATCTACGTCTCTATCTGTTTCGAAATAATCGATTGCTCGGCCGGCTCCCCAGCCCCAGGCACGCAGGCTCCCCCAGTCATCGGGTTTTCGCGGCTTGCCTTTGTTAACCAGACCAATTATCCCCTCTCTTAATCCGGCACCGTTATCGGCCTGGAAACTAATGGGATTCAGGACAGCGTAACCCCATCCTTCCTTCAACAGCTGCTGTTTCCAGGTAAGCTCATTGCTTTTTTTCTTTTTGTCCTTACCGAACCATCCTGAAAAGTCAAAGCCAAATTCCATTATCACAGGTACGGGCTTTTTAGCCTTGGCGGGCGTGCCGACAGTTAACTTAATAACCACCTCGATTGCAGGAAAAGATGAATTATCAACAACACCTTCAAGCTCTTTAATTTTCACGGCCAAATCGCCGTCCTTTGTCTCTTCTACACTTTTAACCTTCCACTTTACCGAAGGGATATTATCCGGTAGCCTGCCATAAATTTCGCGGTCAAATAATTCTTTAATCTCGGCCCGCCTTTTTTTCCATTGCCCGGGCGAAGTAACTTTTGACCCATCGTTAAATTCCAATGGATTTGGAAGGAAATAAGGCTGTACCTTGGCCTCGTCGGTATTGGCGGCATCGGGTGCCTTGGGATTTCCGGACGGCCCTCGCCTGATGGACGAGATGCCCAGCTTTTTCATCATCAGTTTGTGGTCGGCATAGCTCAATCTGTTAATCCTTTCCCAGTCTTCTTTTGAAAACTGTGCAAACAAAGGAGTTCCCGTTAAAATATATAACAGGATTAAAATCGTTGGTTTAGTTATTGTATTCATTTTATAAGTCAATGCTCCTTATAAGCCATCTACACTTATACCAAAAAGCCTCTCTCACAGCCAATGAAATTCATTCCCATGCCCATTTTGTCATCCTGAGTCCCGGCGCGCCGGGGTTTCACGTGGGATTACTGAACTGTTAGCCCACGGCAATGCCGTGGGTTCTTCGGTTTTTTACTGTTGCTTGCGACGGGGCTTCGTTATCGTGACTTTCTGGAGCTTGACTTACCGGCCTGGAAGCTTTTTCAGTTCTCCTCGCCGCCCCCGAATTCTTCCGACCCCCGGCTCCGCCTCTTGCTTCTTTTTGGAATTCAAGCATGCCGGGTCAGCCACTCGCTGAACACGTACATACATGTGGTTGAACCCCGCAAAACCTCCAAACCTAACGCCAATATCAACTACCCTCACAACAGTCATCTTGTCAGGATACACGGGTGTAGTATCTTCTGGTAAAGCACGGAGGGCATTCATGAATGCCTCATCGAATGAGAAAGACTCGGAATGACCTTCTGCTTCCGCCGCTCCGCAGTCTTCTTCCAGCTTTGCTTTTGTGATTAAATCGTCTCTATTCAACTCGACTTCATAGATACCTTGAAGTGTGTACTTGTTCGGCTCCGGCCGGTCAATCTCTGCTTTGTAGACCCTATGAAATTTCGGCGCCGGCCGGGCGCTCGGTTCCGGTTCACCTGCATAACCAGGCAGGAGTATAACTGCCAGCCCTGCTAAAACCGGTAAGCTCACTAAAACTGCTGTTTTCACGTGATTGGCTTTCATTTTCTTCCCCTTTCAAAATTTCCTTTTCTTTTCCTCGCGATAATATGTTTTATAACCATTAAAAAATTGTACTGCCCCCTTACCCAACAATCGAGAAAAATAATGACTAAATATCCCCATTAAAATCCGCTGCTGCCTCCAGCCTGTCTCGCCGTCTTGTCTCGCCGAAGTTTTAACGAAGGCGGAAGACTTGTTGTAGGCGGATTCGGATCACTTTTTTATGTTTTGCTTTTTGCATCCTTCAGTTCGGAAATCTTTTGTTTACTTCGGAGTTTTTCTACTGCTCACCTGTTCTATTGTTCGACTTTCCCCGCCTTTGGCGGTTGGCCTCCGGCAGCAGCGTAACCTTACTACAGTAGCAGGAAAATAGAATCAAGTATCAAGACTCAAGTCAGGACAGTCATACTATAACACATTTAGAGCTTATAACAAAACCACCTGTATCCTTCTGTCATTCCCGCGAAAGCGAAAATCCAGATGTTTTTAATACAGTCCTTTTAGGTTTTGTTATAGATTCTTAGTCTAATATCGCATGTTTATGGAGAAATTCGAAAACATCCTCTTCGTAGAGTCCCTTCGGATTCATACGTGTCCTATCCCACTGATTAAGAGAGGAAATCCCGGACTTCCCGACCTCCACTTTTCGGTGGAGTGATAAGCCCAATGAGGTGCCCTTTATATCCAAATCCTTCCTCAAGGAATCCATCCCCAACATTTCTAGATTGAATGGGTGATAACCAAAACCAAGGAAATATATTTTTATGGCCTGGGACATGAGTTGTCTGGCAAGTTTTACCTGAGGGTTGTCTTTCTCAAAATTTTCAGACATAGTCTTTATGCCTTTTATTGCACATTGAATTGTTGAGATCTTGCTCGATTCATCTGGTCTTGGCAATAGTCCAAAAGGAATATTCGGACCATTGGAAATCTGCCATGGCAGATAACCAAGTTGTCCATATATATGGATTATCTTAATAGCATTGATCTTCTCAACGTGTTCTTCGGGGTGTTTTTTATGAAAATTTGCTCTTAACGTGGTAAATAAATAATGTTCGAGAGAACGGTCATAATTAAACGTAATAATAGAAAGTTTGTTTTTATGAAACTCCTCAAATGAAGTATTGGCGTGGAGCAAATTTGACAGATATTTGTACCAATGACCCCCTAATTCTGATTTTTTCTTTTGTAACCTAAGAGATCTCCATCTTCTCTTGAGTTGCGTCTCACTTTCGCGAGGTAATAAAATCGCTGCAATGCAAGCTTTCCCAACTTTTTCAAACTCAGGATTATTTGCGAGAAATACATCTATTGATTCGGGATCAGCTTCCTCTAAAGCTTGTATAAAAGATGAAACTTTGCGAATAGGTGTTGGAACACTGTTAGACACAAGCCTTTTAAAATCATTCTCGCCTTCGCAAATCAAGTCGAGAAGTCCCTGACCAGATGGAAATCCATAAGGCATACTTGCTCCTGCCCCGAGAATTAAAACAGTTGGAACTTTAATCATAAACCATTACCTTCTTGAAAATTTAGTTTCTCTATCGCTGCTGCCTCCAGTTCGGAAATCTATTTTATGTATGCTTCCAGCATACTACCGTCGGTTTCCTCATCGCGGCCTCCGGCAGCAGCGGTAAAGTCTATTTTGATTCGTCTTGAATTTCGAAATATTCATTTAGAGAATACAATTGCTTAGTTAGTTTATTATAGTAATGCTCAAACAATTTTAGGGAGGCATTGAAAGGCGCTAAACCTAACATTATAGGCACGCGACTATTCTTGCTCCCTAAGGTTAGGGAATACTTTTTGAGATTGGCCTTTCCATAGGCCCCTAATACACCAGACCAATTTGGATGTGTGAATTCACAAAGCCAATCATACATTTCTCTGAAGCCATTATACTCTTTGTCCATTTTGTCTACCGCAGTAAGAACATTGTATGATTCTATTGGCGAGGTACCATCGCGGCTTCCATGCATGGCTTTCACTAGAAACTCATCTAGCTTTTGAATATCTTTTGAATTGAGAAATTCATCAATTCTTTGGCTTAGCCAGTATGTCATTGCAACAGTTTCAATAACAGCTCTTGTTAAGATAAATGCCGACACTAGTTTATTACAATCATATAAATCCACGGCAACTATGGATAATTCACTAACACGATGGATTAAAACTTCACGTAAAGAAACAGCTTTGAACGGTATTTTTGATTTCCAAGTAAGATCAGCAGCTTCAACAGTTAAAGGAAGTGAAGCAGTGATGTTAGTAGCGAAGACTCTTGCTTCAACCAGAGATTCACGTTCTGATTTTTTCTTTTTCATATAGAATTGGACAATAACATAATAATAACAGTGACGTAGCTACCCACCACTTTCCTCCCGCCAACTCAAACCAACCGATTCACAAATTTCCCGCCTTCGGCGGGCTCAACTGGCGAAATACGATATACGCTTCACGAGATACGAATTTCCCCACCTACCCAAACCGACCGATATATTTATTCGTTATGCGGTTACGGTTGCGCTGTTCGTTTCGTCTATCGTCAGTAAGGTTGCGTTCTAACAAAACGACAGACGCTCAACGCAACCGACACGAGTTTCGCAACCTCAACCGTTATCCGCGCCTTAAATTAATTCGTGTTTATTCGTGGTTAATAATCTCTGTGTCCTCTGTGCACTCTGTGGCTATTTATTTCGTCAATTCAAAATTCCCCGGCCCGACCAACTGCTCCATTTGTCTGCAGAACTCCGCGTTCGGCCGCACGTTAAAATTCCTCGACGCCACGGCCGACACCCTGCCCTTCGTCGTCGTTACGGTAACATAGACCGGGCTCCTGCCCTTGTGAGTACTGCATATAGTCTTTATCCGGGCCACTTTTTCCTTGCTGATATCCTTGGCATCCAGTTTGATTTTTACCTTCGCACCGATTTTTTCGCTTGCCGCGTCAAGCTCGATTAGTTCTTCTGCGATGATATTCGGCACCTGCCGTCTGCAATCGACCCTGCCCCTTACAAATACGATTTTGTCCACAGCCAAAAGCTTGCTGTTTCGCTCAAGCGCTTCGGGGAAGAGCACAACCTCGCCGCTTCCCTGCAGGTCCTCAAGGACAAAGACCGCCATTTTGCTACCGGCGTTCCTGCCGTTCTTCGTAACGCTGTACCTAATCTTCGCCACCATCCCGCCCATCACCACCTCCTGCCCCTCAGAGCAGTCAGCCAATCTTGAGCTGTCCACCGTCGAATAGAAGCTGATGGTCTCTGCGTGTTTGCTCAGCGGGTTGCTGGTAATGTAGAAACCGAGTACCTGTTTTTCGTACGTCAGCATTTGCATCTCCGGCCAGGCCGGCACGTTCGGCAGGCGTTCCTGGTCTTTATCAAAATCCTCCTCGCCCCCCGGCCCGGCAAAGAACGTCATTTGTCCCTTTTGGACATCGGCCTGCGTTTCTGAGCCTATTAGCAATGCCTTTTCCAGTCCCGCCATCATTTGCGCCCTGCTGCCGCCTAATTTGTCAAGAGCTCCCGCCTTGATAAGTGACTCAATTACCTGTTTGTTGACGACCCGCAAATCCACATTTTCGCAGAAATGAAACAGGCTCCTGAATTGTCCGACTCTTTCTCTTGCGGCGATAATTTCCTCGACCGCCTTTTGGCCGACGCCTTTCACTGCCGCTAATCCGAATCGTATCATTGGCCCGTCTGTTTGCTTGTCCCGCTTGTCCGACGGGCGTGGCGAGTGCTTTTCCTCGTACAGCACCGTGAAATCCGTAAAGCTTTCGTTTATATCCGGCGGGGCGACCTCGATTCCCATTTCCTTGCATTCGCCGATATAGTCAACCACCTTATCGGTTGAGTCGCGCTCGTATGTCAGCAGCGCCGCCATATACTCCACCGGCCAGTGTGCCTTCAGGTAGGCCGTCTGGTATGCTATGATTGCGTAGCGTGTCGAATGGCTCTTGTTGAAGCCGTATCCCGCGAACCGCTCAATCAGCTCGAAAATCTTCTGCGACTCGCTTTTTCCAAGTCCCTTATCGACCGCAGCGGCGACGAATTCCTCTCGTTGCTTGGCAATCACCCGCCCCTTCTTTTTGCTTATTGCCTTAATCAGCGTATATGCCTCGCGCAGCGGAATATCACCTAAGCGATTGCATATCCGCATCACCTGTTCCTGATAGACCATAATCCCATAGGTCTCGCCGAGAATCTCTTTCATAATCGGGTGCGGCACATCCCACCGGCTTCCATGCTTGCGTTCAACATAATCGCCTATCAAAATCATTGGCCCCGGTCTGAAAAGTGCGTTTGCTGCGATGAGGTCTTCGATTCGGTCGGGCTTTAGCTTCATTAGCAAATCCTGCATTCCGCCCGATTCGAACTGAAATATCCCTTTGGTTCTGCCGCTTGTGAAGACTTCGAAGACCTTCGGGTCATTGAGCTCTATTTTCTCCAGCTCGATTTGTTCGTTGTGAATGGTTTCGACAAGCTGCCGAGTTCGTTCTATCACTGAAAGTGTCTGCAAACCCAGGAAATCCATTTTCAGCAGGCCTACTTTTTCGACGGTAGGCCCATCGAACTGCGTAATTAAATCGTCCGAGCTGGCGGTCTTGTACAGCGGAGTGAAATTAGTCAGTGGCTGGTCCGCCACAACCACGCCAGCCGCGTGGACGCTCGCGTGCCGGGCCAGGCCCTCTAATCTTTTGCCGATGTCGATAACCTTTCGCGTCCGCTCGTCTCTTTCGTATGCCTTTCTTAGCTCCGGCTCGCTGCGCAAGGCATTGTCTAATGTTATCCCAAGTGTAGACGGCACCAGTTTCGCCAGCCTGTCGGCTTCACTAAGTGGAACGTCAAGCACTCTGCAGACGTCGCGAATGACCGCACGAGCCTTCATTGTTCCGAACGTTATGATTTGCGCGACCTGCCCGTATTTCTGCCGAACGTAATCGATGACCCTGGCGCGTCCGTCCTGGCAAATATCAATGTCAATGTCCGGCATCTCGTTGCGCTGCGGGTCCATAAACCGCTCGAACAGCAGGTCGTATCGAAGCGGGTCAACGTCGCACAGGCCGAGGCAATATCCGACGAGCGTGCCTACGGCGCTGCCCCTAGCGCCGAAAAGTATGTTATTCCTGCGGGCGTAATCGCAAAAGTCCCAGACGATTAAGAAGTAGCTGGCGAAACCCTTTGATTCAATCACGTCAAGCTCGCGGTCGAGCCTGGCTTTTACCTCATCACTAAGCCTGCCATACCTTTTTTCTGCTCCATCGTAAGCCAGTCTTGTCAGGTATTCTTCCGGCTTACTTTCGTCGGCCGGCCTGTACTTCGGTGCGTGTCGCTTTTTCAAATCCAGCCTGACATCGCAGCGCTCGGCGATTGCCATCGTATTCTCGCACGCCTCGGGCACATCGGCGAACAGCTCTCTCATCTGCTCCGGACTCTTTAGATAAATATCCGGCGGGTAGTGCATTCGCTTTGGGTCCTGAATGGTCTTACCCGTACTTATGCAGCAAAGACAATCGTGTGCTTCGTAGTCGTCGGCGTCTAAAAAGTGCACGTCGTTCGTTGCGACCATCCCCACCCCAAGCTTCCCGGCCAGCTCAATCAATTTGTCTGTTACATCGGGCGCATCGCTTTCCTGATGCCGCTGCAGCTCGATAAAAAAGCGCTGCGACCCGAATATTTTCAGGTAACTTTCAGCAGCGGCGATTGCCCTCGGCTCATCATTTTGGACCAATGCGGCAGCTAATTCACCTTTAAGACAGGCGCTGGTGCATATAAGCCCTTCGTTAAGTTCCGCCAGGATTTCTTTATCGATTCTCGGCCGATAGTAAAAGCCTTCCGTATAACCGGCGCTCGCCAGTTTCAGCAGGTTCTGATAGCCGGTATTGTTTTCAGCTAAGAGGATTATGTGATAAGCGGCATCACCGATACTTGTCTTTTGTCTATCGAATCGCCGGCCGGGCGCGACGTATGCCTCGATACCTATGATGGGTTTGATTTTGGCCGCGTGTGCTTTCGTGTAGAACTCGATTGCCCCGAACATATTGCCGTGGTCCGTTACCGCCACGCTTTCCATCTGCAGCTCTTTACAGCGTTTAAGAAGCTTGTCGAACGTTATTGCGCCATCGAGCAGGGAGTACTGACTGTGCAGGTGAAGATGTGTAAATCCTTTTCCAGACATAGCTTAGCCCATCCTTAAAGTTTTTTATTTGCGGGATTATAATAAGGTTGCGAGTCCTTTCTGTCAAGTAAGTTGCTTATTGATTAACCACCCTACTTCGCCTAAAGGCTTCGCAGGGCGGGCGAATGCACACGAATAAACTCGAATAATTATAGCCACCGAGGACACAGTCATAGGGACTCCGCCGTGAGGCGTCCTGTGGACTTACGGAGAGAACGCATAGATTAATTAACCGCGGATTAACACGGATTTGCACAGATTAATTATAGCCCAGAGAACTCAGAGGATACAGAGGTTGGCTTTGGCGATGGGCCCAAAGGGCCTGTCGTGTTCTTCGCCGTGAAGATTTCCGCAAATATAATTTGCTCAATCTTTCAAGCTTGCCCACAGTCGCTGCGCGACTAACGCCAAAGTCATTATCAGACACGGATACCTAAGGCATAAATTTACACGGATTAACACTGTTCATAATTTAATTCAGATTTTCCGCCTTCGGCGGACAGGTGGCAGGTGGGTACGCTTACAAGATACGTCTTTTCATAAAAGCAATCGTACCAAAGCTAAGCAGTAAAAGTGTAAATAGTGATCTCCGCAGGTATATCGTCAAAGCTTTCAGTGAAGCCGTGAGTGAACTTCCTTATATGTAGCTTCTGCAAATTTCAAACCTTTTTCAATAGTGCTTATATGATGATTCAAATCGGGGTGCTTCTTAGCCACTGGAAGCGCTTTTTTATAATCCTCTCTCAGGTCTTTCAAAAGTTTTAGGCACTGTTCGCTTTTACGAAAGAATTCTTTGACGGCTGTTGGGTTATATTCTCGCTGTTCCACAGAATATGTCCCGCCATCCTCCGATGCTACATCGTAACAAATGACCTTGTCGGTGCGAGAAATGACTTCGTCAAGGGTGGCGATTTCATTGGTAAGAGTAGTGACTCGCTTCTCAAGAGAACTGATAGAAAGGAGAATCTTACTAAATTTGTGCTGAGCCTTCTCAAACGCACGTTTTGCCTTCAAAGCATCCTTATTGTGAACTTGCTTAGCTTTCGTTGCGGCAAGTTCAGCAAAAAGTTCATCTCTCGAAGTTACGACTTTATCGGCAATGCCACATTGGTCAGCCTCCACGGCGGTTAATGTGAGCAATGACCCCTTCCTGCTCCAAACACGAACCACAGTTTGGTCTGGTTTTTTATTCTCAGGCTCAATAAAGCGAGTTTTACCATTATCTATTACTTCCCATACTTCGACATCCTTGTCTACCATTGCTCTGGCCAGTAAGCCATGGCGCCCATTTTGTTCGGCAAGACTAGCAATATAACTCCGCGCGGCTGACAGAAATTTTTCCCCAACTGTTTCCCCATAAACTGATTTTAGATCTTTTGCACTTGAAGGGGATGCCAAAATAGGTGTTGCTGCACCGATGCTCGTATCATTCATCATATATATGCCATCACAGGCCAAAGCAATGACTGCGCCGGCCGAATATGCGCCGCCGTATTTGCCTCCGCTGACGAATGCAATAGTGCGGCAGTTATCTGTTTTGGTAATCGCAGCACAGACTCGTTTCATTAAGTCCACTCGCCCCCCAGGTGTATCAATTTCT
>CAYZTY010000070.1:0-13573 GCA_964481525.1 uncultured Pirellulales bacterium
ATATTTTCAAGGCGAATAAGCCGGATTTCCTTGTCCAGATGTGAAAGCTTAAGCAAAATGCAATGAATAATATTCAGGGCGGAAATTATTTTATCGGCCCATTCGACCAAGACGACTGAGCGTGGGTAGCAAAGCTCATCGAAGCCTATCATCTGAAGCTGTTCGGCAGAGCGAAGACGATATGCATCTATATGATAGATATCAAGGCCGTGTCCTGCCGCGGTATATTCGTTGACGATTACAAAGGTCGGGCTGGTTACGTTCTGGGGCTTCTCGGCACCTGCCCCGGCGACAATTCCCTTTATCAGGTGCGTCTTACCGCTTCCAAGTGGGCCACAAAGGGCAATAACCTCGCCACCTTTCAGATGGGAGCCGATTTTTTCGCCCAAAGCCATAGTTTCAGCAGGCGAGTTTGAAATTATTTCGCATTCCATAAATTTTTGTATGAAGAGCGCGGTAGTCTCATAACTTCGATTTTATTTTTCGAGGTGATTATAACCCCGGGGCTGCAGGTCCGTGATTTGGCCGTCGGGCATTTCAATTTGCATTTTACCGGTTTCATTTGTCTTGCCGATATTCGTTATGGGGGTCTGCATATTCCACAGGTCCAAAAGCCTTGAATAATCTTTGGGGCCAAGCGTAAAAAGCAGCTCGAAGTCTTCTCCATCGTTTAACGCCGAAGCCAAAGGGTCTTCACATTTTTCGGTATCGGCGGAGAGAGGAATTTTCCTTGCTTCTATGAGGGCCCCTACTCCGCTTTGTCTGCAGATATGCCATAAGTCCGTGCTCAGTCCATCGCTTATATCAATCATTGAATTAATCACAGCTATTTGTGTGATTCTTATAGCTTCAGTGACCCTTGGCGTAAATTGTAAATGCCTGCCGTGTATCGCTCCGCCTAATGAGCCGGTTACGCATATATAATCGCCCGGTTTGGCGCCGGAGCGTTTTATGGGTCTGCCGGCGGCCGGTCTGCTGAGCACGGCAACATTTATAGCGAAGGCGCCAGCCTTGTCCGGCCAAGTTGCAATGTCACCTCCGATAAGCGGACAGTCGAAGTTCTCACCGGCCCGGACGATTCCGGCGTGAAGCTCTTTAAGCTGCGCAGTTCCAAAAGCCTTCGGCAGTGCTACGGCAACTACAGCGCCAATTGGGATTGTGGCCATCGCAGCACAGTCGCTAAGACCGACAGCCAATGCCTTATACCCGGCCTGCTCTAAAGTGGTTTTACGCAGGTCGAAATGAACACCGTCCATCAGCATATCGGTAGTGACAAGCACGGACGTATCAGGTCCGAGATTTAGCTGAGCCATATCATCGCCGATACCGATGGGATAATCGGCCGGTGAAAGTTTACTTTGGCTTGCGAACCAGTTGGTTATTTCCGCTTCTTTCGGACTCATCGCTGGTCTAACTGTTTAGTCCAATACGCTATTTGCTCCCGGGCCTGGGCCGGACCGGCTGCGCCGGCGGTAATATATTTATCTGCAATGTTTACAGCCCCGAGGCTCTCATAGACATCGCTGTCAATCGAGGAGCAGTGTTGTCTTAGCTCGCTCAAATCAAGCTCTGCCAGCTTCTTATCATCCTTTTCGCATTGAGCGACGAGAGAGCCGACGATGCCGTGTGCCTCGCGGAAGGCTATGCCCTTTCGGACGAGATATTCAGCAAGAGCAGTGGCATCGAGGAATCCCTTCTCAAGGCTTGCAGTGATTTTGTCGGTGTTAAACCTGGCGTGAGAAACAATTGCGCGGGCCATATCGAGCGAAGCATTTACGGTGTCAGACGCCGCAAAGATATTTCTTTTGTCTTCCTGGAGGTCCCGGTTATACGTCAGAGGCTGGGCCTTGAGAATGGTCAGCATCGCCATCAATGCTCCATAAACTGTTCCGGTCTTGGCCCGAATAAGCTCAAGCGGGTCGGGATTTCGCTTCTGGGGCATCATGCTCGAGGAGGTACAGTGGCTTTCGTCGAGGCGCAAAAAATCAAACTCACTGGATACGTAGATTATCCAGTCCTCGGCTAATCGCGACAGGTGCGTTGCTATCATCGCGCAGTCAAAAATAAATTCGACACAAAAATCTCTGTCGGCGACCGCATCGATGGAGCTGTAGCTAATATCGGAAAATCCCAGTTGCTTCGCAGTGGCTTTACGGTCGAGAGGCAGGCTTGAGCCTGCTACGGCCCCGGAGCCCAGCGGTGAGATATTCAACAGTTTGCTGCAACTTTGTAATCGTATATAGTCTCGCTCGAGCATTTCAACAAAGCTTAATAAATAAGCGGCTATAACTATGGGCTGGGCCCTTTGCAGATGCGTGTATGCGGGCATTACAGCCTCGGTATATTTTTCAGCGGATTTTACAAACGCTTTTTGTAAAAGAGTAATTTTGGCCTGCAATATTTCTATCTCGTCGCGCATCCATAGCCGCAGGTCGGTCGCAACCTGGTCGTTTCTGCTTCGGCCTGTATGGAGTTTTTTGCCCGCATCGCCGATTCTGTCAACCAGAGCGGCTTCGAGAGCCATATGGATGTCCTCGTAGATTTTCTCGAATTTGAACCGGCCCTCGGCTATTTCCTGCGATATCTCTATCAAAGCGTCCTTAATCTGTTTAAACTCCTCGCGTGTGATGAGCTTTTGCTCGGCGAGCATTTGTGCGTGGGCAATAGAGGCGACGATGTCATATTTGTAAAGTCGTTTATCGACCGAAAGAGACTGCATAAAATCGATTGTCAACTCGTCCGGCCGCCCACTCAGCCGTTTTTCCCAGCTTTTCTTTGGCTCAGACATTTTTTTGCTCCAATGTGACCGTTTACGGCTTTTTATCCATTTGGCGTATAATCCATGTTAACAAATATAAAGTATCTTTAAGTCCTGTCAAGCACTCGGCAAAGACCGGTTATTTTTCGGCCGGCGGCCTGTCCCAGGCTAAATCCCTAATTTTTCCCCGATGTACGCAGAAAACCTGCATATTTGGTTGCTTAATCTGGTATAATAGTAGCAACGTCGGCAGGTAATATTGTAACGATAAGAAAGGCAAGGGTTTCGCTAATGGCGCGAAAGTACAGAGTGCTGAAGATTTCTGATAATGGTGAGTTAACCGACGAGGACCATCAGGGGCCTGTGTTGTGTCCGATACGCGGTGGTAACTGCACCAGCAAGTGTGCCTGGTATTCTCTCGGGGCAGGCACCGGCTTAGCATATTGTCAGAACACTGTTATTGGGGCAATTCGTCATAAACCACTTAAGTCGTTTCGGTTGTATGTGGGACCGGACGTATAAGAATCGTACTCTTACGGGTCGTGGATTCTTCGGTCCTTTTCCGAGTATTCGGAGAATACTCTTCTTTAGGTCTGGTTTTCCACCTTCTATGCAGCCACCAGTATTGGCTTGGGTCCTGACGGACAGACAACTCAATCGCTTTTGTGTATTCTGCGGTAATCCATTCGAGTGGTTCGTCTTTGTCAGCCCATTCTTCGGGCATAATAAGACGGGAGACTTCAATTTCAAAAAAGAATTGGTTGCCGACTCTCCTGCTGACGCCGACGCCAATCGGCAGATTATACTGGATTGCCAACAGGCCGATGCTTTTATACGTGCTTGCCTTTCTGCCGAAGAAATCTACGAACAAGCCTTTTTTGCCGGCATCCTGGTCCGCGATGAAACAAAGGGTTCCACCGCGTGAGGCTAAATTGCCCAAAACTTTGGCAGCACCTTTTTTATCAATTATTTTTTGCCCGTGCCGCTGCCGGACATTGAGCAAATAATTATTGATGAAGTTGTTATCTAAAGGTCGAGCGATGCTGTAGATGTTGAAGCCGAAAAGTCCGAGTAGATAACCCATAATTTCGAAGTTGCCATAATGCCCGGTGACCATCAGCAGACCATTGCCGCCTTGCATAAGCCATTTGGTTTTTTCAACATTTTTATAGCGGGAATAGTTACGCCAGTTACTTTTTTTTACAAGTCGGGGTGTAAATAGAACGTCCATTACGAGCATCACGATATGTTCGAAACTTCGCCTGCCGACCTGCTTAATCCATTGTGGGTCTTTGTCGGGGAAACTGGCACGCAGATTGTCTAGGGCCCGGTTTCTGCCTCGATGATAATATTTCCAAAGCCCTCGGCCTAAGAAACGAGCCGTTCGAAGATTGGTCTCGGTATCAAACATATAAACGAAAATCACAATCACGCGCAGTATCATATAAAGCAGCCAATCGATAGCGGGATTGTGCTTTTTCTTTCTTTTTTTCTTTTGTGGTTTTTCGGCGACCATTTTGAGTAATTTTAGACCTAAACCAGGCTTTGTCAAGTTAAGAGAAATTCGGTTAATGATGCGAAGAATTTATGAAGTGCAGCTTAAGAGATTAAGCCGGATTCTTACGAATTGACAGGGCTTTCTATCGACTCTATAATGCCGTTAGAATTGCAATGTTCTACGGCTGTTCATTTTAGAAAGGGCCCAGAATGGATTTTAACCAAAGTCAAAATAATTCCGAATCGGCTGCAGGACCGCCGCCGAGTATAGAGTCTGTGCCTCCTGCTCCGGAGAAAAACAAAGTGAGCAAAAAAGGGACCGGCTGGAAAATCTTTTGGGGTATTGTTACGGGACTGTCGGTCCTTGCAAATATTATGCTGTTGATGTTGTTGTTTTCGGCGGTTGTGTTTTTTACAGCGAATCGCCGGGCGGATTTCGGCGAGGAAGTCATACAATCCGGCCCGCGGAGCAACAAAATAATGGTAATAAGATTAGAGGGTGTCATCGATTCGCTTCAGGCCGAAGACATTTCCGAGCAAATTAAAACCGCCCAGGAAGATTCAAATGTCAAATCTCTTATCCTTCAAGTAACCTCTCCCGGTGGGACGGTTTCAGGTAGTGACCTTATACACAACGAGATTTCGAAGTTTCGCGAAGAAAGCGGCAAACCGGTGGTGGCATTTATGCAGGGAATTGCCGCCTCGGGCGGTTACTATGCGTCGGTTGCGTGTGACAAGATTGTTGCAGAGCCTACCACAATTACCGGCTCAATCGGTGTGATGTTTGGTCACTTTGTAGTGAAGGAATTGCTGGAGGAGAAATTGGGTATTGGGGTGGCAATCGTCAAGGCCGGTGAACGAAAAGACTGGCCGAGTATGTTTGAGCCGATGACAGAAGAGCAAAGGCAATACTTGCATGAGAGACTGATTGACCCGGCATATGAGAGATTCATAAATCTGGTGGCCGAGGGTAGACCTATGCTGACTTTGGAACAGGTCAGGGTGCTTGCTGATGGGAGTGTTTTCAATGCGGAACAAGCGCTTGAGAATAAATTAATCGACCAGGTCGGTTACCTGTCGCAGGCGATAGATTCGGCAAAAGAATTAGCTGGGCTTGAAAAGGCCCGCGTTGTCGAATACGAAAAGCACTTCTCACTGGCAAAGTTGCTGACCTCCGAAACCAAAACTCCTTTCAATATCGACAGAAACACTCTCCTGGAGCTTGCAAGCCCCCAGTTGCTTTACTTGTGGCAGCCTTAAAGTTCGAGCCGAACCAAGTCGTTTAATAATATTCAGGAAAGTCGGCTCTTATAGTTGGTATAATCGAATTGACGGATGATTTTGATTTGCTGCGTTTGGGGGCTGTACAGGGCGATTGAAGGTAAAGCTACGCCATTAAAAGTGTTGTTTTTTACCATCGTATAATGTGCCATATCGAGAAAAACCAGCCTTGAGCCGGCTTTCAAAGGCTCATCAAAAGAGTAATCACCGATTATGTCGCCTGCCAAGCAGGTAGGTCCACCAAGCCTATAGGTATAGGGTTTTTTGTTTGGTTCCGCGCCGCCAATCAGCATCGGACGATATGGCATCTCCAGCACATCGGGCATATGGGCCGCAGCGGAGGTATCGAGAATAGCTATATCCATCTCATTATGGACTATATCCAGAACCGAGGCAACCAGTATGCCCGCGTTTAATGCTATTGCTTCGCCGGGTTCGAGATAAACCTGCAGGTTGTATCGCCGGCGAAAATCAGTGATAAGTCGGCAGAGTTTTGCTGTGTCGTAACCGGGGCGGGTTATGTGCTGGCCACCACCGAAATTTACCCACAGAAGCCCGTCAAACAAGTGACCGAACTGCTGCTCTACGATTTCAAGGGTTCTTTCAAGGGTTTGAACGTTCTGTTCACACATAGTGTGGAAGTGCAGCCCCGTGATGCCGTCCAAATCTTCCGACTGGAACTGCTCGAGGGTAATGCCGAGACGTGAATACTTCGAGCAGGGATTGTAGATATCGACTGTTATTTCCGAATATTGGGGATTTATACGAAGGCCGGGCTGGATGGTCTTTTCAGCCTTTTGCAGGAGCGGTTTGAAGCGGCGCCATTGTGAGAAGGAGTTGAAGACGATGTAGTCGCAATAGTTAATTAACTGTGTAAATTCTTCTTGCTTATAGGCGGGGGCAACGATGTGGACCTGGCCGCCAAACTCTTCGAAACCAAGACGAGCTTCGTTGAGTGAGCTGGCGGAAACGCCGGTAAGGTATTTTCTTATCAAATCAAAAAGGCTGAACATAGCAAAGGCCTTGAGAGCAAGAAGGATTTTGCATCCGGCCTTGTCCTGAACGTCAGCCAATATACGTAGATTTTCCTCCACGGCGGCGGTATCGACCACATAGCACGGTGTCGGAACCTCGGCTATAAGATGTTCTGGAATTCGACATTGGTTCATTGCAAGCTGTACTCGTTAAGTTTTTCCATAGGCGAGTATTTAAGTTATTATTTTATCCGCAGGGGGCTTGCTTTCAATGGCTTTTTAGAGGTCTCGGCGATGTGGAAATGAGCGCTTGAGATTTGCGGAAGTTCCTTGTGAAATTCCACATCGGCCCAGGGCAGACCACAGATGTTGAGTTGTTCCATAAACGGCTGCGGGTCAAACTGCTCGATGTTAAAGACGCCTTTGCCTCGCCATTTGCCATTTAGCATTAACATAGCACCAATCACTGCCGGTACGCCCGTCGTGTAGGAAACAGCCTGGCTGTGGAGCTGTCGATAGCATTCGGCATGGTCGCAGATGTTATAGATATATCGTTTGTGCACTTTGCCATTTTTTACGCCCTGAAAAAGGCATCCGATACAGGTTTTTCCTTTATACCCGGCAGCGAGCGAGGCGGGGTCGGGGAGCAAGGCTTTGAGAAATTTCAGCGGAACGACTTTATGGCCTTCGAATTCAACGTCGTCAATCCTGGTGAGTCCAACATTTTGAAGAACGCGCAGGTGTGTCAGGTACTGCTCTGAAAATGTCATCCAGAAACGAATTCGCCTCAGTCCTTTGATATTCTTTACGAGAGATTCGAGCTCCTCGTGATACATCAGATAACTTTTTTTTGGGCCGATTGTGGGGTAGTCAAAATCAACAGCTATTGACATCGGCTCGGTCTGTATCCATTGCTTGTTCTTCCAGTATTTGCCCGGCTGGGTAATTTCGCGGATATTAATCTCCGGGTTGAAATTTGTAGCGAACGGTTGGCCGTGGTCGCCGGCGTTGCAGTCGAGAATGTCGATATAATGTATCTCGTCGAAGTGCCGCTGCTGAGCATAGGCGCAGAAAACATTGGTCACGCCGGGGTCAAACCCACAGCCGAGAAGTGCCATAATCCCTTTTTCTTGGAAGCGTTCGTGATAGTCCCACTGCCATTTATAGCAGAAGCGGGCCTCATCGGGTGGCTCGTAGTTGGCGGTATCAAGATAATCTACGCCGGTCTGCAGACAGGCATCCATTATCGTCAGGTCCTGATAGGGTAAGGCCACATTTATAACGAGCTTAGGATCGAAACGCTCTATCAGACGGACAACTTCGGGGGTATTGTCGGCATCGACTTGAGCGATGTGAATGGTTCTATTGAGATTTTGCTGGATTCTCTGTGCAATCTGCTTACATTTTTCGATGGTTCTGCTGGCCAGCATAATCTCGGAGAATACTTGCGGCATCATTGCACACTTCTGAGCTACAACACTGCCAACGCCTCCGGCACCGATTATAAGGACTCCAGCCATTTAGGGTCCTCCGAACTTAATGAAAAAAAGCGTGGCGCCACCACCCTACCGCCCTTTTGTGTATCAGGTTAAAACAGGCCTGGCACCTTGGATAAGCATTTTACGAATGTGTGGTGAGTTGTCCAAAGTTTTTTAAGATTGGGCTGAAATTTTGTAGAACAGCCGGTCTGCTTGAAGTATAAGTTGTACTTTGATAAGAAATGCGGTAAATTGTCTCGATAATTTTGGTTGCGACGATGATTTGAAGACTTTTCAGAAGAAGGCGAGGAAAATATGTCGGAGCAAAAGATACTGAAAGTGGATGGTTTGAGGGACGATATTCGCGAACCGGTGAAAATGTTCGGCCAGAAGCTGGTGGAAGATATCGGCGATAACCTGCGAAGCCTTAGTGTGGTAGGCAGCAGCTTGACAGGGGATTTTCGGCCCGGCAAAAGCGACATCAACACCGTATTGGTTGTAAACGAGCAAAATGTTAGTTTACTGAATATCCTGGCCGGTTTGGGAAAGGCTATGGGCAGGAAGCGAATCAAGGCGCCAATACTGATGACGCCTGCTTATATTGAGCAATCACGTGACGTATTCGGAATCGAGTTTCTGGATTTTCAGCTTATTCACCGGACCATTTTAGGTTCTGACCCGTTTGAGGAAATGACTTTCGAGAAGCAACACGTCAGACTCCAGTGCGAACGTGAATTAAAGGCCACACTTATCCGATTAAGGCAAGGCTACATAGCGGCGGTTAATCAGACCAAAATGATTCGGCTGCTTTTAACCTCTACGGCGGGTGGGCTTGTGCCTTTATTAAGAGCTATGCTGTGGCTCAAAGATGTGGAAAGGCTGCGAGACAGCACAAAAGTTTTCGACAGGTCGGCGGAGGTTTTTTCAGTTAAGCCGGGTATGCTAATAAACGTGCGACAGTGGCGAGACAAAAAAATCCGGGCGGGAAAGGGCGAGATTATCAATGCATTTGGTTCTATATACAAAACTGTCGAGCAATTAGCTGAGCTGGTTGACAAACTTCAGGTTTGATGAATATGCGAATTCGCTTTTTACTTTGGGTAAGTCTTGCAGTGCTGACCGCGACCTGCGGCGTTGCTGCGGAGGTTAGCCTGCCGCAGCCGAGGCATTACGTTGAGGATTATGCCAACGTCATCGACCAGGACAATGAGCGGTCATTAAATGGTGTTCTTCAGGAGCTGGAACAGAAAACCAGCGCACAGGTCATCGTCCTTACGATACTCACAACAGAAGGCATTCCCATCCAACAGTATGCTATCGAGTTAGCCGAGAAATGGCAGCTTGGGCAAAAGGGCAAGGATAACGGTTTGCTGTTTGTGCTTGCTTCTCAGGACCGGCGGTATTGGTTCACGGTTGGTTATGGGCTGGAGCCCTACATAACTGACATATCCTGTGGGCGATTGGGCAGGGAAGTGCTTGTGCCGTATTTGAAAAAAGGCCAGCTCGGACAGGGTATCTACGAAACGGGCCTTCGGATTGCACAGCGAATCGCATCGGAAAGCGGCGTGCAGCTATCGGGAATGCCGAAGTTGCAACAGGTGCCTCAACAACGCAGAGGGACTCCGTGCTGCGGCGTTCTTTTCCCATTTCTGCTGTTTTTCCTGATTATAGCAACGCGGGGACGTATACTTTTTTGGATGCTGCCGTTTATGATTTTAGGCAATAGAGGAATGTTTTCGTCCGGCGGCAGTTTTGGCGGAGGCTCATTCGGAGGAGGCTTCGGCTCTTTCGGCGGCGGTGGCGGCGGCGGTTTTGGTGGCGGCGGGGCCGGCGGAAGCTGGTAAGGCTATATAAGGGCTGGTAGTATATTCTGTAATATAAAATTTATCTGGAGGCACAGAAATATGAAAGCGTACGGTAAGGGTTGGGTCACATTAATTATTGTATTGGTGATAGTCGTCGTGCTGGGGCTTGGGATGTTCAGATGGTATATCTCCGGCTACAATAGCGCGGTAAGAATCGACGAAGGTGCCAAAACGGCCTGGTCCAACGTTGATGCCGCTCTGCAAAGAAGGCTTGATTTGATACCTAATCTGATTGAGACCGTCAAAGGCTACGCCAAGCACGAGAAAGAGCTATTTGAGAATATAGCCCAGGCCCGCACAAAATACTTCCAGGCGGATACGAGAGGAAAACAGATTGAAGCATCAAACGAGTTGGGCGGTTTTCTGTCGCGTCTGCTCCTGCTGCAGGAACGTTATCCGGAACTGAAAGCGAATCAGAACTTCCTGGCCCTTCAGGACAGTCTGGAAGGGACGGAAAATCGGATAGCAGTGGCACGGACGCGTTACAATGAAGCAGCGAAAGTACTTAACTCTTACAGGCGGGAGTTTTTTGGTTCATTTTTCTGCGCCCGGGCCGGCGTCAATGAGGTAGAGTACTTCGAAGCGACAGAGGGTGCTCGAGAGGTCCCAAAGGTGGATTTTGGCGTGTAGTACCGGAAGCCGGCACCTGGCCCAAAGGGGGCCTTGCGGCACATCAGAAAAAAAAATACTGGGCGATACAGGGCTCGAACCTGTGACCCGCTGATTAAGAGTCAGCTGCTCTACCAACTGAGCTAATCGCCCGCGCATTTAAACGTCACTTTATGCTGTCCGCTCGGATATGACAAGAAAAATCACCAAAAACTGTCTGTCGTATAAATCATAAGGCAAAAAGCTGATAGATGGATAACTAATGGAAGTCAAGGTCGGAAATTCAATTTTGCAATTGGTCGAAGGCGACATTACGGAGATGGCCGTGGACGCTATCGTCAACGCTGCAAACGCGCAGCTGGTGCTGGGTGGTGGAGTGGCGGGAGTTATAAGAAAAAAGGGCGGACCGGAAATTCAGGCGGAGTGCAACAAAATCGGCGGCACATTTGTCGGCGGTGCTGTTATAACCACCGGCGGCAGCCTGAAAGCGAACTATGTGATTCACGCAGTGGGTCCGCGGATGGGCGAAGGGGACGAGGACCAAAAGCTTAAAAATGCTACCTTAAACTCGCTAAAGCTGGCCGATGAGAAGAAGCTTAAAACCATTGTCTTTCCCGCAATCAGCACGGGTATTTTTGGTTTTCCCATTAAACGATGCGCCGAGATAATGTTGGCAGCAACTATTGATTATCTAAGAGGTACAACGGGGCTGGAAAAGGTGGTTTTTTGTCTCTTTGGGGCCGATAGTTATGAAGTTTTTCGCAGCCGGCTTGAGCGCCAGGCAGAGGAAAGGCAATAATCTTCAAGAACATAATTATTTGCTCGCATCACTTTGAGAACATACGTGAACTCCTTGAGGTGGATTTCTATGTATTTTGGTTCGCGCCAGTCTTTTGCCCGCTATGCTTTGTTACGTTTCAGTGCAAAGAAAAAAGCTGCGAAAAACTTCGTAGCTTTTTGATTCCTTGAGCATTTTTTAGGATTACTTTTTGCGTTTCTTTAACATTGCCAAACCACCAAAGCCCAATAAGAACATTGTTGCAGGTTCGGGAATCGCGCTTATCTCAACTACAAAATCATTATAATCCCTGTCTGATAATGAATAATAATCATAACCACTGCCGTCAAACCAAATAAAAGGTCTGTCTTCCATAAATACTACCCATACTACTTCCGGACCACCAAGGCCTTCGATTTTGTATGTTACCATGTGGTCCTCGTAGCCCCCTTCGTTATAGTTTTCCGTAACTAACGACCACCACTCCACGCCATTCGGCCTGTAACCCCAGAGAAAATCTCCGGTAATATCAATAATTTGCGTCCCCGCAGGTGTGCCTATATCATTATGCGTAAATAATTCGTAATAAGTATCAGTTTCTGTTCCCCCTCCATTCCAACCGAACGACTGTGAATCACCGGCATATTTCACCTCTGCCGTTACTGTTGCAGTACCGTCTGTCCAGATTTGGTCTACATCAGTTACTAAATTACCTGTAAGCAGGTCCAGCGTGAAGTTCTCTTCATCGTCAAAATCGTAAACCCTGAGAGCGCTGATACCTTCACTTGCACCCGAACCAATATAATTCACGTCGCTTGCTGTAAAGGTACCGCCATAAATGATAGATAATATCTCGGAATGATTCGCTTCACCACCTGGAGGAGGATTTACTGGTGTATATCCGTAATCAGCAGCAAAAACATTGGGCGCTGCTATAGCAACAAACGCTACTATAAACACAGCGCTCCAAAAGGTCCCTACTTTTGCCACTTCCTCACCTCCTCCTTCTATTCCTTCTTAATGCCGTACAAGCTGCTTTTCTAACTCCTCCTAAAACAATTACAATTTACCAGAAACTTAAATAGTGTCAATAAAAAAATAAAATTTTATAAAAAAACTTAAAATTGTTCCTCAAATTTCCCACAAATGGCGTAAATCTACAATAAAAGTGTAAAATTATGCACATAGTAGCTATATAAACAATACTAATGATATTATTAGATAACCTAAAGTGTAACTTTTTCTGATAGACTATATACAAAACCCTATTATGAGTTCGCAACGATTTTTCGGTATGAGTAAGACTGTAAGGATGATTTAGAAATTCATATTTTATGTTTATGGGGTGAAGTTCTTTCCGCTAACTCTTTTATTGCCTCGCACTGTATGCCTTTGCCGTAAAGATCTTTCTTGTTGACTGCATATACGGTAAGCGCGGTACCATTAATCCGGTTCTGGTTTTGTCGCCGTAGTAGTTCATTAAAAGCAAGCTTTCTCATTGTTACATCGTTCTTATCATTTCCCTTAGTATTATGAACAATGTGCAGCAGAAGGTCCAAGTCTAATAGCTCCATACCGCTGTTTATATCTCGCGTTGTTTTCCTGGGTGATATGTTCTTTGCCTTTTGTTGGTTGGCTATGGAAGAATTGCTTAAAGGGACAAGGGTTGATTTCGACGCCTGTGCAGTATAAACGCGTATGTCTTTTATTTGGGCTGGGTATTTTTCTTTATGTTGAGAAAGATTTGTGCGCTGTCGGCCAATCAGCCGTGATGATTTAGTGTAGTCAGAACCGCTGCCTTCAAGGTCCCGTTCGTTATCTTTGAGATTCTCCGGTTTGTTTTTGATAAATGCATATACGCCCCATGAGGCTGCAAGGATTACAAGGATTAGAATTTGCATCCAGATGGTATTTTCCCAGTCACCAATGCCGGTTGCCAGAATTATTTGTTTTAGAAAAGGACTCATATTTTTGTGACCGTATTTTTAAGCTTGTCTCAACCGGCAACTTCGCCGCTATGTAATTAATGGCTCCGGATATTCATATTATTTGAATTGTGTGCTTTTATGTACAAGAACTTTTTGATGTAATAATCGAAGTGGATAGACGCTTTTAAGTGTAAAATAGTAAAGTAACAGAAGTATAAATATATTACTGAAGAAAACCTTAAAAGTCCAAAATAATCGCATTACTTACTTAAGTCAACTTTTTCAACTGGTGTTTTAATTGGTCTTCGGAGTCCTTTTTGTCAGTTCTTTCATTGCTTCACACTGGATGCTTTTGCCGTAAAGGTTTCCCTTATTCACCACGTATACGGCAAGTGCGTTGCTGTC
>CAYZTY010000071.1:0-13343 GCA_964481525.1 uncultured Pirellulales bacterium
ATCAAAATCTGGATCTATTACTATTAATCTATGATTCATAGCCCAGCTATTCATGTCCGTTTCATAGAGCGGCATCATATTTTAGAGCATCAGAACTTCCATACTATACCACCGCCAATTCCATAGCCACCGCCTGTAAACTGTCCCTCGACATACAATGCTGCACTTTCGGCAAGGTCTATCTGAGTGCCGACATAACCACCAAACGCGGAATCCTCATCAAGGTCAAAACCTACTGTTACACCCGCTATTTTAACATCAAGGTCACCTTCTACGAGATGGACGAAGGGGCCACCATAGAGTTTCCAGCCCTCCATTTTTAATGTAGGCCCTACGGCGATTTGCATTTCATAGGCATCGACCTCAACTGATTGGCTGGTACCTAATCCCCATTCTGAGAGGTCGTAATTGTAGCTGTCATCCGTCTTTGTCCAACTCATCTGGAAAAGCGCGCCCCAGTCGATTTTATCATCCGAAGCAAAAGTTATTTTTGTATTGAATCCCCATGCAAAGTCAGCGCCGCCGTCAAAATCAAGGTCGTCAGCTTCAGCATCGGCGGCTCCAAGCCTCAGATTTAACTCACACCAGTCTTCCAGTCCGTACCCAAGGTTTGCCCAATAACGGTTCGATTTCAAATCCTTCAAGGTTTCACTTATCCCGTAACCACTTACTTCAAGATCCATCTCAGAAAAAGAATAAATGAACCCCACGTCCCATTGACCCTGTTTCAACTCCGCAGTCGGAGGCCCCATAAAGTCAATGGCTTTCGCCTCAAACATCGGCGCGAAGAAAAATATAAATATGATAATGAACCACCTTTTTCTAAACATTGTAATCTCCTTTCAAAAGAAAATATTTTTATTGTAGTCCTTCTCCAACGAAGACTACTTTTCCAAACAAGTTCTTCACGGCGCAATAAAAAAGGACGACGCTACATTGTGTATGCTTCAGGCACGCCAAAGCCTACCCACAGCACGCAAGCGATGCCCGTTTTGCCCGAAGGCAAACAAGCACCGACTTTTATGCGTCTTTGAGTTTTTCAAACTGGCGGTTTGAAGCGGAACGCTAAAAAGTCCAGCACTGAAAGATATTCACTTGTCAAATTTTACCCTATATTACATATTATTGTCGTTGTCAATTAAGAAACCCAAGTAAAAATTCTCTTTTTTTAGACCGTTTTCTGTTAAAATATGAGTATGTCAGGCGTTCACTAAAAAAAGGGCCGTAAATGCAAAGAATGAATATGAGAAGAGAATGGCCTGACGGTTGTGTTGGATTTCCGAAAAAAGAAGGTTGTCAAAATCGTGATTTTATTTGCAAGGCTGACAGCTTTTTTTAGTAAACAACAAGGTTTTCAAAGATAAAAGGCATTTAGTAATCTCCTCTTTGAACAGTTGAGCATTTGAGCAGTTGACCGCAGGTTCGCAGATACACTTTTCCCTGTTCTACTCTCAACTCTCTACTGCTCACCTGCTCTATTCCGATGAATCGGAATAGCCCCAAGGGGATTCGAACCCCTGTTGCCGGGTTGAAAACCCGGTGTCCTAGACCTACCTAGACGATGGGGCCTGTATCAGGGAGAAACTTTTTCATAACAAAGGTCTTCAAAGATGCTAAGCGTCCTGCCTGCTCAAAGACCGTTCTATAATTATCGCCGCTGAGAATTACTCCACGGTAATTGCTTCCACGGGACATTCGTCAACACATACGGCACAATCAATGCACGTCTCGGCGTCAACTACAGCTTTTTGGTCCTGCATCTTAATAGCCTCACTCGGACAGGCCTCCACGCAGGATTCACAACCGGTACACTTCTCGGTATCCACTTTTGCTGGCATTGAATCTTCCCTTCAAAAAAAACTGATTACCTTGTTGAAAGTGCAGCAATATACAAAATCGAGCCGATGTTGACAAGCACATTTATCCGCCGGGGCGGAATTGCCCAAAACCCGGCCTTAACCAACAAAAAGGCTCATCAAGGCTTCTCTTTGGGGGCCCTGCCACCTAAAGCTATCGCCATATTTCTAACATACTCATTAGTATCATACTCAGCGGTCCAGTCCAAAACTTTTTCGAAGCTGACCCCCTGCGACCTGCCCAGCACAAACAGAGTTATCAGCCGGACCGGCCAGTTCTCGTCATTCAGGTTACCCGCCAATGCACGGGTCAAATCGTAGTCAAGAGGTACGTCTATCAATTCAGCCGCACTTTGTAGTTTAACGGTCCAGTCGCTATCCGCCAGGGCACGTGCCAATGCAGAACTCAACAATTCAGGTTCCGTCGGAGTTACCTGATAAAGCGGCTGACTTTTTTTCATAGCGTTTTGTTCCAGCAGAAGCCCGGCGAACAGTTTCACAGAAATGATTTTTTGTCCCTGCTGGCCTCTTGTGAGAGACTCAAGGCGGCTCTGGAGGTAGCGGCTGCTAAGCTTGACCGGCCGACGACGGATAACCAACTCAGCAGGCTTCACATCCGGGAAGCGGTTTGTTACCGTGCCGTTTGCATCGATGACAGGGTCAAGGTAGCCTTTGAATTTTATCTCAATAGCAGCCTGGGGAAAGCTGCGCATAAGTTTTCTAAAACGCCCCGTATTTACCGGCAAAGGTACGATTACAAACTTGCCGGGCTCAACGGGCAAGCTAGGCACAAACCTGAAAGTCAACAGATTCGAAATTTCTGCGTTGACATCACCGCTAATCTCTGCATCGAGGCGGATATCGCCCTTTGCCAGTCCGTCATCACTAATCACAAACGACTCGGACCAGTTATTTGTTATCACAAAATTCGCATTGACTTTGCTGCCGTAACCCAGCTCTGTGCCGCCGACCGTTCCAAACTTCAAAGACAACATCTTCTCAGCGGACGCAAATTCCGGGACAACCGTTTTTCCAAACTCCCCCTGAAGCGATTGTAAAATAATATCGGGGTCGTCAGGCGGTATATAATCAGAGCCGTTCTCCTTAAGCAACCGCTTGGCCTGATGTGCTTCGAGCGAGCCGGCGTCCATAGTTACTGCAGTTTTCAAGGTTTCAAGGGCGGCATCTTTCTGCCCTTTGTCCAACTGAATCAAGGCCATTGTCAGTGCGGCTATTTGGTTAAACTCATAGGTGTTTTTGACAAAAGGCTCAGCAAGTTGATGGTACCGGTTCATTGCCAGAGAATAGGCCAGAATAGCTGTTACCATCAGGGAATTCGGTTCGTCAGCGTATGCCTTATTTGCCCAAGCAAGTGCCCTCTCAGGTTCAGGCTGCGCGAAGCAATAGAACCAGGCCCACCGCACGGGGCGTTGTTGTGAGGATGTGCTGCGAAGCCCAAGCTGCTCTTCGGCCAGGGAGTTTAGCGACTGAAAGATTCTGCCGGCCTCCGTCCTATCACCAGTTTTCAGGGCCGCGAGCGCTGCAATTGCCTCGAGGAACAAATCGAAGGTGCCGCCTTCACGAATATCCTTTGCGATTTGAAGGCATTTGCTCTGCTTTCCCTCAGCATTATAACAGCTTCTTACCCAGGGCAAATATATGGCAGAGGGCAGCGCCTCAGACGGGTGGAGATAGCTGAAAAGTTCGGCGCAATATCCATAGGCATCTATGGCAAGCTCATAAAGACCTAATGACTCGGTGTAATCGGCAAATCCAAGCGCAGCTTTGAAGTCCAGAGGATTTGCTCCCAGAGTCAACCTCAAATGACGCAGATAAGCTTCCGGCTTCAACTCCCCGCCCTTAAGTTCGTTGAATTTGGCAAATGCCAGTTTGTTATAGGGATTAGCATTATAGGCCTGCCACAGCAGGGATTGGGCAAGGGAGTAATTAGCTTTTTCAGTAGACAGCAAGGCCATCTCAGTAGCCAACTCCGAGCTGAAAGCGGCATTTTTCTTACCCAGTGTTTTGACCAGGTTTTGCAGCAAAGCGACGCGCCCTTCAAGAGTACCACGATGCTCCAGCAAATAGCGAACCGCCAATCTGGCCAATTCGAGATTCGAATCTTTATCGATGTAGCGCTCAAGCGCCGGAAGTACGAGCTCCGAATAATCCCTGTCCAAGTATCGCGAGGTAAATTTGATAAGGTCCGGCAGGATATAGTTGGCTCGCTTATCAAGCTCCAAGGCGGCTTTAAAAAAGACCTCTGCCTGTTGTACATCAGGGCCGCGAGCATCTGAGTAGAGATACAGCTCGCGGGCAATTTCGTAAAATGTAGTAGCGTTGTGCGGTGAGAACAATTTCTCTGCGTCTTCCGGTTCCTGTCCGAAAGACTGCAGAGAACAAATCAAAATCACTGCGGCGTATAAAAACATCCTGTGCCCTGACATCAATACCCTCCAAAATCGCGTTAAGAGAGTTCTATCAATAACATTTATTCGGACTTCCCTCGGCTAAACTTAATTTATAACCGCTGATGCTGTCTCTGTCAATCACTGACGCTTACATAAGACCCGATAAGTCTTACGTCCTATGTACAGTTATTGTTTGGATTTAGGATAACAGAATTCCGGTAGAAACCTAAGAGGTGTAAGCCCCGCTTTACAGCCTAAACAGCCGCTGAACGGTTTGCGCTACCAGTGAACGAAAAGCTATCAACTTAATACTCATCATTACTTTTCTGGGCCCGGCCCGCTCAGGCCTTTTTTCTTGCCGATAAGCGAGGAAAGCATCTCGATTCGAAACAGCTTCGCGGTCAACAGATATACCAGCACTGAAACTCCGACGACCAAAACAAGCCTGAAGGCATCGGGCGAGTGCCGGGACAATCTTAGCGTAAGATATCCGGCGGCCCACATACAGGCAGTCGCAGCAATCGTTTTGGTTAACGAGGCAGCAAAACCTTCGAGGATGATACTGCCTAATTTTTTGCGAAGCGCGGTAAGCAGGATAGCTACCTGAAGATACGAGCACAATGCGGTCGAGCAGGCCAATCCGCCGCGCCCGAGGGGCCATACAAGCACCAAATTCAGAACAAGATTAGCAAAGACCGCGATCACAGCGCTACGCGTGGGCAGCTTTGATTGCTGCATAGAATAAAAGGACCGCGTGAGAATCTGCTGGCCAAAATAGCCGGACAGACCTATCGCATAAAACAGCAGGGTAAAAGCGGTCATTTGTGTATCCTGGCGGGTGAATTTGCCGTGTTCGAAAAACAGTGAAATCAACGGCTGGGCAATCATAGCTAATCCTATCGTCGCAGGAAGGGCAATAAAGATAGCGGTCCGAAGAGCAGTTGCCACTGTTCTTCCCAAGCCGTTGAGGTCATTTTTGGCCGAGTAGGAACTCATTACGGGAAAAACGGCAGTGGCCAGCGATATACCGAAGACACCAAGAGGTAATTGATAAAGTCTTTGTGCATAGTATAAATGCGAAACTGAGCTTCGCTGCAGTGGATACGCGATTTGACAGCCAAGGAACGTAAAGAACCAGCCTTTTACATCTGAACCGGATAGCCACCAGGCGAGCAGGTCGTCAGCTAAGGTATTTATTTGCGTGACCGTAAGCCCAAGAACCATCGGCCCCATTAAGATAATCATTTTCCTGAAGGAATCAGAGCGGACCTGCCAGGCGGGCCTGAGAAAAACGCCGGCCCTGTGAAGAGGCGGAAGCTGCAGTGCAATTTGAACCAGCCCGGCGATGATTACGGCAACGGCAACATAGAAAAGCTGCTGTCTTGGCGGGATATTAAGCGCTATTCCTGTCAGGAGAATCGAGCCTATAATGAAGATATTCAGAACAATCGGCGCCGCGGCGGGTGATGCGAAATGTCTGTGAACATTAAGAATACCGGCCAGAATAGCCACTATGCAGATAAAGAGCATATACGGCAGCATTACCGAGGTCAGAGAGAGTATCAACCGTGTCTCGGAATTCGAAGCGAACAGCTTGTAATATATCCAGATACCTGCTTCACCTGCCAGGACAATCGCAGCCAGCAGGACAAACAGGACTGTTACGACGGTATTTGCCAGCCGGCGAGCCTCAGCCGGGTCCCGGTGAAGCGCCTCGCTGTAGATGGGAATAAGTGAGGCCGAGGCCGCCCCTTCGCCGAAGAGTCTCCTGCTCAGGTTCGGGATTCGAAATGCGATAACCCAGGCATCGAACAGGGCGCTGGCACCGAAAAAATAGCCGTATGTAATATCACGCACGAGCCCGAAGACCCTGCTGACAGCAGTTAGCAGGGCAATTTGTCGAAAGCCTTTTATCATTAAGGGACATTTATAACCTTGCGGGGCGGCGTTTTCAATGAGTTAGGTATTTTTCTCGGATAGCTAAGAGGTGTTCTGTCCGGCGACGGCCAGGACTAATGCGAAGACGTTTGCGGCACCGGCCTGTTTCAGGACCCGCGCGCATTCGTTCAAGGTTGCACCACTTGTTTTGACATCGTCAACCAGACATACGCTTTTTTGTGTGAACTTATGGCCGTACCGGACGGCAAAAGCGCCGGCCACATTCAGCGCACGCTGCCGAAAGCTCGTCATACTCGGCTGCTCTTTCGTATGACGAATACGAACAAGGTCGGTACTAAGCCGAGTCGAGGGGTGGCTGAGGATTTTAGCTATAATCATTGATTGATTATAGCCGCGGAAGATTCGCCTGCGCCAATGAAGGGGGACGGGGACAAAAAAATCAATCCGGTCGTAGAAACCGCAACCCTGCAAAGCGGAATTTGCAATAAAACCCAGTTGTCGGTCAAGTTCTGTCCGGTCGGAGCACTTAAAGGCCAGAATCATTTCTCTAAGAGCTCCAAGATATACACCCCCGCGGGCTATGCCGTCAAAGTGAATCTCTACGCCCAGGCAGTTCGGGCACTTTCCATCAACCAGGGCATACCTGGAGGCATCAAGCCCACACCGCGGGCAATAATCAGCACCCACACAAAATAACAGCTCATCCCAGCACTTCCGGCACAGAAAATTATCAGCTTCGCTGATAATTCCACCACAGTTATCACAAACCGCAGGCCATAGAAGCTGATTGAGTCCCTGCGATGTAAGATAAGCCGCCTTACTTACTGCTTCCATCAATCCTTTATCCCGGCCCCGTTCCACACTGAAAATTATACAGGATGCGCAAGCTTAAATAAATCATCTTTAATGCCAACAAGCGATGCCTATTGGTTATTCAAACTTAACGTCGGCAGGTAGCCGTCCTATCTTCAGTTCCGGCAGCATATTGTCAAAGCTGTCCGGCTCGGGGCCGGATTTTGCGGCGTGTCCGTCACAATAGAGAATATTTGCCTTGTCGCTGTGCCTGAAATGGACACTTGCTTCGCCTTCAGGCGAGATATAATGCCATTCCTCGAACATAGGATTCGTGGGGCTTGCCGGACTTTGCCAGTAATTGACAATAGCGCTATCGGCAAAAAGAACAGCGCGATTTGTTAAGCGAATCCTTGTCTCGAAGTTGATGATTTTCGCACCCGGTATTCTCAAATCCCTGCTCAGAATCGAGTTTATCCCGTAGGTCATCCATTTGGTTGTGTACTTCGGCTTGTAATTGTCCCGATGATATGGAAAGGCCGGACAAATCTCGACGGAGTCATACTGCCTGATGTAAGGATAGAGCTTGGCGAGTTTTCTGTCGAGCACTCGTGAGCCTTCCGGCTCGGACCAGGTCCAGGCCGGCTCGAAACCGAAGTACCAAAATCTCCCAAACTCACCTGCGGCATTGCTACCATAGTGGACCAGGGGGAAAACGTTTCTGTTATTGTCATCAAGATACATCTGAAAGGCTATACCAATCTGCTTGAGGTTCGAGGCGCACAGTACGCTTTTTGCCTGGCTGCGGGCCTTTCGCATGGCCGGGACCATTATAGAAAGCAAAAATGCTGTTATAGAGATAACAACAAGCAGCTCCATAACAGTAAAGCCTTTTTTGCCGGGCTTCGTAGACATAATTTTTCTCGCTAATAAGGCCCCTTGTACCAAGCAGCGGCTTTTAACCACTGACCGGCCAGAATGGCAAAATCTTTCAGGTCGACCCAGTCGTCGTCGTTCAGGTCGCCGGCGAGATACGAACCGCCGAAGCAGTAATCTCCGATTAGAATCCACAGGTCGTACCAATCGACTATGCCGTCGCCGTCCAAATCGGCCGGCCACTGGTTAACCGGCTCGATTAACGTACTTTGCAAATAATAAGATTCGTAGTAATACTCGCTTTCATTCCATTGCGATTTGCCGAAGTACATAGTTCCCGTTTGGATATCCGCGGTTATTCCGCAAAAGATGTAACTCGGCGGGGGCCAGCTGCTGTGCGGGTCGGCGTGGATATCGCCGTCAACCTGTGCCACGCTGAACAGGTTCGGGTCGTCGCTCGCAGTTATTTTCGCTATACCGACGTAACTTCCGACGTAAATATCGTAATTGGCATCGATGACCATCGAGTCGGAGCCCGCCAGGTTCACGCCGTTTACCAAAAGCTCGGGAAGTACGACAAAATTGGCATCTTCTGCAAACGCGTCGAGCTGGCCTCGGTTTATCCGGTAGATATCCACTTCTCCCAGGCCAGAACCGTCGCCGAAGGGATGGAAATCCGCAAGGTAAAGATTGTCGGCGCCATCGAAGGCGATGGCGCCCGAATTTCTGTTAGAAACCTGCGCCACTTCCGTCTCGTTGCCGTCGCCACCTGTTTCAATCAGGAAAATTGTGTTTACACTTTCACCTAATACTACTCCGTTGGCTAAAGTTTGCGGTGCCCTGAATCTGGAGGCGATAGAGTAATAGTTTCTGGCAAGGTTGGTCTTCTCCTCAGCAAGCTGCAAATCTATATCAGCCCAGATAAAGCCTTCGGACAGCCCCGTCGGCAGGACAACGCTATTCTGGTCTGTAACGAAGGCAAAGTCCGCTGGGTCCCAGATTTTACTCGTAGTTGAGCCTACGCCGTTAAAGGCCACAATGAAATTCTCACCTCCGGCATCATAACGATATAAATGCAGCCCGTTAAAGGCGTACAGTTTCCCGTCGTTATGGCAAAAGTCTAATCGAGTAAAACCTGTGGAACTTACATTGCCGTCAACCTCCGGTATCACCGCCGCGCAGAGCGCATCCGAGCCGGCAAGGTCTATAATGGTAAATACAACGATTACTATATTTATCTTTTTCACTTTCTCCCCCTTGAGCGCAGAAAAGCAGCGCCTGTAAAGACAAGCACAATAGTTGCCGGCTCCGGCACAACATCGGAAAAAGCCACGACGTCCGCTATGCCGGAATCATCTGCGATGTCGGTTACTCTTACGTACTGGACCCAGTCTAAAGGCTCAGTTACACCAAGAGCGGCGCTGATATCGACCTGCGCACCGCCACACCCTCCAGCGAAATCAGCTTCTACGTCGGCTGCGTGTCTGCCGAGGAAATCTATACCGGACGGACTGGCCTTTAGAAAACTTCCAACAAGACTTGTATAAGGATAAAGCTCGTCGGCGAACACACTGGGTATTTCGTAGAAATCCAAGCCGTTTTGACTTACTTCTATTTTTGCCGGCTCTCCATAAAGCTGGTTGATAACGCCGTCAGGCCAGCTATCAAGCCCGAAAAAGCTGTTACCAAAAACAATAAGGTCAACGCCGTACTCAACGTCCAATGGATTGTTAAACACATAATCGTCAAACCTGACGGTTAAAGAACCGCCATTGCCAAGACTGACTACATCATTCGCTTCCCAGGGGGCACTGGTGGTGCTGATAGCATAACCCAGGCTGTCCTGAACAGGCGGCGGGCCTAAAACCACGTTCGGGTTATCATAACCTTCAGGTCCGCCGGGACCGGGCGTGAAGTCAACAACTTCAACAGGATAAGGCGAGGCTACCACACTAACCTCAAAGAGAAGAATCAAACCGATACAAACCCGGAATACCGCCCTTCTTACATTTCTAACACAACCACTACTGAAACAGTCCATTGTCAAATCCTCCTTTCGCCCCTTGCGCGGGGGCCTGACAGAGTTAATAAAAAAACCGCCGTTCCCGCGAAAGGAACGACGGTTTTAATTACAAGACAAATCTGTCAGGCTTAAAGGCAAGAGGCGACTCTGTCCGGATTCAAAGCTCAGCAACCGCCTTAAAAAGCCACACCGGTGTTCCAAAACGCGGAAACCCCACAAGTGTAAACCAACTGCAGGCAGGTTTTCTGACTTGCCTCCGACCTAAAGACGCCTTCCCATCCGTCGAGCCCTTATTCTTTTGCTTACCATAGAATAGGAACCCAAAAACGGACAGTGGAACTAATCATCTCTCGGCCTTCCGAACGCCTCGAGCCCTGACAGATACCATTGCGGGCCGGGGCTGTTCGGAGCGGACGCTTACAGCGGCGCGACCGTCACGGATTCTCACCGTGTTCCCGTTTGACCGTATCCGAAACAAATAGTTTCAGACCTGCAATCAGAGTCAATTTTTTATGTTAAAGAGCATACCGCCCGATTAGTAACAAGGTGCGATACGGAATGCAACCCAAAAAATTTTTTTATTGCTGCAGTATCACCGCCACCGCAACAACCAGTGCGAAAATGGCGAAAATGCAGACGCCTATAGCCGTCCAGAAGACCCACAAAAATCGTTTGTTCTGCTTTGAGACAAGATATTTCAAATATCTGTCGCTGGCGGAAAAGGTCTTTTTCATCTGAAGAATACTATCTTTTTGTCCCTCGGTGTTCTGGCTGAGCTTTTCCAAAGACTGATGAAACCTGTTAAAACTTTGGCCCATTGCTGCGTCACTCTCAGCCGCGGCCGAGAGATGGTCGGTGATTGTAAGCAGTGTATTGGTTTGCTTTTCCGTTTCGCGTGGAATCTTCTCTACCGCCTCGAGAAACTGCTCACTCTTTAGCGTAGAGCCTTTCAGGCTTTCGATAATCTCATCGACAGCCTGCTTTTGGTTGGCCACCATAGCAGGGAAACTTTCAAGCAATCTCGGCAGCAGGTCGATTCGACTCGTCAGCTCTTTCTGCTGAGCAACCTGCTCAGCCAGATTCTCGTTAATGCCCTGAAGCTGGTCTACGAGCTTATTGAACGCCCCCTGCAGTTTTTCCAGCGAGCCCGACTTATCTGTTGGTTGGACCTTTTTTACCAGCACTTCATTAGTTTGCTGCGTTTGCGGCTGCTCCGGCTGGTCTTCATCAACCGGCTCCGGGCTAATCAGGCCCTGCTCATCCAGCGGCGCATCTTTTCATACAATCCTTTTGCCGTCATTTTCAATCCCTTATCAGGTCTTTACATACGGCTTTACGTGAATTACTTAGTACTACAACATTACAAGGTTTTCCTGCTGCAAATTCAAGCTATTTTTTCTATAATTTCGGCTGGTAGTCCGGAACAGCTAAGGTGGCTTTGATATTCGGAAGAAAGGCAAAACAAGATGAAGCTAATTACTTACCGGCGAAATGAATCCATATCGTGTGGAATATTGACAGATAAGGGCATTATTGACATACCATCGGCCTGGCCGGGGCCGAATCCGCCCCGCAGCGTTCTTGAAATTCTACAAAGAGGTCCGGGATGCACAGAATCGATTATCAAATTGGCAAGTCGAGCGGAAGGCCTGTTGTCGTATGACGACGCCCAGCTTCTGGCGCCTGTTGTTCGGCCCGACAAGGTAATTGGGCTTGCGGGCAACTACGGCAAACACATCAAAGAAGCGGGTCTGGCGCTTGGTCTTTCCGATTCACCGCGCAATAGCACCGTGCCGCGACCTTTCATAATGCCGCCCAGTGTGATAACCGGGCCGGACAGCGAAATCCCCTGGCCGGTTTACAGCGACCAAATTGATTATGAAATTGAGCTTGCGGTTATAATCGGAAAAAAGGCGCGATGTGTTAAGGCAAATGAGGCGCTCGATTACGTCGCCGGCTACAGTATTTGTAACGACGTATCAGCAAGAAGCGTTACATTCAAGAAGGGACGGGCCAATCGGCCGTGGGACGAATTCTACGACTGGCTCAATGGCAAATGGGCGGATAGGTTTTTGCCGTTAGGGCCGTACCTGCTTACCGCAGACGAAATCGAAGACGTACAAAATCTCGATATGACACTCAGTGTAAATGGTAAAATCCGCCAGCAGGCCAATACCGGCGAGATGATTTATCCTGTGGCCGACATCGTCTCTTTCTTAAGTCATATAATGACACTTGAACCGGGAGATTGCATTGCTACGGGCACGCCGGCGGGCGTGGCTATGGCAACAGGTGAATTCCTGCAACCCGGCGACCGTATCGAATGCACAATCGAAAAACTCGGGACGCTAACGAATACGCTGGGACAGAAACCGGAAAAGTTTTACGAACCACTCGGATAACAAATCAAAAAGCAAAATGTAGCACATTAAATCCACGCGCTTTTATGATTGACTTATAGAAGCGGTCGGCTAAACTATTTAGTTCCCTAAAATTACACAACTTAATAACACAAAGGAGCCTGGAGGTGCCTTATAACTGTATAGTGCCAATCAAGCAGGTACCTGACACCAAAAGAGTTACGGGCGACGCTATGAAGGAAGACGGCACGGTAAACCGTGCGGAGCTGCCTCTTATCTTCAATCCCGAGGACCTCAGCGCGCTCGAGCTGGCGATTCAGATTAAAGAGCAGTTCGGCGGCAAAGTAACGGCCATTACTATGGGGCTTCCCTCAGCGAGCAATATTCTTCGCGAAGCGCTCTATCGCGGGGCGGATGAAGCCGTGCTGCTCACCGACCGACGGGCGGCGGCAAGTGATACCCTGGCAACGAGTTATATTATAAATTGCGCCATAAGGAAGATGGATTACGACATCGTCCTTTGCGGCAGGCAGGCCATCGACGGCGACACGGCACAGGTGGGGCCGCAGTTGGCTGAAAAACTTGGCATCACACAAATCACTTACGTTGAGCAGCTAATATCCCTTGAGGGAAAAACAATAACCGCCCGGCGGAATATAGGCAACGGCTGGCAGGAGGTTCGGACGGAATTGCCGGTCCTGCTGACCGTTACGGGCGATGCGAATGAGCCGCGGGTCGCCGCTGCGAAAAGAATGATGAGATATAAGAACGCCCGCACACCGATTGAGATTGAGCAGGAAATCAGAGGAAAGATAACAGAAGACGGAGGACAAAGGACAGAGGACGGAGAACAGAAGACAGAAAACAGAGCCGCGAGCGTTAGCGAGCGGTCAACAGAAATCAGCGAGGCGGAAATCAAGAAGCTGGTTGAGTATAAGTGCAGTGAGTTGGAGAAAAAAGGGCTGCTGATGAAGCAGTGGGATTTGGATTTTGTCGAGGCGGACCTGAACTGGTGCGGCCGGGACGGCTCGCCGACAAAGGTACACCGGATACAAAGCGTGGTGCTCGCCGCGAAGGAAAGCAAAAACATCGAGCCGAGCGCCAAGGGCATCAGCGATATGGTTCA
>CAYZTY010000072.1:0-13271 GCA_964481525.1 uncultured Pirellulales bacterium
CGAGTTCATTGATGGTAAATTTATTCACCTAAGCGAAGAACCTGACGAGCCCGAGCCCGAAAGTGAGTTCATTGGTGGTAAAATTATTTACCTATGTGAGGTCCCTGACGAGCTCGAGCCTGAGAGTGAGTTCGTTGATAATAAATTCATATACCTCAGCTAAGAGGCTGACGAGAACAAGGGCGTGCCCTTTTTCCTGCGTGTGGGAACGTGTAAACAATGTGGCCCCCGTTTAACCTGAGGTTGGGTTTCAATCCTTCCTTGTTACGTACACGACCTGCTCGGCAAACACATTCGGGGCAAATCTGACCGGACTGAGACTCGTTTTAATCAGCGGAATTCTCTTTTCTATTTTTACGCCTAACTTCCGGCAGAATCTGTCGAAATCCTTCAATGACAAAAAGTGAATGTTCGGTGAATCATACCAGGCAAACGGTAGTTGCCCGGTTTGCGGTGCCTTGCCGCGGACGAGCAGTTGCAGCCGACATCGCCAATTAGCGAAATTGGGAAAGCTGACAACGACCTTTTTACCGACCCTGAGCATTTCAATAAAGACCCGTTTGGGCTCCTTGAGGGTCTGAAGTGTTTGTGAGAGTATCACATAGTCGAAACTTTTATCGCCGTAATTGGCCAGTCCCCGCTCAATGTCTCGCTGGATTATGGAAAGACCGCGGCCGACGCACAAGACAACCAAATCCTCCGCCACTTCAATACCTTCTCCCTTTATGCTCTTATCGCAACTTAGCCGGGTAAGGAGCTCTCCGTCTCCACAGCCGATATCCAGCACACGGCTTTTCGGCTCAATCAGTGATTCGATGATTTCGTAATCCACCCGCACGCGGGTGCCTTGCCCTTCGGCAGTGAGCGGCTCGACTGAGCTCGCCGAAGTCTCAGGGCCGAACTGCTCATCAACTGCCTCGCTTGTTTTTGCCGTCTCTGTTTTTCTCTTAATGTTGTCCGCCGGGACGCCGCTTATTTGTTCGTGGGTCCTGTCGAGAAAACCAGAAAGCAGCTTTCCGAGAACTTCAGGCTCCAGTAAAAAAGCATCGTGTCCGTAAGGCGTGTCAATATTACAATAACTAACGTCCTTGCCGCCGGCTACGAGGATATCAACCATATCTTCGGATTGAGCGGGTGTGAAGAGCCAGTCACTGGTAAAGCTGGCTATTAAAAACTTCGCCCTCGTTTTTGCGAAGGCATTCTGCAGGGAGCCGTAATCTCTTTCGAGGTCAAAATAGTCCATTGCCTTGGTTATATACAGGTAGCTGTTGGCATCGAACCTTTCCACGAATACCTGGCCTTGATGGTCGAGATATGTCTCGACTGCAAATTCGGAATTGAAATCGTAGCTGTACTCTTCGGCCTTTCGAAGCTGGCGTCCGAACTTTCTATGCATCGTCTCCTCTGATAGATACGTTATGTGTCCTATCATTCGTGCGATAGCCAGTCCTGCATCTGGTCCGGCCTGCTGGCGGTATCGCCCGTCGGCAAAATTCTTATCAGCCAGTATCGCATTTCTTCCCACCGCATCGAAGGCGATTGACTGAGCCCCGAGACGAGTTGTAGAGGCCACCACTACTGCCGACTTGACGAATTCCGGGAAGCTGATAGCCCACTGCAGCGCCTGCATCCCACCCATTGAGCCGCCGATTACCGCCAGGACTTGTTTTATATCGAGCTTCTCCAACAGCAGCTTTTGCACCTTCACCATATCAGCAATGGTGATAATTGGGAAATCGAGCCCGTATGCCTTGCCTGTAGCCGGGTTGGTACTCGATGGCCCGGTCGTCCCGCTGCAGCCGCCCAGGATGTTCGAGCAGATAACGAAATATTTATTGGTATCTAAGCCCTTGCCCGGGCCGACCATTGCATCCCACCAGCCCGGCTTCTTATCGTCGGGACTGTTGTAGCCGGCGACGTGCGCGTTGCCGCTCAGGGCATGGCATATATATATCACGTTATCCCGGGCGGCGTTTAGCTCACCGTAGGTCTCATAGGCAACGTCAATGGGCCCCAAAGTCTTGCCACACTGCAATTCTAAGGGCCTATCTGCTTCAATCAGCCGCAGCGTCTTTGTTTCCACAATGCCGATTGACCCATTTGTCGGCGAGGCAGGTTTTTCTATGTCTTTGCCCATAATGGAATTTAAGTATATACCAAACTTGCCTGCTGTAAAGTGCCCATTGATGCGAAATACGTCAGTGTTACGAAATTATGGATAACTGCAACTTTGCTGGTAAGAGGTGTATCAATCGTGATGACCTGATTCATTTTCGCGCCCCGTCACGACAAATTTGCATCTTGGTATTGCTGAGAGAAATTGTTTGCCGTAGCTTTTGCGAACTATTCTGCTGTCCAGTACGACGATTATGCCTTTATCATTTTTGCTGCGTACTAATCGTCCGAAGCCCTGTTTGAATTTGATAATCGCCCACGGCAATTGGTATTTATAAAAAGGATTTTCACCCGCCTCTCTGAGCTGTTCTATTCGGCCCTGGCGCAGTGGATGATTGGGGACGGCGAACGGCAATCGACAAATTATCACATTTGAAAGCGCCTCGCCCGGGACGTCGATTCCCTGCCAGAAGCTGTCGGTGCCAAAAAGAACACTTTTCGTCTCCTTCTTAAAACCAGTAAGCAAAGTTGTTCTATCGATACCAGCTCCCTGCTGAAAAAGTGAAAAATCATTTTCCTGCAGCCAACCGGCAAGCTCTTCAGCAATCTTGTTGAGCATCGAGTAACTGGTGAAAAGCACAAACGCCCTGCCTTTTGTCATCAGGAGATATTTTTTCATTGTCTCCGCTGCGACGGAGGTGTATCTCTCGTCATTTGGGTCGGGCAGGTCCGGCTCAATATACATTGTAACCTGTTTCTCGTAATCGAAGGGTGAGCCTAACTTAAGTGCCTCGAAATTGCGCAGCCCAATCCGCTCCGCAAAAAAATTAAAGCCTTCTTTTTCATCTTTGCCGTCTGTACTCAAAGTAGCGCTGGTTAACAGAACCGATTCGAACTTGTCAAACAGACACCTTTCTACGTCCGGTCCGACGTTAATCGGTGCGCTTCGCAGGGAGACATAAACTCTGCCAGTTTCTTTGGTCTCGACCCAGTAGACGCTTTGGTCCGCCGCGGCGGGGTGCTGGCTCAGGAAGCTTTGCAGGGCTTTGCTCAGCTCTCCGCATCGCTCAACGTACCTTGTTAGTTCAAACTTTTCGTCCTCGTCCCCGGCGACCTTTGCCAGTCTGGACAGCGCCAGCCGAAGCTGCTGTAATGGCCCGCTCAGGTTATCATCGACGAAGTTTATCCAGCACCGCCCGTTGGTCTCTTCCTTGGATTGTTCATACCAATCCAGTACCCGTTTAAAAAAGGCCTTTGCTGCCTGACCGCATTGTCTGACAAGACGGACTTCTTTGTCGGCGTCAATAAAGGCAAGAATCCCTTTCTGTGTCCTGACGTTGTAGAGACCGTTGAGAAGAAAAGTGACCGCGTAGTTACTTATATTTATACCGAAATGTTCCTCGGCAACCTGCTCAATGTTGTGTGCCTCATCAATAATGACATAGCGGTAATCAGGCAGCACGCCGGCTGTTTCTTCCTTCAGTACAAGGTCACTGAATAGGAGCGCGTGATTTGCCACAATAATATCTGCAGCTTCCAGTCGCCGTCGCGCCCGCCAGTAAAAGCAATCCCTGAAATGCGGGCATTTTCGTCGTCGGCAGTTGCCATGTTCACTTTTAACCGCATCCCAGAGGTGTGTTAACGGGGCAAACGGCAAGTCACTCAATGAGCCATCCCGGGTTTGTTTCGCCCACCGGCTAATCGCCTCCAGACCTGAACCGAAATTGTCAAACAGCCTTTGCTGCCTTTTGCCGGCGAAAGCAAGTCGCCTAAGGCAAAGGTAGTTACCTCTGCCTTTGGCCAAAACCGCTGTAAAAGCTTCAGGAAACGCCTTAAGTAGGAATGGAATGTCTTTGTTGATTAACTGCTCCTGCAGCGTGATGGTAAAAGTGCTCACCAGCACTTTACCTTTTTTTCGGATGACCTGCCGTATCGCCGGGACAAGATATGCAAAGCTTTTTCCTACGCCGGTGCCTGCCTCCACTGCCAGGTGCCGGCCGGCTTCAAACGCCCTTTCGCCGGCTTCAGCCATCTGCAATTGCTGCGGACGCGGCTCAAAATCCGGAAGTGATTGCCCGATAAGCCCCTTAGCACTGAAAATCTCGCTGATTTTTAACTGCTGTTGCTCTGGGAAAGAAATCAATTTTGTGGCGCCTACTGCGATCTTCCGATTGCCTTGAAAATAACATTCTTCAGGATAATAACCGCCGCCGAATCCGGCATTTTGTCTAATGCTATCTCTATTGCTTCCTCGGCAAATTCAAGTTTGTTTAGCCGATAATGGATATATGCCAGCAGGAAGTATAATTCACCGGAATCGGTATTTGCTGCCCATTTAGTGATGTCGGCGACTCTCTTTTCCAGTGCATCTTTGTTCGTGATAATTGACTCCAGGTTAAGCTTGAGCTGCATATAGCCCGGAAAGAGTTCAATTGCCCGCGAAAGGAAGTATGCACTGCTCATATACTCACCCGCTGCCAATAGTGAATGTGCTTTACCGGCATAGGCGACGGGATTGTCGGGCTTGTAAGTGCTGGCCAGCGTCCAGGCGTCAGCCGCCCGATAGTATTCACCCTTCTTCATATACTCTCCGGCGGCCTGCAGATATTGATTAAACTTGGCATCGGCCAGGTCCTCAAAGCTTTTATAAATCCCCGGTGGTGCTTTTTGTTGGTAACGTTTTTTGAGGAACAATTCTTTTGTGATTGCGTTTTGCCAGGATGCATCCGCTGAGTCAGCGGACTTGTTCTTCAGAAAATGCTCATAAAGGAGCCGCCGTCTTTGGTCTCTACTCGAGGGCTTCTCGGTCGTAGGGATTGCAGAATCGGTCTGCGGCTGTTGTGGCTCTTCCACAGCTTCTTTAGCTTCGGCCTTCAACTTCTCCAGACGTTCCTGTAGCTCCTTTTCTATTTGCTGCTCCATTTCCGTGTATACATCAACAGGCTGCTTTTGCTCGGTCTTTGGTTTTTCTTCCGGTTTGGTTTGTTCAGCCGATTCCTCTGGTTGTTCGGTTGTGTAATCCTGCGGTTTTGGGGACGGTGGTTTCAAAGATTCATCCTGTAGCTCTTGCTGAAAATCGCTTGTACCGTCCATTTCCTGACGCAGCTGGCTGGCCAGCTCTGCCATTTTATTCTCGAGCGAGCTTGTTTCCGTCTCAGCAATATCCTGGGTTAGAGCAGGCGGGATAGTAATCAGCTTTTCCAGCTCTTCCAGTCCCATCGACATCGGTCTGCCTTTGCTATAGATTTTCATCTGGCTTATCTGCTCCTCCTCCTTGGTGGCGGATAGGGCAGCAGCCCTAAAGAACTGTCTGGTCTGTTGTTCCATTTGGTCATAGAACAGTTGCAGACTCGACTGGCCGGGCTGTCCAAGCGTTGTTACAGTCTGCGATGGCAAATAGTAAGGCTGTGCTACGCCTGGCGGGACGTTCGGGTAATAGGTGCGCGCCGAGTCGCGAAGAAATGAGTTAAGTGAGGATGAGCCTAACGGAGCGGTAAACTCCCAAGTTGACCGGTAGGGTACAAGACCTCTGAAATGCGCACCCCCCTCGACGTTGCCGGTGACAATGAGGTTGCCGTTGAGTTGGTTATCGTAATAATCGCTTGTCGGGTTACGAATCGTTCCGTTGCTCAAAGAGCTTTGTGGGACCGTGGTTATCCCAGCGGGATTGTCTACACCGAATACGCTCTGCACGACTGAGGTCAGCATAACTATGACTAAGCCATAAATTAAAATCACGAAAAATCTGTTTTTCATTTTCGTGCCTCCTGCGTGTTGTACTTGGGCTTTTCCGCCCAGCTCAACTTACTTGCCAGCGTATCCCACTGCGTCCGGAGTGGATTGTTGACCACTAATAACACACCTTTATGTTTGCTGACCTTGACTACCTCTCCGGGCTGCAGTTCACATCGCACCTGGCCGTCCAGTACAAGACTTGTTCCTTTGTTAACCTGGATAGGTTCGACCTCAAGCTCGCTCTCGGCGCCGATGACAATCGGCCTGAAACTAAGTGAGTGCGGGCACAATGGTGTAATAACCATCGCCGAGAGATTCGACGATAGAATAGGCCCACCAGCCGAGAGATTGTAAGCAGTCGAGCCTGTCGGTGTCGATATAATCAATCCGTCGCTCAGACAACTGGCCAGAGCCTGGCCTCTGACGGTTATTTTTAACTCCACCAAGTGAAACGGAGGCCCCGCTGTTATTACCACGTCATTTATTGCCGTCGAGCGGAACTTTTCTGCCCCACTGCAAACGACGCAGCAGCGCATTATCATCCTTTTGTCGATGAGAGAACTGTCAGTAATTATACGCTCGAAAAGCTCTTTTAGTTCTCCGACGCTGAACTCCGCCAGAAAACCTAATTTGCCCACGTTGACCCCGATAACCGGCACTTTTGTTTCGCTAAGGTCTCTCGCTGCCGATAGGATTGTCCCGTCTCCGCCGAATACCACCGCAAAGTCTGCCCGGCTCAGAACATCCTCGGCACAATCGCCCCTTAGGCAATTTGCCAGAATCTCAGCCTTTCCACGCGCAAAGCTCGTAAATTCTTCAACAGCTTCTGTAACATAGCGTCTTTTAGCGTCCCCGAAGATTATCAGTCGTGGTAGTTTTTTTAAATTGTCCTGCATTTTCAATATACCTGATTTGATGCTTGCTGCTTGGGTTGTTAGCCGTATTTCCTGACTGACCGAGCAGTTTCTTGACTGCCTCGGCAATCTGCTCGGCGCTTAGCCCGGCCTGTGCAAGCTGGCCGCTGCGCGAGTCGGCGTCAAGGAAACTATCCGGCCCGCCCAGAACCAAGACCTGCCCGGTTGCTCCGGAGTCCCTGGATTTTTTCTCAGGGCTGAGTTGTTCGGTTCTCGCTGCAAAAGCCATTTTACTGGCGGCCTCGAGTACCGCCGAGCCAAATCCGCAGGCTGCACAATGGTCCTCAATGGTTATTATAGTCTTGCCCTGTGCTATCAAATTAACAATTCCCTCATCAATAGGCTTTGCAAACCTTGCATTTATAACATCGACAGATATTCCTTGCCTGGCTAGGTTCTCCGCCGCTTTTAATGCCTCTTTTAGTATGACTCCGTACGCTACTAATACCACTTCCGAGCCGCTTTCGTCACGTGCCGGCACAGATTTGCCTAATTCGAAGGGTTGTGTGCACCGTGAGCTTCCCAGGACTCCTGTCGGGACAAGGTCCTTGGGGTACCTGATGGCTACGGGCCGTTCAATTCCCAGCGCAAATTCCATCGCCGCTCTCAGCTCGACCTCATCGCTTGGTCCTATAAGCACCATATTCGGCAGCATCCGCAAAGAGCCGACATCCGTCAGACCATGATGTGTTGGCCCATCGCTGCCGACGAATCCGGCCCGGTCAAGGCAGAAAATAACGGGCAGATTCTGCAAGGCAACTTCCTGAAAAATCTGGTCGTAGCTCCTTTGCAGAAACGTCGAGTATATGCAGACGATGGGTCTGGCCCCGGCCTTCGCCAGGCCTGCCGCTATATCTACCGCTGTACTCTCGGCAATTCCGACATCATAATATCTGTCGGGAAATTTTTTCCGGAACTTGACAAGACCCGTGCCGTCCGGCATCGCGGCGGTGATTGCGACTATCCGCTCATTCTTTGTCGCCAACTCGACCAGAATATCTCCGAAGGCATTGGTGAAGCTTCGGCCTGTATGATTGATTTCGACGACATCGCCGTTGAGGTCGAAGGGGCCGGTTGAGTGAAACCGACGCGGGTCGGCGTCGGCAGGACGGAAACCCTCGCCTTTGTTTGTATAGATGTGTAAAAGGGCCGGATGATTGAGTTTGGCCAGCGCCTTGAATAATTTTATAAGTGAGTTTATATCGTGCCCGTCGACCGGCCCGAAGTAGGGAATATTCAGACTCTCGAACAACTGGCTGGGCGAGATGGCCATTCTTATGCTCTTTTTGAGTTTTTCAATTGCCTCTTCCACAGTTTTGCCTATCAAAGGCATATGCTCAAGGATGTTGTTGGCGGTTTTCCGCATATCCTCGTATGTCTGGCTTAGCCTGACCTTGGCAAGAAACTTGGCCAGTGCCCCCTGTGTAACGTCAATCGCCATTGAATTATCATTGAGAACCAACAGCAGTTGTCTTTTGACCAGGCCGAGATTATTAAGCGCCTCGAACGACAGGCCGTTGACAATGCTCGCGTCGCCCACCACGGCTACGATTTTCTCTTTTGCCTTTAGCTTCTCAGCCCCGAGCGCCATACCTAATGCCGTCGCGATACTTGTACCGGCATGCCCGACGGTAAAGACATCGTATGGGCTTTCTGCCGGATTGGGAAAACCGCTTACGCCGCCGAGCCGACGGAGCTTGACGAACTGTTCTTTTCGGCCGGTAAGAATCTTGTGCGTGTAGCACTGGTGGCCCACGTCCCAGAGCAGTCTATCTTTTTCGAAATCGAAGACATAATGCAGCGCAATCGTTAACTCAACAACCCCGAGATTGCTGGCTAAATGCCCTCCCGTCCGGCTGACGGCAGCGGTGATAAACTCGCGAATCTCCACCGCCAGTTTCTTCAACTCGGCCATCGACAGTTTTTTCACATCGGCCGGACTGTTAATTTTATTTAGCATCTGTTCCATAGCTGTGCCTTCATCTATCTCGTTCTTTTTTCCAGTTCTACCGCAAGCCTCCGCAGGACATCAGCCTCTTCGCCGAAGCCGTCCAGTGCTGAGACGGCTTCAGAAGCCAGTTTCTTTCCCAGTTGTCTCGACTTGGCCAGCCCCGCTATCGCCGGGTACGTAACTTTTCCCTGCCGGACATCTTTACCTACCGTTTTTCCCAACTGCTTGCTTGAAGCGCTAACGTCCAGAATATCATCCGCAATCTGGAATCCCAGCCCGAGCTTCAATCCATATTCACACAGTTGCGTATACTCCTGCTCGTTCGCGTTGCCGCAGATAGCTCCCATTGCCGCCGCGCAGCGGAACATTTTGGCCGTTTTGTTTGTGTGGATGCTTTTCAGAAGCTGTTCGCTGCCTTCTGTGTTTTCAGCCTGCAAATCTTGTATCTGTCCCGCAATCATACCGGCCGGTCCCGCGGCCGTAGCCAACTCTGCTATCAGTCTGACTGCTGTATCGGCGTTATCGATTCTGGTGGCCAGAATCTCAAAAGCCAGACTCAAAAGTGCATCACCGGTGAGTATGGCGGTTGCCTCGTCGAATGCTTTATGGCAGCTTGGTTGACCTCGCCGGACATCATCATTGTCCATTGCAGGCAAATCGTCGTGCACTAATGAATAAGTGTGAATCATTTCTACCGCCGCGGCCGAGAGTTTCGCATTTTCATTTACCCGCCCGGTCAGCAGCTCACAGCACCACATTACAATCGCCGCCCGGAGCCGTTTGCCCCGCGCCTTGGCCGTATAGTCAATAGCTGCCCGCAGCGGCTGGGGAATATCGGTTTGCAGGTCCAATAGCTCAGTCAGCGTTTTGTCGGCTAACCGGGCCTTCTCATCCAACTGCGCCTTAAAATCGATATGGTCCTCTGTTACGGATGTCATTGAGTTTTCTGCCGTCCAATGTGCCTTGAATATGGTTTTTGTGCACCAAATTAGTTATTATATAGTATTTTACGTGCCGGAGACAGTAATTTATGAATCCTGATATGATTTTAATTTTGGGCGTGACCGCATCCGGCAAAGGCACATTGGCCTTCAATCTGGCGAAAAATATCGGCGCCGAGATAATCAGTGTTGACTCGATGAAGGTCTACCGCCGAATGAATATCGGCACAGCCAAGCCGTCCAGGGATGCCCAAATGAAGGTTAAATATCATCTTATAGACGTCATCGAGCCGAGTGAATTCTTTAGTGTTGCGGCATTTCTCGAGCTGGCTGAGTCGGCTATCGAGCAAATAAAGGCAAAGAACAGGCCTGTTATCGCCGTTGGCGGTGCAGCAATGTATCTTAAGGCCCTGCTGTTTGGACTTTTCGAGGGGCCCGGAACAGATAAACAGTTCCGAGGTCGACTAAAACAGAAAATCAAACAGGAGGGCACAGCGGAACTTCATAAACAACTTACTGAGCTGGACCCTACTTCTGCCGAGCGCATTAATCCTAATGACGCAAGACGTATCATACGCGCCCTGGAAGTCTATGAGCTTACCGGTCGGCCCATCTCCTCTATGCAAACACAGTTCGCAGAGGCCCGGCCTTGCCATAACTGGAAAATTATTGGTCTTAGAAGAGAAAGACCGGAAACGGCACACAGAATAAATTTGCGCGCTAAAATGATGATAGAGCGGGGCCTTGTCGACGAAGTGAAATCGCTTCTGGCTGAGGAAAAGCCTTTGAGCCTTCAATCGCGATGCGCTATCGGCTATGCTGAAATCATTGAGTATCTGAATGGCAAATGCTCACTCGATGATGCGATTGAGCTTATAAAGAAAAATACCCGTAAATTCGCAAAGGCCCAGAGGACTTGGTTCAAAACCTTCAGAAATGTTAACTGGCTCGATATCGAGCCTGACGAGCCGGCCGAGCAAATCCTTGAGCGCACAATCGCAGTGCTTGAGCAGAACAAACGCTGAGTGTTTTGGGATTACTCGAGGACAAATTCATCCTGATAGGCCGGGACGAAACTCTTCCAGCCGGTTTTCTCTTTGATGTAGTCGCTGAAATTTTTGGCGCTGTCGGGTTCACCGTGTACGAGAAAGAGTGCCCGCGGAGCCTTTTTGAACTCGGTCAACCATTTCAAAATCTCAGTCCTGTCGGCGTGGCTCGAAAAACCGTGTATCTGTGTCACCCTTGCTTCAACATTGCGCTTCTGTCCGAGTATCCTGACCTCTTTGGCACCGTCGATAATTGACCTGCCCAGTGTGCCGACGGCCTGGTAGCCTACGAACATTATCGTACTTTCCGGGCGAGAGATGTTATTGACTAAGTGATGTTTTATCCTTCCGCCGGTGCACATTCCCGAGCCTGCTATCACCATTACCGTTTCTTTTATGTGGTTGATTTCCTTGGATTCTTCGGTTGTCCTTACGATTTTAAGGTCGGGGAAGTTAAACGGCGAGTTTTTGTCCCTGACCAGTTTGGCCATTTGCTCATCATATAGTTCCGGGTGGTTCTTGAAAACCTCGGTTACATTCGTCGCCATTGGGCTGTCTAAGAGAATAGAAAGATGCGGTATTTTATTAGCGCGCAGGAGTGCGTTTACGTAGTATAAAATTTCCTGCGAGCGTTCTATGGCAAAACTCGGCACGATAATGTTGCCGCCCGCCTGTATCGTCGAGTTTATTACTTCGCCGATTGCCTCTTCTACGTCTTCGGTTGGCTGATGCTCTCTGTCGCCATAGGTTGATTCGAGAAGCACATAATCCGCCTCTTCGAAAATGGTGGGGTCACGCACGATAGGCCTGTTCGGCCTGCCGATATCGCCGGAGAACAGTACCGTTCTTTGCTGGCCGTTGGCGGGGAACTTAATTTTTATCATTGATGAGCCAAGAATATGGCCGGCGTCATAGAATGTAGCTTCGAGTCCGTCGCCTATTTTTGTGGGCCGGCCGTATTTGACGGGCTGAAAAAGCGGCGTGCAGGCCTGCGCATCCTCGGCGGTATAGAGCGGCACTTCCGGATATGCGCCTTTTCGGCCTTCTTTCTCGTGCCTTCTGCGCTTATACTCGGCATCTTCTTCCTGCAGATGGCCGGAATCGGCTAACACAATCTGCGTAATCTCCGAGGTGGCAGGCGTACAATAAATTGGTCCTTTGAATCCCTCTTTGACCAGCTTGGGCAATAAACCACAATGGTCGAGATGGGCATGAGTTAGAAGCACGGCGTCGATATCTGCCGGCTGGACCGCAAACGGCTCCCAGTTTCTTGCCCGAAGCTGCCTTTCCTGATAAAGCCCGCAATCCACAAGAATCCTTGTCTTATCGACCTCGAGCAGAAACCGCGAGCCGGTTACATTCTGAGTTGCGCCCAGAAAACTTAGTTTTGCCTTCATCAGTTACCTCATTACACGGTCTGTTGTCTTTGGCTGCGAATTTTACCAGTTGCATCACCGCTTGGCAAGTTTGCAATGTAGCACCATTCTTTGAGCTTTACATTGTAAGGCATAAAGGATAAAATGGCAGCAGCATACTTACAGGATTTTGAAATGGAAAAAATCGTACTTTACGACACGACTCTTCGTGACGGGATGCAGACCGAGGGCGTTAGCTTTTCCCTGCAGGATAAGCTGATGATTGCCCAACACCTCGATGCACTGGGGCTGGACTACATCGAAGGCGGATATGCCGTGGCCAATCCCAAAGAGATGCAGTTTTTCGAGGAAGTTGCAAAGCTTAAGCTGAAGCGCTCGAAAATCGCCGCCTTCGGCAATACCAGGCGGGCCAAGGCCAAAGTTGAGGACGACGCCTCATTGAATGCGATTTTGGCCTGTAATACCTCCGTCGCCACACTGGTCGCCAAGGCATCGGATATGCACGTCAGTACCGTTCTGCGTTGTTCACTGGAGCAGAACCTTATAATTTGCTCCGAGTCGGTAAAGTATTTGAAAGACCACAGCCTTGAGGTAATCTTCGATGCCGAGCACTTCTACGACGGGTATAAGCAGAATCCGCAGTACTCGATGAAGGTTTTGCAGGTTGCGGCCGAGGCCGGGGCCGATTGTATTGTTCTCTGTGATACCAACGGCGGTTGCTTGCCTGAGGAAATTTACGAAATCACCAAGAAGGCTGCCGGTCTGCTTGGCGGTTTGACTATCGGTATTCACGCACATAACGATAGTGACACCGCTGCTGCTAATACGCTTGCTGCCGTTCGGGCCGGCGCTCGTCACGTGCAGGGTACGATAAATGGGCTGGGCGAGAGGTGCGGGAACGCCAACCTTTGTACGATAATACCGAATTTGGCATTCAAGATGGGATTAGATGTGCTGGACGGCGAGAAAATAAGGACACTCACGGAGGTGTCGCGATTTGTTTTCGAGATGGCCAATTTGCCGTCTGTGTTGAATATGCCTTATGTCGGCGAAAGTGCCTTTGCTCATAAGGGAGGCCTGCACGCCGATGCGGTTAGAAAAGACAGACGTACTTTCGAACATATTGAGCCTTCTCTTGTCGGCAATGAACGCTGGTTTCTGATTTCTGAACTGTCCGGTTCTTCGAGCGTCCT
>CAYZTY010000073.1:0-13179 GCA_964481525.1 uncultured Pirellulales bacterium
TTCCGTCCAGGATTCAGTTTATCAGGGAAACAGGCTGTACGATAAGGGAAGTTATAACGAAGCAATCAAGGAATATGACCGGGCCCTTATTGACCAGCCCCAAGCAATGGAGCCGAAATTCAACCAGGCGAATTGCTATTTTCAGCTTGATGACCTTGCCAGGGCCATAGACCTGTATAATGAAGTTGCGGCCGAGAGTAAAGATATGGGATTAGTCGCCAAAGCTAAATATAATCTCGGTGATTGCTATTTTCAGCGGGGAACCAAGCAAAAAGACTCTAATTTACAAAAAGCCCTCGAGGACCTGCAAACAAGTATTGTTTATTGGCGAGGAGCGTTGGATGTTGACCCGGAAAATGAAAAGGCCGCGAAAAATATCGAGGTCGCCCGGCTGATTATCAAAGACATAATCGACCAAATCAACAAGCAAAAACAGCAACAAGAAGAGCAAGCGGCCAAACAACAACAGCTTCAGGAAAAGCTCAAAGAACTTCTGGAACGACAGAAAGGTTTAGCCGAGCAGACACAGGAGACAAAAAGCCGGGAGGAAAACGAGCAAATTAGTCAACAGCAGGCGGCGGACAATTATACAAAACAAGCGGAGGAGCAATCGCAACTAAAATCAGAGACCGAGCAGGCATCACAGCAAATTCAGCAGCAGGACCCCAACAATCCCGTGCCGCAGCAACTCCAACAGGCCGGGGACGAGCTTAATAAAGCGGTGGACAAACAGACAAATGCCGAGAAGCAATTAAATGCTTCAAATGGTGCCGTGGCCAAGAAATCTCAGGATGAAGCTGTTGAACATATTGAAAATGCACTGAAAGCAATGTCCGGAGAAAATCAACAGGGTCAGCAGCAGCAGCAAGAGCAACAGCAGCAGCAAGAGCAACAACAGCAGCAAGAACAACCGCAGCAGGAAAACGAGGCCCAGCAGGAACAACAAGAACCCCAACAAGCTCCGGATACTACTGCTGAGGATATACTAGACAAGGAACAGCGTGAGAAAAGACAGAGACAGGTTCTACAAAAGGCTCGTTACCAGGAAGTGGAGAAAGACTGGTAGTATGAATGGTTTACCGAAATATGTTTTTGTTGCCTTAATTTTAACAATGCTCTGGGCGAACAGTGCCACAGCTCAAGTGCGAGTTTTTGCCCAGGTCGAGTATTCAGAAGACGTTTATGTCGGTCAAAGCTTCGGCTACCATATAATTATCGATGGCGATGATAAGGCCGGCCAGGTCGATTTAACACCTCTGGCAGAGTATGAACCGAAAAGTATCGGCAATAGAGACCTTTCACAAACTTCCATAAGTATTGTGAACGGCCGGACAACGCGGACAGTTACAAAGCAATATATAATGAGCTATTCACTGACCGCCAATAGTGCCGGCCGAATAAACCTGCCGCCGGTAACGGTTACACTCGATGGGAAAAATTACCGGACTAATCCCGTAGAAGTTAATATTTTAGAGCCGGGCACGACCGACCAGTTAGAACTGGAGGTAACCTTATCAGAGAGACAATGTTATGTTGGTCAGCCGGTCATAATTACAGTCAAATTCTACAGATATTCAAATATTCGTGACTATCAATTTAACCTGCCTGTTCTTCAAAGCGACGCTTTTTACATTGAAGAACCTGATGATGCGGCTGCCGCGCGTGGGAAAGAGTACCGTGTGACCAGGGGCGGCAGGAGTGCAGTTTTGTTTACGTTTAGCAAGGTTCTGATTGCTAAATATTCCGGCAAAATAACCTTAGAGCCTGCTTCAATATCCGCTGAAATAGCCGTTGGTCGAGGCCGGTCTCGAGACCGATTTTTTGATGACGATTTTTTCGATGGTTTTTTCGGCTCCCGAACACAATACAAGCGGTTTGTGGTCAGTTCGCAACCTTTAAACCTTACTGTACTACCTTTACCTGAAGAAGGTAAACCTCGGGGGTTTTATGGTTTGGTCGGGCATTATACAATTTCGGCGTCCGCCACACCAACGAAGGTCAATGTGGGCGACCCTATAACGCTTACAATAAAAGTTGGCGGTGGTAAATATCTAAAACCGGTTCAGTGGCCTGCGCTTGAGGAGCTTGGCGAGCTGGCGGAGAACTTTAAGATACCATCCGAGAAAGCATCACCGGCAATTGAAGACGGCTACAAAGTTTTTACACAGACGATACGTGCCAATAACGACAAAGTTACCGAGATGCCATCAATCCCGCTTGCTTATTTCGATGCCGAAAAGGGCGAGTATTCTGTGGCTAAAACCGAGCCGATAAAAATTGAGGTATCGCCGACAAAGATACTGACCGGTGCGGATTTGGAGGGCAGAGAATTCGCACCGGTTGTTAATAAAGAAGTCGAGGCCATAAAGAAAGGTCTTTCAGCTAATTATGAAGATATCGATGCCTTAACAAACCAGGCATTTTCTCCGGTGGCCGCTGCCGTTAGTTCCGGTTATGCGGTGATTTGGGCGGTACCTCTGGCTTTACTTGTATTCAGTGTATTGTTTAAATTCTTTACACACACAACGCCTGAAAAAGTCGCAACTAAACGCAGGCGGTCTGCTTCCGGTAAGGCTATACGCCAATTAAAGCAAATTACCTCCGTTGGCTCACACCAGCCAGATGAGCAGCTTGCCTCGATAATGAAACAGTATATAGGTGACCGATTTGACAGGCAGGCAGGCTCGCTTACTTCCAATGACTGTTTCGAGGTGATTGTCGCGGCGACAAAAGATACACATACAGCCGAGAGATACAAAGGAATAATTGGTGATTGTGAGGCGGCCCGCTATGCGTCTGTAGAGGCAAACATTGACCCGGCAAAGATTAAAGAAGTCATAAAGCTGGTCCAAACCATTGAAAAGAAATCCAAGAGATGAAATTTAGCAGGATTACAATGCTGTTGGTTGGTTTGCTTTTTCTGTCGGTAATTAACCCGGCGGAAGCGGAGTTGTCGAGGGAACAAAAATGTTCGCTTTTCAACCAGGCAAACGAATACTTCAGAGAGGCTAATTCAGCAAAAGACCCTGACCAGGCTGAAAGACTTTACGAGAGGGCAATACTTACTTTCGAAAAAATCATAGACGAGGGCGATGTCAAAAACGCTAAGCTATATTACAATTTGGCTAATTCTTGTTTTCTCAAAGGCCAGCTCGGTAAAGCGATTTTGAATTACCGCCGGGCCGATAGACTTGACAATTCCGACGAGAATATTAAGAAAAATTTGTCGTTTGCACGCAGCAAAAGAATAGACAAGATAGGGACAAAAACCGAGAGACGTGTTTTACATACTCTTTTTTTCTGGCATTATGACTTTTCCCTTAGAACTAAATTTTTACTTACATGTATCTTTTTTGCAGGCGTTTGCATATTTGTTACGGCTTTAATATGGTTCGGTCGAAGCTCCTTTTCGACTGTGCCGGCAGTAATTTGTGGTATTTTAACACTCTGTTTTCTGGTGTCGGTTGCGGTTGAATCCAGAATCCAGGCGGATAAGGTATGCGGCGTCATAACTGATAAAGAGGTTGTAGCCAGGCAGGGAGACGGGCAGAATTATCCCGCCAGTTTCAAGGAACCGTTACACGAGGGGACAGAGTTCGATATGCTTGAGCACAGGCCCGGATGGTTTCACATAAAACTTTTTGACGACAGTGACGGCTGGATACCCGAGGACAGCGCCGAGATAATTTAATGTGATTGATAAATATACCAACAGAGACAGTTTCATTTAATTATCATAGAGTCTTTTAACCAACTCATGCATCGGTATAAATTTGTAAGTCCGGCAAAACCATCTGAGCTTAAGCATTGTGCCTTTAAGATTTATATAAGCATCAAAGTCGAAAAAAGGCCTCATCTTGCCTTGTAGAATAGTCGCTGTATTAAGCCGTATCCTATAGCCTGAAACATAAATACGCTACTCCTTGCATTCCTAACAAACATACGAGGCTCAAAACACAAACGGTATAACCATTCCATGCCAATTCTTCGTATCCATACCGGAGCCCATCTAACAGTTTCTGCGTGGTAATCAAACGCAGCACCCACGCCTATCATCCATGGTACATTAATTCGGTCAATGTATTTTATGACCCATCGTTCTTGTTTCAACAATCCCAGCCCCACCCAGAGAATATCAGGTTTTGCTTCATTAATCTGCCGAACCATTTCTTCTTCCTCCTCGGGTTTCAATTGGCGAAACGGTGGACAAAAAGTTCCGGCGATGATGATACCAGGGAAACGTCTTGTAAGTTTCTGGCTTAGCAGATCGGCGACACCGTTCTTACCGCCACAGAAAAAATGGCGCCAGTTACTCTTTAGACCATATCTACAACAATACTCTACAAAGTCCGGTCCATTTAGACGCCAAACGTTATTACCTGCGGCCTTAGCTGCGATTACGATGCCAATACCATCACAAAATGAAAAGGTGGCGTTTTTGATATACTCAAGATGCTCAGGTATTCGTTTTGCATAATACATTGATTCTGTGTTAGTAATACAAATATAGGCTCGCTTTCTCAACCCTCGGATATTAGCATCTATTTGGTGTAAAGCATAATCTATTGAACAACAGGTAACCGGTACACCAAAAACAGTTTTGTTGGCACACTCATTTAAGGCTCGGCTGCTTTTCATTTAGAAGCCTCCTGAATTCGTATTCCTACCTGAATCAGTCAGATAAAATATTGCTCGATTAGCTCTTTTGTTTGCACTATGTGAGCTTTTGAGGATGCCCCAAATACAATTGACCTGATTTTCTTCTGATTAACCACATACTCAACTGCCTCTTTGGGAGGGACAGCACCAGAGGCCAAAATACACATTGCCATGGGCCTGAAAGGCTTTGTGCGTATAACTTCTTCATAAGCGCTTAAACAAGGGTTCATAAAATAACCAGCTTTATTGACTACTGAACAAACAATAGGGTTTTTTATACCACAGCCAAGAAGAAATTCGACTAGCTTTGGCATATTCATAGTATTGAATGCCGGTTCAACACTGTACTTTTTCTTGATATAATTTGCAAATTCAATAAACACTTCTTTAACACCCAAGCCAAGTAAGAGATCCGTAACAATGTTCTGCAAGAAAATGGCTTGTACATTCAAATCGTGGAACATTCTCATCTCTGCGTCAATAAGAAGTTTCATCACATCTATCATATCCTGCTTGACTACACTCATAGCACCACAAACAAGTGTGCCAAATATCTGATCAGTTGAACGGTCGGCAAAAACAAAGCTGTTCAACGCGCCAATTATGCCTTTTTCATTTACGGCATTGGCGTATTTGTGCGCGTATGGCAGAGAGGGATAAAGTCTAAGATCAGCATATCTGTCAGGATTAGCCCGAAAATGATCGGTTAATTCCGCCACTCGGTCGTAGGTATTAAACATAAAGGCATGAATACCACAATGGTAAGCAGTATCAATCACTTCAATTATTGCGTTGGTATCCTTGAAATGTTCGGATTGAGCTTGCGCCTTTTCCTCCGACATGTGATTAATGCCAAAAAACTGATTGTCCCCCAATATAATTCTATCCATATTAAATACCCCTTTGGGCAGCATCTTTGGCGATGCGCTCAATAATGATGTCCGTTTTCAAGCCATCTTCGAAAGAACATATCTGACAAGGAATATTGTTGAGAATACAAGCGATAAAATAATCCAACTGGCGGGTGAACTCACAACCCCGCACGTAGAATCGAACGGGCTCGGCAAAATCCGTGATGTAGCGCCGATTCCAACCTTGAGTAAATCCTTCAATTTCGGGTTTGTTCCAGAAAAATACCTTGTAACTATGCAGGTCACCAATAATTTTCCCTTTTTTCCCAAGAATTTCCATTCGATATGCAGGCTTGCGATAAGATGGATCACTCCAATTGACTAACAGATTGCCACGTAGTTTACTTTTGTAGAGAAAAGTTGAACAGACAGCATCTTCGACACCTACAGAGTGGATACTCTGCATTACACTGCCATTAATTTCATCAGGTAGCCCTATAAGATAATTAACCAGATCGATACCGTGTGATGCAAAATCGTAAAGACAGCCACCACCTTCGGTCTTTTCGGATCGCCAACTATTCTTGGCGTCTTTAAGAATGGTGCGACCGTTCATTTCCATCTTCAAGGTAAGCAACCGGCCAATAGCACCACAATCAAGCAGCTTCTTAATTCGCATAAACACATCATTAAACCGAATTACATAGCCTACCTGATTCACAAGATTCCTACCTTGCAGCATATTAACCACTTCACATCCCTGCTTTGCACTCAGCGTAAAAGGTTTTTCGACAAAAACATGGAGGTTGTTTCGGACGGCGTATTTAGCGATCTCGGCATGCATACCTGTTGGAGTAGCTATAATGACGAAATCAAGCCTCATATTATCAAGCATTTTACGATAATCTTTGAACGTCCGTATCTTCATGTATTTGCTAATGTTTCTCCGTACAAATGACGAGGACTCACAAACAGCCACAAAATTGACATCTGGGTGATTATTTAAAATTGACAAATGAGTCAGCCCCATTCGGCCAACCCCAATTACCGCACCTTTTAACATATTAACTTCCTCAATCTAATAAATTAACGCTTTGTTAAAAAAACTCATAGATGTCACTCTGAGGCCGCTGTAGGCAAGAGAAGATTGCACAAGCCCAGAGGCGGCGGTTCGTTGCCGGCATTCGGTACGAACGTATAGCTGACTAACAGTATCCGTGGGGAAATCAGACAACATATCCCAAGCAGGAAACGGAAGAACGTCAATATCTCAAATGAAAGAACGTCGGGCAGAGCAAATTACATCACCATTTCTGCGAAAGGCTATGCCTTCTATTTTTTCCAGATTTGTCTGTTTATCCAGGTTTTTTATCAGTTCGAGGAACGTTTCCTCACCCTCGCCTATGACGGCAATATCGAATTCCGGGAAACGTGTTAAAGTTTCTTTGGGAACGGCAGTAACGTGAGGACCTCCTAAAATTACAGGGGAACGGGTATTTTTGCTTTTTATGTACTTTGCGAGTTTTGCCGCATTGTTAATTGATATGGTTACTGCTGTAATGCCGATAAGGTCGGGCTCGAATTCCATCATCATTTCGTATGTAGCTTTCGTGTCTAATCCGAGCGCTGGAGCATCAATAATCGAAACTTCCACTCCTGCATTCCTGGCAACGGCTGCAAGATTACATAAGCCAACCGGAGGAAGCTTACTACCTGCTTTTGCCAAGTCCCCGTATCTTTCTTCCATAGTTAGAGGAGGATTTATTAAAACTACTTTTTTCATTGTCATTTTTTCCTTCACCTATCTTGATTGGGTAAACCTGTGGTATGCGATTCGCCGCATTTGGGTGTCAACTATACCTTACTGACGACAATTACATAGGTGCCGAGTAGTGCATCACACTTTCCTAAAGTTAGCATCTTAATTAATGACCTCGTTGTTTTGAAAATTACTTTCATAAAAATACTTCGCTTGCACAGCAGCCATAATCTATATCCCTCATATAGATGGAAATATTGGGTTTTTAAGCCGTTATATTCCAAAAGTGACTTCACTCGTCCGGGCGTTATAGAAAATCGAAACGGCGTTGGGAAAGGGCCTTCGTCGGTATTGCCGGTCCGCTTGTCGCCAAATAACAAATGACATAAGAATACGTGGAACCAGTGCGGAGTAAATTTTGAAGCCGAACCTTCGATTGAAAAAAGATTCGGTGCCACTATGACTATAGCTCCATTGGATGACAATCCTCGGACAAAATTAGACAGGGCTTTCTCCGGTTCGCTGAGATGTTCCAGAACAAAACGGCAAACAATTAAATCGTAATTTCCACCCGAAAGGTCGTACGTTTGAATGTCACCTAAAATTCTTTCTGCAAGTACGTTGTTTCGATTCAACTGTTCCTGTGAAATGTCTATGCCCGAAATCCTGGAATTCGGTTTAAAGTTTAAGTGGCTGGCAGAACCACAACCTGCCTCGAGAATCTTCGGCGAAGGTACAGCTGCAAGTAATTTGTCGACAGTTTCCTGAATTTTGGATGCCTGCGTCTCTTTGCAATATAGCTCCCACGAACCGTCTTTAGTCATAATCTTTTTCTTTCACTGCATTTTGAGATACTTACTGAGGCCCGAGGTTTTGGTTTTCCCGGCAGAAAGAGTGCAGCCTATTTAGCAATCCTGTGTTTTTTTTGTAAAATTCGTTGAGCCATTCATGACGTAATCCTGCTTCAGGTCTCCATCCGGATTCAACCGATTCGACAAGAAGGTTAGCTGCTTTCTTAACTTCCGAAGGTAACCGCAAAATAAGGCCATCCGGCAGCTCGTTAGCGAAAGCCGTCATTTCATCAACAACTGCTACCGAGCGGCCAAAAATAATGGATTTCAGCAGAGCGCCCTCAATGGGCGCTGACCAAAGAGAGGGGACCAAGACCATTTTTGCTTTCTTTACTGCTTCTGCCAGTCCTTTTTCCCACGTCATATATGTAAAATGGATGTTAGACGGGCAGGATTTACCAAGCGGGCGTGAGTCAGACTTCGAGAAGCTCAGTCGAACCGATTTGAAGCAGGGAAACAGGAACTTTAAATTTGGACAATGACCGGCCAGTTCCATAGCCCAGATGAATCCTTTTGCAGGAATAGAGGAGCCATGGAAAACAACATCATATTGTTTTTCTCCATCAAAGTCTTTTTCAATAAAGGGGATTTCTTCGAGTTCCGGCCAGTCTATTGTCCAAAGGCCAACAATTTTAACTTCTGCATTACCTGTGGCACAAGCTCCAAAGTGCTTTCGAACCAGCTCGGCTTGAGTTCGATTTTGCACAAGAAGCTTAACTTTTCCCTCTTCTGTCCATGCCTTAAGTGCGCCGATTAGTTTATTAGCCTGAAAATTGGTAAATGGTATCGGACGGCAATTATGTTCTTTCGAGAACCGCCATTTACCGCCAAGACATCGCAGGCAGGCTGTTCTTTCGCCGGGTATATAGTTGTATGACCGAATACAGAAAAAACCACAATCTACAAGGTAAATCCAGGTTGGTTTTGAACGTTTTTCAATAAACCGCTTACACCACCTGTAACCCAGCGTTTGAAAATGTATGAGTAGAATCTGCTCATCTGTTTCATAAAGTCTCCGGCTCTTTAAGGCAACCCAGAGACGTATTTTGCCGCAAAGAATCTTCCAGAGAGCTGCCAGGAATTTCAGGATTTGTCCTTTACGAAGTGCTTTACCGCCAGCCGTGCCGGCAGGGCCGAATATAAAGGAAGTGGTACCATTGGAATAGTTTTTAGCTTCTTTCTGAAGCTGTGACAGGAGTCTTCCGACTCCCTGGGGGCCGGGCATAATACCGCTTATAATAATCATATATTCTGGTGCACTTTTTCTTCCTGCAGCATATGTTCTATTCCACTTTTGATGTCGAAGTCGGGCTGCCATCCCAAAATTTCTTTTGCAGGGCCGAGATTCGCTATGCTTTTCATAACTTCACGCGGCCTGTATGATATGCCTTCCCATTCGATATTCAGCGGGCGCTTAATACAATCTTCATAGACTTCTGCCATCTTACGTAAGCTTAAGCCATTACCACTTCCTATCGGGACAGTTGCAGAAGAACAATCCTTGTTGTTGTACACGTACCACATAGCTTTCTCGTAAGCACGAACTACATCGTCAATGTGTACAAAATCCAATACCTGATTTCCGGGCGAGAGTTTCACAGGCTCGCTGGAAATTGCGCTTTTTTTAAACAGTGAGAGAATTTTCGGGCGCGGGTCGTAAGGGCCGTAGACGCTATGCAGCTCCAGCGTGATGAAGCGCAAGTATTCGGCGCATTCATAGTATTTAAGGATGTCCTGAAAAGCCCGCTTGCTTGAAGCATACAGGTTTACCGGACAGTAATGTTCCATATCGTCCATATGTTCCCAGAATGTTCCCGTGTTTACCATTGCTCGAGCTTCATGATGTACCATTGCATCAACTAATAGAGTGCCGAAGAGTATATTGGCGTCAATTAACTGCTTAATCTGGTCCGGCCGGGGTGATAGTATCATTAAGGCTGCGAGGTGGACAACAACATCGGGATGAGCTTGCGCAACGGCCTGTTCAATACTGTCGGGAGTTAAAGCGTATTCAATTAATTCTACTTTATGCCCCATCATCTTCAGACGGGACGTATCTGAGGTGGGCCTTACGAGGGCAAATACTTTATATCCGTCCGACTTAGTCAAATATTGGGCCAAGTTGGAACCAACATATCCACTTGCTCCCGTGATTAGTACTCTCATTTGGCCGCTAACTCTAAAATGCTGGTAATGTTGACTTGATTTTTGTTAGAGTGGTCTTGAATTAAATGTGAATAAACTTCGTACGGCTGTTACTTGTTCTTCATAAATTTAGCGAAGGTATCTACGATATAATCGATGTGCTTACCGCTTAGTCCCGGATACACCCCGATGAAAAATGTGTTATTCATAATGATGTCGGTGTTGCGTAAATTTCCGACCACGCGACTTTCGATATCTGTATAGGCGGGCTGGCGAACAAGGTTGCCGCAGAAGAGGTTGCGAGTTTCGATTTTGGCTTTTTCCAGGTATGCCGTTAGCTCGTTGCGTGAAAAGCCGGCGTCTTCGCGAACGGTGATTACGAATCCGAAGTAGGATGGTTCACTGTTTTCCGGCGTTTCGGGCAAAATGAGACGGTCCTCATATCGGCTCAGGGCTTTGTGCAATAAAGACCAGTTTTTCCGGCGAGCGGCCACGAAACGGCCAAGCTTTTTCAACTGGGCACAACCAATGGCCGCCTGGATGTCCGTAACTTTCAGATTATACCCGATGTGAGAGAATACATACTTGTGGTCGTAGCCAAACGGTAGTGTTCCAAATTGTTGGCTGAAACGTTTGCCGCAGGAGTTGCTTTCGCCACCGCCACAATAGCAATCGCGTCCCCAATCACGGAACGAGCGGGCGATACGGGCCAATTGCTCGTCGTTTGTGAAGACGGCGCCGCCTTCGCCTGTCGTGATGTGGTGCGCGGGATAGAATGAAAGTGTCGCAATATCACCAAACGTGCCCAGGTGTCGTCCATTTAGTTTTGACATCAACGCATCGCAACAATCCTCGATGAGCCACAGCCCATATTGTCGGCACAGGTCTCGCACCTTCGCAGCGTCGAAAGGCACGGCCATCGTGTGAGCAATCATCACGGCCTTTGTTCGAGGACTAAGGGCCTCGGCAATTGCCTCCACCGTGGGCACGTATGTGCCGAGCTGGACGTCGATAAAAACGGGAACCGCACGGTTTTGGATAATGGGATTAACGGTAGTGGGAAAAGCGGCGGCCGTCGTGATGACTTCATCACCGGGATATACTCTTCGGTCATCCAGTTGAGCGGAGGTCAGCGCACTAAAGGCCACCAGATTAGCCGAAGAACCCGAGTTGACCAGGAAGGCATTGTCCACGCCAATCATCTCAGCCAGGTCAGCTTCAAAAACTTTTGAAAAGCGTCCCTGGGTCAGCCAAAAGTCCAAACAGGCATCCACCGCGTTGACCACTTCTTCTTCGTCGAAAACCCGCCCCGCATACCGGACGATGGTCTTACCCGGTATGAAGTTCGGGATTTCGCGATTTCTTTGGAAGTCTCGAACCAAGTCCAGAATTTTCTGTCGCAATTCCTGCCGCTCCATATCAGATTCCCTTCCTTGCTTGTGTTTTTCTCCCATTGCCGGGCAATTACGCCTCGGAGCTGATTCCAATCAGCTTTTTCCCCGTCCATCGCAGGGATTTGTCCAGCTTCTTTTCCCTGAGAAGATAGTTTAGCTGTTTTAAACGAATGTATTTGCAACCCTGAAAATCTTCCAAAGTCAAACCGACTTTTTGAAAAACCTCGTAGAGTTGCTGTGCCCCCAGCTGGGCGGTCCAGCAAGGTTTGAAGCCCGGCAGCTTCGTCTCGATTTTTGTGAAGTCCACCCGGTAGTCACGAGGGTCGGGATTGTTTTGGCCGGCGAGCTCGACCTGGCAGTTTGGTACGATTTGCCTGACAATCTCCGCCAAGTCACGGACCTGGTAGTTTTCGCCGTTTCTACCGACGTTGAACGCTTCATTGTGTATGGTTTCGGCGGGTGCCTCCAAAGCACAAAGAAATGCAAGGGCAATGTCTTTGGCGTGGACGACAGGACGCCAGGGTGTGCCGTCACTCATAATTTTTACCTTGCCGGTGGTGTACGCCCAGCAGACCAGATTATTCAGCACGAGGTCTGCGCGCAGCCGCGGGGAAAAACCATACGCTGTTGCATTACGCAGGTATACCGGGCTGAAATTGTCCGACGCCAGCATAGCCAACTCCAGTTCCGTTTGGACTTTCGCCTCGGCATACGGCGTTAGAGGGCTAAGGATAGCCTCTTCTGTCAGTACATCATCCCGGCTTCCAGACCCGTACATACTGCAGGAAGAGGCGAAGAGGAAACGTCCGATGCCGGCTTTCTTAGCTGATTTAGCCAAACGAACCGAAGCGAAGTGATTGATGCGTCGAGTCAACTGCGGGTCGAGGTTGCCGAGCGGGTCGTTGCAGAGATTGGCGAGATGAATTACGGCATCAAAACCGTAAAGGTCTTCGATTACAATATCACGAATATCCTTGCGAAGGGAAGGGACGGCCTGCGGCTCTGGGCCTAAGATGCAATCCTCGAAATAGTCCGTGTCGAGCCCCACAACCTCGTGGCCGTACTTCTGAATGAAGGACGTCATCACTGTTCCAAGATATCCGTTATGTCCCGTGAGCAGAATTCGCATATCTATACCTCCCATGTTTTCCAGGGTGCTTTGCCTTCCCGATAGAGTTTCTCCAGGTAATGCATGTCACGAAGCGTGTCCATACATTGCCAGAAGCTTTCATGCTTATAAGCCATAAGCTGGCCGTCTCTGGCGAGGTTTTCCAGAGGTGCGCGTTCAAAATTAGTCTTGTCTCCCTCTATGTAATTAAGCACCTGCGGTTCCAAAACGAAAAACCCGCCGTTAATCCATCCTTCACCCATTTGCGGTTTTTCAAAAAAAGAAACAATGCTGTCGCCTTCAAATTGCATGTTACCGAACCTCGCGGGAGGTCGCACAATCGTTACGGTTGCCAATTTGCCGTGGCTGCGATGAAAATCGATTAGCTTTCGGATATCGACGTTTGCTACAC
>CAYZTY010000074.1:0-12786 GCA_964481525.1 uncultured Pirellulales bacterium
ATGGAAAAACGCACCAAACACACCCCTCTCCTGCACTCGCAAAAAAAACAAATCGCCAAGAAAGCTCTCTTTCGCATTTTTCCTACATCTGAAGCACGGGTCCAATATCCTCCATGGCTTTTTTCATCTCTGCAGTCATCACGCCCTTATGTGCTGTTTCAGCCTTCTCCATCAACTCACCCGGCTGACGAGCTTTCTCTATCATTGTTTCAAGACTTATCTTGCCCGATTCGAAAAGCGTCCAAAGATGGTCATCCATAAGTTGCATTCCCAGCCTCTTGCCCGTCTGGATAACCGAATTAATCCGGAACGTCTTGTTTTCGCGAATAAGGTTGCCAACCGCTGGAGTAACAACCATAAACTCGTATGCCGCAATCCTTCCCTGGCCACTAACTATCGTACATAGTTCCTGGCTTAAAACCGCTATCAAATTACTGCTTATCTGGACTCGAATCTGCTCCTGCTGTTCAACCGGAAAAATGTCAATAATTCGCGTAATCGTGCCCTGACAACCTGTTGTATGCACGGTGCTGAAGACAAGGTGTCCCGTTTCGGCTGCTCTAATCGCTGCCTCCATCGTCTCCAGGTCTCGAAGCTCAGCCACCAGAATAACATCCGGGTCCTGTCTTAGAACACGCCTCAACGCCTCCGAGAAAGACGGCACATCAACGCCAACCGCTCGCTGGCTAATAATCGACTTCTTATGGTTGTGATAGTACTCTATCGGCTCTTCTATTGTCACAATGTGCCGGTCAAAATGTTCATTGATGTAGTTTATCATCGTCGCCAGCGTCGTAGTTTTCCCACAGCCGGTCGGACCCGTAACAAGAAATAGTCCTCTCGGCCTTCGGCAAAGCGCCTTGCATATCTCCGGCAGGCCTATCTCCTCAAATGTCATAACTTTCGTTGGTATCAGCCTTAATACCAGCGAAATGCAGCCTTTTTGCCGCCAAATGGCAACACGAAAACGCGCCCTTTCACCAAATGCAAATCCAAAATCCGTGCCACCCCGTTCCTGTATTTCCTCCTGATTCCTTTCCGGCGTAATACTTTTCATCAGCGAGGTCGTATCGTCTGGTTCCAGAACCTTAGTTTCGAGCGACCTCAGCTTGTTATGAAGTCGTAAAACCGGAGGCCGGCCAACAACCAAATGCAAATCAGATGCGCCCTGCTTAATGCATGCCTCTAACAATCTGTCTATATGTACCGTTGCCATCTCGTATTCCTATCATTAAAAAAACGTATCTACCCTCCATAGCGAACTATTCAACAATAAAACCCTCCTCTTGTGCGTACCTGGCCACTTCTTCAGGTGTTGTTATGCCATTGAATATCTTAAGCTTCCCATCCTGAAGCAGGTTTCGCATACCAGCCGCTTTAGCCGCCTTTCTTAAGTCGCTTGTCGTCGACCTCGCAAACGCCAACTCCCTGATTTTGTTATTCATATGCATCATCTCAAAAATAGCGATTCGTCCCTTGTATCCTGTGTTGTTACATCTTGGACAACCGGCGCCCTTGTAAATTGGCCGTTTCTTAACTTGCTCCTGACTTATGTTCAAAAGACGTAAATACTTTGGATTCGGATTCTCATTAACAACCCTGCATTCCTTGCATATAACTCTCACAAGTCGTTGTGCCATAATGGCTTGTATCGAACTCGCCACAAGAAATGGTTTCACTCCCATATCCAAAAGCCTCGTAATGGCACTGGGAGCATCATTAGTATGCAAAGTACTAAATACCAAGTGTCCAGTAAGGGCCGCTTGCACAGCGATATCAGCAACCACACCATCTCTTATCTCCCCGATAAGGATAATATTTGGTGCCTGCCGCAGCATCGACCTTAGAATTTTCTCGAAAGTCAGTCCAATTTCAGTTTTCACCTGACACTGGTTCATCCCAGAGAAGCTATATTCTATCGGGTCTTCAGCTGTAATAATCTTCACATTCGGCTTATTCAGCTCCTGCAGTGCCGCATAAAGTGTCGTAGTTTTTCCACTCCCTGTCGGTCCCGTCACCAGGAACATTCCATTCGGCCGCCTGATTATATGGTGGAATTGATCGTAACTATCGGCTTCAAAACCCAGCGATTTAATCCCGATATTGACCGCATCCGGTCTTAAAATACGCAACACTATGCTCTCCCCATGGTGGCCCGGCAATGCCGACACACGGAAATCTATGTCCTGAGTCTCTACTCTGCGTTTAATTCGGCCATCCTGGGGCAAACGTTTCTCAGACATATCCATACCCGAGAGAATCTTCAAGCGTGCTGTAACAGGGGCCTGCATGCTCTTCGGAATGTTGTCCCGCTCCATACAAACTCCGTCCACACGATACCTCACGCGAACCCTGTCTGCCATCGGCTCAACATGGATATCGCTGGCCCTCATATTCACTGCCTCATCTATTATCAGGTTTACAAGCCTGATAACCGGGCCCTCATCTTCGATCTCCTCCGAGGCCTCGGCCCGCCGCACTTCGGCTTCAATCGCATGCCCCGCCTCCGTCAACTCTGCAGCGGTTGCATCCATACTGCTTTTCACATCGTCAGTAGCCCGGCCGATATAAGAGCGAATCTTTGATGGGCTGGCAAGGTAGCATTCCAGCTCGGTACTTAGTCGAAAACGCAGCAGGTCAAGTGTGTCCAGGTCCAGAGGGTCGCTGATAATCAATTTCAATTTGCCATTCTCCCTGCCCATCGGAAGAATATTGTGCTTCTTCATTAACTCTTCCGGCACCAATGCCTTCACGTCCGCCGGAATCGAGGTATGGTCCAAATCCACATATCCCAGGCCGAACTGCTTGGCCAGCGCCTGCGTCAGACGCTCTTCATCCAGGGCCCCCAGCTCGAGAAGTGTCTCGCCGAGACGCTTGTTGTTCGCCTTTGAGCTCTTTATGGCATTGCTCAACGTTGCCTTATCAACCAGGCCCTGCCTATAGAGAATCTCGCCCAAATGTCTACGTTTCTTAGCCATTACAGGCCTTCATCATAAACTCCTCAGAAACTCTATTATATCAATTCGGCATATCCGCGTCAAATCTCCAGTTGCAGTCTAAGCATATTAAGGGCTGTTAACGCTGCACGAAGGCGAATTGCGTCACGCTCACGCGGGAAAAACATCCGCTGATGCACACAGCCGACCTGTGAATCCAAGGCAATGTGTACAAGACCGACCGGTTTTTCTTTAGTTCCACCGCCCGGACCGGCTATACCGCTTATGCCGATTGCAAAGGTTGTATTGGCTTTCCGCCTGGCGCTCTGGGCCATAGCCCGCGCAACTTCTTCGCTGACCGCTCCATATTTATTTATAAGCTCCTCGGGCACACCAAGTTCATCTATTTTCGCATTATCAGCATACGTAACCCAGCCGTGCGTAAAATACCTGCTCGTACCCGGAATATCGGTTATCAACTTTGAGACCAGCCCACCCGTACAGGATTCGGCAGCAGAAAGATTTTTACCCTGCCTGGCCAACTCCCGCCCGACGACTTCCGCCAAACTCTCGTCACCGCTGCCGTAAACCAAATTCCCCAGGATACTTCGCAACCGTTTCTCGTCCTCTTCAGCCAACTTTTCACACTGCTTCTGTTTCTCTCCCTGTGCAATGATAGCCAGCGTGATTATTCCGCAGGAAACGGTACAGTTAATCAGAGGATTTCTGTGACGCTCCATCATAGCTCCGAGCTTATCAGCGATTTGCGCCTCAGCGGCCCCGAAGCATTTCAGCTTCTGTACCACTATCACTTGCTCGCCTGCATACTCCTGTAACTCAGTAAACACATCGTCCTCGAAAATCTGTTTCATTTCCGCAGGCACACCCGGCAGAGCTACAATCTTTTTGCCTTTATACTCCGCTAAAATTGCCGGCGCGCTGCCAAGCTTATTAGGTAGCGCCCTTGCCCCTGCAGGAATGCGGGCCTCTGTTTCGCAGCGCTGCGGCATTGTGACGCCTCGCTGCGCAAAAAATGTTTTAAGCTGCTCTAAAAATTCTTCCCTCAGCTCTAATTGCACACCAAGAAATTGTGCCAGCGCTTGTCTTGTTATATCATCATCCGTTGGCCCTAATCCGCCGGTCATTATCACAACATCCGAGTCCGACACTGCACGCTCTAAGGATTTGACAATCGAATCTATATCATCGGCCGTAGTAAACACTCCAACAACCGGCAGGCCGGCAGAAAGCAGCCGGCTGCTTATATACGCACTATTACTATCGAGCGTTTGCCCCATCAGTAATTCATTCCCCACACTGATAATGCTTGCTTTCTTCACAAAGGTTGATTTTAGTCCCGAACTCAGCCGCAAACAAGGGAAAATCCCTGCGCGATGGTGCAAGCATCGGGAAAATGTGCTGATTTACAAAACAGTCTTAAGGCCGGTACCTTTAATGGAAACTTTGGAGATAATCCAAAGTGATTCAGCATGAAAAGAACATAAAGAATACGAGTCTTTAGTGGTCAATTATAAAAGCTCTTGTGTTTTAAGGTATTCAGCCGTCTTTGTAAAACCCTCGACCCAATACTGACTAGTGAGCATCATCAAAGGTATCTTAGAGAAAAAATCGCCTGTGATGATAACAGGCTCATTTTCACCACCACCTCCACGGCAAAATTGTTCAAACTCAAATTGTAAGGCCTTAAAAAACTTTTCCCAGTTGCCATTGCTAATTTCCTCATTATGAGATTGTAATAACTGAAAGTACTGTTTTCCTCTCCGATCTAAGAGGTCATAGAATCCTGGAGAATTTTCCAAAAACTGCAAGGAATAATAGTCAAGTGCATCACAAATTTCCCTCCTTTTGCCTTCATCTCGTTCGCCACCTTTCTTTTGCATAAGCTGGATAGCAAGTCGTTGGCCAACATATGTTAGTATTGTCAATTCTTCGATTAACTTCTTTTTATCAACTTTTTCAAGGCTAAACATTCCTTTACCTTCGTTCTCAACTACTGACAAAACCTCAGGAATACCTTCAACAGATTCTTTTAATTGTCTTGATAACTATAGACCAATCTTTTGAGTATCTGAAACAAATTGCCCTTTGTTTTTTCCTATATTGGAAAACTCATCAGTAACTGTGCTATTTTTTTGTTCGGTTACTGTTCTCCGAGATTCCATCACTTTGTTAATGTGTTCCTTTTCCTCGGCAGATAATTTGCGTGAGAATCCCTGAAACAAACTCTTCAATAGATATTTCAAAGGAATCGCTTTGTCACGTGCTGTCCATGGCGACCGCTCTGAAGGACTTGATAGATACATACCTGTTCCCATAATAAGTATGCAAGCATAAATATATGCTGGCCAAATCAATAATTGAGAAATAAGGGGAATGTAACCAACACCAGCCACAAAAGAAAGTTTCCAAAGAATTAATAGTATCCAGATAATATGTAGCTTGCTAAAAGGGAGAAACAAAAAAATTAAAGGCAAAAAGACCAACGAAAACGATACGATAAGCGTTGGCCATAAAGGTGGTGGCGCATGTCGAATAGCTGCTGTTCGGATACCAATCGCAAACCATAGCCCATAAGCAAATACTATTCCCCAGATAATCCACTCAACAATGGACAAAACAGACATTATTCGCCTCGCAACCTGATTCGGGCCGAACTATTAATTATCCGGTTTCCACATAAAACCTTTCGTCTGTGGCCGGCTATCAAACAGCAACCTTGCTTATTTCGGATTTGAATTTGCCAAATACATTTGTGATATTAGCTGTGAGTGATTCGATTCTTTGCGGCTGGAGGTCGAGAGCATAAGCGTGAATTACAAAGTGCCTGAAAGCAAGATACGCCTTGAGTTGGTCTGCCAAGTGTTGAGAAATTATTTTTTCCTTTACTGCCGTGAGCAGCAAGTCTCGATGCCACGATTCACCGGTGGGAACCTTAAGGGATTTCGCTTGAAACACCTGTTTTATTACGTTTTCGATTCCGTTATAGAAATTATGTATCAAGGCCGCCACACCGGCGAGCTCCAACTGTGATAATTGATGCAAAGCCCCATCAGGAAGTGAAGAAAGAGTTTTTTCTATAGCTTCGTACTCGGCCTCAATTCTCATTTTATAGTCAGCCATACAACATAACTCCTTCCTGCTGAATCAATCTGGTAAACTTCGAGTTCCCGGACAAATCAATCACATCTATTGGCTGGGAGAGTTTTAGCATAAGCTCACCATAGTATTCGAAAAAGTCCTCAGGAGAAACCCCTTCTACAGCGATATCAATATCATGACTTTCTCTCGTAACATCTAAGCTGGAGCCAAAAAGGAGCACACGCTTGACGTGATACTTTTCCGAAATTTCCCTAATTTTCCGCTTATCCGATTCACTAATCATAAACTCACATCCTTTATTCAAACTACCATATCATATAAAACTTTCAATTTACCTTCAACTGAATCTAATGAAGAAAACTATAACTCAATCAGTGCCTTGACCACGCCGTCGCGATAGCCTGCTACTATATCAAAGGCCTGCTGCGTTTGCTCGAGTTTGAACCTATGAGTTATCATAAATCCGACATTCACTTTCCCCGACGCAACCATATCAATCGCAGGCTGCATACATTCGTTCTGCCTTCGTACGTTTATCACGCTAATCTCTTTTCTTCGCAGCTTATCAATGACAAAAGAAACTCGCTGGGTCCGAGGTATTCCTACAAGCATAATTTTTCCGCCCGGCCTGACCAGTTCAACCGCCTGGTCAATCGTATCCTGCTCGCCGGCACATTCGAACACCACATCCGGCCCGAACGGAATCTCCTTGAGAATTGACTCAACCACATCTTCATTGTTCGGATTACCCACCCAGTTTGCGCCCGCATTCTTGGCCACCTCTACTCTCTCAGGAACCTTTTCGGTCATATAAATACTCTTTGCCTGGTTAGCCAGCGCAACAACAAAAACGCTTAATCCAATTGGGCCTGCGCCAAGAATCGCTACTTTAGAATCACTCGAAAGGCCCGACTGCCTGACGGCATAAACGCCTATGGAGAGCGGTTCGCACAATACCGCTTGGTCAAGCGTTACTTTCTCGTCAATGGGATACAGACAATCTGCCGGCATAACTATATACTCACACAGGCAGCCTTGGGCCTGTCCCGGGCAGCCAAGAAAACGTAAATTCCGGCATGTATTCTCCCTACCGGCCCGGCACTGGTCGCAGTTATGACAGGCCATTGCCGGGTCCACTGCTACTTTTTGACCTGCTTTTAGATGCTTAACGCCGCCGCCGACCTCGATAACCGCTGCAGAAAACTCGTGCCCCACTATGAAAGGAAACTCAACCACCTGCGAGCCGATTCTGCCCGTCTCGTAATAATGCACGTCGGAGCCACACACCCCGACCATCTCAACTTTCAGCAGAACATCAGTTGGGTTTTGAATCTCAGGCTTCGGCAAATACCGCAATTCCATCTGTCTGACACCGGTCAGCACTACCGCCCGCATTATAGTTTATCCTAATTGAAATCAGCTCTACACATTGAATCTAAACTTAATAACGTCCCCGTCCTGAACAATATATTCCTTACCTTCCAGCCGAACCTTGCCTGCCGCCTTGAGTTCCTTTTCACTTCCATATTCCTTCAGTTCGGCAAATGCCATCGTCTCAGCCCGAATAAAGCCGCGCTTCATATCGGTGTGTACCTTCCCCGCCGCTTCCAAGGCTGCCGTGTCCCGCTTTATCGGCCAAGCACGCACCTCATCGGACCCTATCGTAAGGAAACTAATCAACCCTAACGCCGAGTAACAACTGCCGACAAATTTGTCGATGGCCTTTTCCGTCAGACCCAAATCGGCCATAAATTCGGCCCTGCTTTGGGTATCCAGTTGGCTCAGCTCTCTTGCCAGCCTTGCACAAACCGCAACGACCGGCACTTTCTCATCAACCACTCCGCCTAAATCAATCTCGCCTGCCAATTGCTTCTCGCCGAGATTGATAACAACTATCATTGGCTTTAAGGTTAAAAAACCCAGCGAGCGAATCAATTCCAGCTCTTCTTCGCTTTCGATGACACTTCTAATCGGCTTTTCAGATTCAATGGCCTCCTGCAATCTCTTGTGCAAAGCAAGTTCTGCCTCATCATGAGCCTGCGCTTTACCCGGCTTTTTAAGCTGATGTTCCAGACGCTCGATTCGTGTACTTACAAGCTCCAAATCTGCTAACAAAATCTCCGTCCGCAGTTCAACCAGGTCCTTTTCAGGATTCAGGCCGTGCCGATAAGCGGGAACCTGCGGATTCTCAAACTTACGAACCACCAATGCCAGCATATCAACCGTTCTTACCTGGCCAATCAATCGGCGTGCCGCGGCCCGAGTATGCTCGTCTGTGAAAGAAAGACCCGGAACATCAAGACAATCAATCGTTGCATAGACCCTTTTTTTACGCTGATACACCTCCGCCAGCCAGTCAATTCTTTCATCAGGAACAGACACAATCCCTTCCTGTATCTGGGTTGAGCCGACCGGCGGAATCTCTACGCCACTCATCGCCGCCAGAAGTGTGCTCTTACCAGATTGTGGTAAACCCAGTAGCGCAACTTTCATTTTTTAGCCCTCGTCTTTGAGACGCTTATAAACTTCATGCCCCGTGGTGTCGTACGCCACAATGGCCGGGAAATTTACTACCTCAAGTCGCCTTATCGCTTCAGCGCCCAAATCCTCGTAGGCAATTGTCTCCGCGGCAACTATGTGTTTGCTCAGAAGTGCCCCCGCCCCGCCTATAGCCGCCAGATGCACTGCACCATATTTCTTAAGTGCCTGTCTGACATCGTCGCTGCGATAGCCCTTGCCTATCATCGCCCGGAGCCCTTTGGCTATTAGCTTTGGGCTGAAAGGGTCCATTCTCGACGAGGTTGTCGGCCCCGCTGCCCCCACAGCCCTGCCCGGCCGAGCAGGCGTTGGACCGACAAAATATATAATCGCACCTTCAAGCTCAAACGGCAGCTCTTTATCTTTATCTATCAGCATGCAAAGCCGCTTGTGAGCCATATCCCGCGCTGTGTAAATTACACCGGTTATTGATACCTCATCTCCAGCCTGCAGCGAGCGAACATCCGCCTTGCTCAAAGGCGGCCGGAGCTCTTTTACCTTCGCATCTTTTGCCATTATCTTTCACCACATAAGAATAGTATACAAGATAACATTTTACCTTAGGATTTTAACTTTGCGAGCTAAAAAGCAAAGCCCCTATATGACCGGTCTGCGAATAAATATGACCTGAACGAAGCCAAAGAAGATTGTCATCTACTAAAGGAATTATTTAGGATTTGTGCAAAATTGCTATAAGCCGTTTGCTATCCACAGAATATGCAGAGCTGTCGTAATCACCGAAAACCTCAACAATATTGAAGCCAATCTCCTTCATAAGAATCCGCAATTCGGGCAGCGTGTAATATCTGATATCCCACCCAGCCTCCTGCCGTCCCTGCTCATCTTCAAGAATTGACCGCCTTCTTAAGACGCATTTTGTTGCATCAAAATCAAGTTCGTAGTGATGTGTCCGGCCATCCGACAACTTCTCAGATTTGCTTATCTTCTTATTTGCGAAACAAAAGATATTCCCCTGGTCGAAAACAAAAGTGCCTTTATCTTTCAAAGCCTTATAGATTCGGCAAAAAATATCCTTATTTACTTCGTCATCATAAAAAGCCAGCGAGGTAGATAACGATAAGATAACATCAAACTTCTCTGATAAATCCAACTGGAGCATATCGACTTGCTGAAAATCCACATTCGCTTCAGCTTTTTTAGCTTCCGTGATATAATCCGCAGATAAATCATATCCTGTTACACAATAACCCTTCCGGGCAAGAATGATCGAATGCCGACCGTATCCGCAGGCCAAATCCAGTATTTTGTTTCCATGTTTTAGTGGTATAGTTTGCTCAATAAATTCAACCTGCTTTTCAGCTTCGGATTCTTTATAGAATTGCGTAATATCCCGAAATCTTTGAGAATAAAATTTCTCATGAATTGTCATGTTTTTGTATCTACACTTTTCTGCAGACAAGCTCACCATTGCCAATGGGTACAATCATCGCATCCACCCGCGGGTCGTCCATAGTTCGATTCAGCATAGGACGAAGAACAGATTCATGACTGATTACATTATCCGCAACTAAAATCCCGCCGGGAACCATATTGGGCACAACTATTTCGTAACATTCTTCGTAAATTTCCTTTTCCGCATCAAGAAAACAAAAAGAAACATCTTTGCAATCAGCAAGATATTCCAGGGCATCACCCTGAATGAACCCTACTAAATCTTCGACCCCAGCCAATCGAAATGTCTCTTGTGCCAATTTTGCTTTTTCTTCAAGAATTTCGAATGTTTTTATTTTACGATGAACTGCTCGACAGGCGAGAGCAAGCCACATCGTCGAATATCCACCACTTGTGCCAATTTCCAGATATTCTCCTTCAGGTGCGCTCGCCGCCAACATTGAAATAAATTTGCCCGTTTCCGGCGGAACCTGTCGCAGCCTCTCCAGTTGCTGCCTGCCATTGGCCCGGTCTTGCCGGTCCATCTCTTCAAGAAATCGCATCCTGTCAAGTATCTTTTGTGGTATATCAGAAAACATACGAACGAATATAGCCTGATGGAAAATACAAGTAAACAAAAATACAACGTCAAAAAGAAAGGCCAGCAAGATGTCCGGTACAGGCCTTATATATTCCGGCGATGACACACTCTGCATCATAAGCAGTCAAATTACCACGCCGATTACAGCTTTTAAGAATGCTACTATTGGCTAACCAGGTTGTGCTTGTGTTGTTTCGGCCAGATGCTTTTCTGCCTTTTTGACAATCATCGCACCGACGATTAATCGGAAAAGCAGATACGATAGAGGTATAGCAATTATGAATCCCGCAATTCCGCAAACAACCTTAATCATCTGAATATCAACTCCTGCTAAACCGAGAACAAAACCAAGCATTGCTCCGATGACTGCCCCCAAAATACCTCCCCCTACTGCCGCAGTTAACCAATACACCAACCAGGCAATAAAATATTCTGATTCTCGAATGGTCTTGCTCATTATGCACTCCTTGGATTACTAAATATAAAACAGCTTTTATCACCGCCAGCCCACCGTAAAGGAGATGTCAAATCACCACGCCGAGAAATAGTAAAAGCGCACCAATTACCGCTGCGGTGAAGGTGATTTTCGACCACTTTGTGTATCTGGCGAAGCCGGGGTGTTGCTCCTCAAACTCGTGATAATAATCGTCGAAGTCCGAACCGGGCTTCGGCCGAAGGGCAAATTTGACATAAAAGTGCGCAGCCAGAGCAATTAAAAACAACGGCCCGCCGAGAACACAAAGAAACGCATTCATAATTTCATTATAATAATGTCAGATATTAAGTTGGCAAGTCATTTGTTCTTGCAGAAAGGCCGTCCAACTCATAAAATTGCTCGTTTATACCGACTGATTCAAGGAAAAGCGATGTTTGAATCACTGACAGAAAAATTCAATGCGGTTTTCAGGTCCCTGTCGGGCCGGGGCCGAATCACTGAGGCGAACGTTTCAGACGCGATGCGGGACGTGCGCAAGGCGCTTCTCGAAGCCGACGTAAATTACCAGGTGGTCAAGGAGTTTTGCAAGAGCGTCAGGGATGCGGCCATTGGCGCGGATGTGATAAAAAGCCTTCATCCCGGTCAAATGATGGTAAAAATTGTCAATGACGAGCTTACGAAGCTGATGGGGCCGGTTGATACGCGGATTTACTTTGTAAGCCCCGGGCCGACGGTGATATTGCTGGCAGGCCTGCAGGGCTGCGGCAAAACGACAACGGCGGCAAAGCTTGCCAAGTACTTGGTCGGCAAGGGCAAGAAACCGGTTATGGTTGCAGACGATTTACAAAGGCCGGCAGCTATCGAGCAGTTAATTACGCTCGGCCGGCAGATTGATATCGACGTTTACAGCGAACAGAGCAAAAACGCGGTAAAGGTCGCGCGCAACTCGATTAAATATGCTCGCGAAAACGACCACGATGTGGTGGTACTGGATACGGCCGGGCGACTGCATATAGACGAAGGGATGATGAGTGAGGTTGCCGATGTGGCAAAAACAGTCACCGCACACCAGATTTATTTAGTCTGCGACGCGATGACCGGACAGGACGCCGTCAATTCCGCCAAGGCGTTTAACGAAAGGTTGGAGCTGGACGGCGTTATCCTGACGAAACTTGACGGCGATGCCCGCGGTGGTGCGGCGTTGAGCGTCAAAGCCGTTACAGGTAAACCCATAAAATTTATCGGGGTGGGCGAAAAGCTCGATAAGCTCGAAGAGTTTCACCCGGACCGTATGGCCAGCAGGATTCTCGGGATGGGCGATGTCGTTACATTAGTCGAACGCGCCAAGGAGCAGTTCGACCGTGACGAAGCCGAGAAGATGCAAAAGAAAATGGCCAAGGGCAGCTTCGGCTTCGACGATTTTCTCAAGCAAATGCAGGCGGTCAGAAAAATGGGCGGTATGTCAAGTATGCTCAAGATGATGCCGGGGATGGGTTCTCAGCTGGGCGATATTAATTTAGACGGTAAAGAACTCGACCAATTCGAGGCTATCGTCAGGTCGATGACGCGGGCCGAAAGAAGCGACCCTGATATTATAGACTCATCGCGACGAAGGCGGATTGCGGCCGGGTGCGGGATGCAGACGAATGATGTGTCCGGCCTGGTCAAAAGCTTCAAGCGAAGCAGGGATATGATAAAAACTATAAGCGCAGGGGGAATGGGCGGGTTTAAAAGCCTGTTCAGCGGCGGGTTGAATATGGGCA
>CAYZTY010000075.1:0-12676 GCA_964481525.1 uncultured Pirellulales bacterium
GGAACCGGTAAGCATTGCTTTTATTCTCTTCAGGGCTGTCCGGTTTATTGTCCGCTCCAGTATATCTCTTAGTTCCTGCTTTTGCGCTCCCTCAAGGCCTTCGAGCAAATTAAGCAAAGGCAGGGTCACCTCCCCCATCCTTACATCCTGACCCGGAAGCTTGCCTAAAACTTTTTCGTCGCCGAGTAAATCTCTGCAATCGTCTGTAATTTGAAACGCTATCCCGAAATTCAGCCCATATTCCTTTAACGATGTCTGCAAGAACGGCGCGCAGTTTCCAATAATTGTCCCCGCCTGACACGATGCCCCGAACAGCGCCGCGGTCTTCTTTCTGACGATAATAATATACTCGTCTTCCGAAAGCCTCAGATTACCACGCTGACAGACCTGTGTAAGCTCACCTTCGCACATTACGTATATTGCCTCGCTTATACACGAGAAGACATCGGGCTGGCTGCAGCTTCCAATCAGCTCGAAGGCCTTGGAGTGAATATAGTCCCCAAGCACAATCGAAACATCATCGCCCCACTTGGCATTTATGCTGGGCCTGTTATGACGCGTCTTTGCCTTATCAAGCACGTCGTCGTGAATCAGCGAGGCTATATGGATTAACTCCACTGCCGTTGCGATCTTGACAAGCTCATCACGTCTGAGAAAATTATCCCGACGGTCTGAATTTATGGCACAGGTACCTGTGCCATAGGTACTTGTGCCATAGGTAACGGCCCTGGCTGAGAGAATTACAAGAGCAGGCCTTACCCTCTTGCCCGGCGATTCCAGCAGAAAATCACTCATTGCGAGAATAGACTTATTTTTTGATTCCTTGATCGCCTTTTCCAGGGAATGCTCCACCGTCTTCAGTTCGTCTGTTATCGGTTCATAAATCTGCTCGAGCCTCATTGAATCTGCCTTATCAAAACTCGTCATAAAAAATGTCTTCGGGGTCGACTCCTTTTTCTCTCAGTACCGTAGTTACCGCCTTAATCATCAGCGGCGGCCCGCAAAGGAAAGCCTGCCGCCTTGGTCCCGGCTCAAGGTACTTATCAACCGCCAAGTGAATAAATCCCGTCTCACCATCCCACTGCTTGTCGCCATGGGCTTCTGAAAGCGCATAAACTACCTGAAAATCAGGAAACTGTCGCTGTAATTGTTTGAATTGCTCGAGATAGAATATATCGCTTCTTGTGCGAACCCCGAAGAAAAACCAGCAGGAACGCTCCGGCCATTTCTCATACAGGCTGTAAATAATGTTTCTTATCGGCGCCATCCCGCAGCCGCCGCCTACGCAAACAAGCTCGACCGACGGGTCTTCACTCAGACGGAACTCACCGTAAGGCCCTGTGAAAGTAACCTCGTCACCCACGGACAAATTGTGCAGGTAAGTTGACGCGATGCCACCGGGAACAAGTCGAACCACAAGCTCAACAACGCTCGGCTCAGCAGAGGCGGAGCTGATTGAGTAAGCACGAAAGACCGGCCCATCCGGCGAGGGCGCCTCCACCTGCACGTATTGCCCCGGCAGGTAAGATATCTCGGCAGGCTCTTTTAACCTCAGTCTTATCTCCTTGATGTCGTACGTAAGCTCGCGCGCACTTTCAACAGTGGCGGAAAAGAGTTTGATGTTCAAAAACTCCTCGGGGATGCGAACATATATGTCCTGCCTGACCTTGACCTGACAGGCCAATCGCACATTAGAGCGAACTTCCAGTCTGCTCAAATAAGGCCTTTCCGTAGGAAGAACCGGGCCGCCGCCCGATGTGACCGTAATCTTGCAATGTCCGCACGAGCCCTTGCCCCCGCAGGCCGACGGTATAAATATTTGATTGCTGTACAAAGACGAAAGCAGCGTCTGGCCGCCTTCGACCTGTATCGGCCGTTCGCCAGAGTTAATATCGATGGTGCAGATGCCGTAATCAAGCAGATAACTTTCCGCTACACTTAACAATACCGCAAGGCCGGCCAGCAACCCACCGAGAACCAATATCGAAAGCAAGTATACCATAAGAAAACCTACTGAATCGAGACCATCCCGGCAAATCCCATAAACGTCATTGCCATCACCCCCGTAATAATCATAGTAACGGCAACGCCCTGGAACGGCCCCGGGATATTACTGTAATTCATTTTCTGCCTGAGCCCGGCAATCAGGACAATTGCCAACGCCCAGCCCACCCCGCCGCCAACGCCGAACCCAACCGACTGCCAAAACGTGTAGTTGCGAATAATCATAAACAGCGAAGCCCCGAGAATCGCGCAGTTGACCGTAATCAAGGGAAGAAAAATACCAAGTGTGAAATACAGCTTCGGACTGAACCGCTCGACGAACATCTCAACGAAATGCACAAAGGCGGCGATAACGGCGATGAACACTATAAACGTAAGAAACTCCAGGCCCAGCGGCACGAGCAGATAATGATAGAGAACGTAATTCAAAGCAGTTGTGCACGATAACACAAACGTTACCGCCGTCCCGAGACCGACGGCGGTATCGAGCTGACGCGAACAGGCCACAAACGAACACATTCCCAGGAAATTGGTAAGCAGAATGTTGTTTGTAAAAATTGCCGCTATGAAAATTATAAGGGCCGGCGTTTCCGTCATGATTTAATCTCCTCGGATTCGGGGCCCCGTGCGTGATTATAAAGTGCTATCAAAAACCCCAGGACAATGAAAGCCCCCGGTGCCAGAATCATAACCTGGTTTGCCGTGTACCAGCCGGAAAGGTCAATATGCAGTCCGAGCTTCTCGAAGAAAAGTATTCTGCCTGTTCCCAGAAGCTCGCGGAAAAAACCAATAATGGCCAGCACAACCGCATAGCCAAGGCCGTTGGCTAACCCATCTACCATTGAAAGCAATGGCGGATTCTGTAATGCAAATGCCTCAGCCCGGCCCATAATGATACAGTTAGTAATAATCAGGCCTACGTAAGGACCTAACTGTTTCGACATATCCCAGTAAAAGGCCTTCAAAAGCTGGTCAAAAACAATGACAAAAGTTGCGATTATCGCCACCTCCGCAATCATCCGGACTTTACGCGGCGTGATATTTCGAAGCAAAGATACGAACAGATTCGAACCGACGCAGACAAAAATCAGTGCCAGCCCCATTACCAGTGAGCTTTCCAGTCGGCTTGTTACCGCCAGCGCCGAGCAGATACCCAGCATCTGCACGGCAATGGGATTATTTCTCCAGAATCCTTCATTAAGTGTCTGCTTTCCTCTGCCGCAGCAAAGCCCCTGACCGAGACAAGCTCCGCTCAATTGTGTTTGTTTAGTCGCCATCGTTCGCAGATGCCCTTACAATCTCTTCGATTGTCTCATTAAGTATAGTCTCAAGCTTCTTACAGGTCATAGTTGCGCCGGTTATTGCATCCACTTCATTCTCTGCCTGCACGGTACCACTTTTTCTTATACGGATACCGCTCTTCCCTTTGGCGTCTGTAATTCGCTTGCCCTTAAACTGCTGCCTAAACCAGCTTGAGGCAATCTGGCCTCCCAAACCGGGCGTTTCTTCCTGCTCGTAAAATGTTATACCACGAACAATCCTCATATCCGGCTCCAGCGCCAGAAAACCTCTTATCGGCCCCCATAAGCCGCGTCCTTCAAAGGCAACTGCTTTTGCTTTAGGTGCAGCGGACACATAAAGAGGTAATCGGCCCAGCTTTTCTTCGCGAATGTTAGCGGCAAAGACCTCTGCTAATTCCCGCGGACCGCCTTCTTCGAAAAATGAAACCTGCAGCACCTCCAGAATGTTACGCATTCGCTCGGCCTGTGCATTAGCTCGCTTATAAGGCCCAGTAAACTGGTCAACACCGGCCAGCAACGAAGCGCAAACTGCACCCAGTACCGCTGCATAAACAATTGTCTGAAGATTACCTTTCATCCCGCAGTCTCCAAAGGCGGAATCTGATAACAACCTCATCAATTACCGGTGCGCAGATATTACCTAATAGAATAGCGAACATCACACCTTCGACATAACCGGTAAGATTACGTATCAGAACGGTCGCAACTCCTATAAGTATTCCATAGACCCATCTGCCGCCATTGGTAATAGGGCTTGTTACCGGGTCGGTTGCCATATAAAACGCACCGAACAAAAGCCCCCCGGCAAAAAGATGCCAGAGAACCGGGCCGAAGCTATCCGGCCGAACATAATGCAAAACTGCGCCAAGTATTGCAAACGAGCCCAGAATGCCAACCACCGGCCGCCAGTTAGCTACCCGGCTGATAAGAAGCAATAGTCCGCCTAATAATATAGCAAGCGCGGAAGTCTCGCCCGCACTGCCCGCAATCCTGCCAAGGAACAAGTCCGACAAGCCGGCTAACTGCCCCTGCTTGGCCAGTATCAACGGCGTGGCACTGGTTATCGCCTGAACATCGGTTGCATCAACATATTGAAAGGCCCGGCCGACAAAACCGGTCCCCGGACTGAGCCATACCGCGGACATCGCGGCCGGATAGCTCAAAGCCAAAAAACACCTGCCCACAAGGGCCGGGTTGAAAAGGTTTCTGCCCGTGCCGCCGAACAACTCTTTGCCAACAACCACCCCGAAGACAATGCCCACCGCAACCATCCATAGCGGTAACGTCGGCGGCAGAATAAGCGGAAAGATAAATCCGGTTACTAAAAATCCCTCATTGATTTGCTCTTTCCTGATTATGGCGAACAGCACCTCTACTGCACCGCCTGCTATGTACGAAACCGCTATCATTAACACAATCCGCAGACCAAAGAAATAAACTGCTGCTATCTCCACCGGCATCAAAGCCAATATTACAATCGACATAAAGCGTTTTACATCCAGCGGGTCCCGAACATGTGGTAAATGTTTCGTTCGTGTTGAAGGTGCAAAGAAGACATGCTCAGCCGCGTCAAAAACAGGCTTAAAGGCCGCAAACTTACCATCCTTTTCGAACCCGGGACGCAGCTTCTCGAATAAATTAAGCAGATGCTTCATAGGGTCGCTTCCTCGCTGTGATGTTTACCCCGCTCTTCGGAAGGGCGGGGCTCACGGCGAATCCTGCCCTGGGCGTCGGCAAACTGTGCCGCCAGTTCTATCTTCGAAGGGCATACGAACGAGCAAAGTCCGCAGCCGACACACAGGTCCACTCGAGCGCGTTCAGCCTCGTCAAGGTCGTCATTGTATAAGTATTTGTGGATTAGGTGGGGCATAATGCCGGCCGGACAGACCTCTTCACAGAAATTGCAGGATATGCACGCCCTCTCTTCACCCTGGACCGCCGTCGTGGGTATTTCCTGAAACTCACCTCGCAGCGCACTGAGGAAACACCACTTGCCGTAAGAACGCTTCCGCCAGCCGGGATGCGCGAACGCCAGAAATTCCCGTTCAGTTGCCTCCGGCAGAACCGTCAGACCGCTGCATTCCGAATCAAGGCCAAGCTGCTTCGCTTCAATCGTACTGCCGGTAAAAACTCCACCGCTGATAATGCGCACATCGGTCTCGCTAACGTATGAATCCACTATTTTATTGAGAGGATACCCATAGACAGTTTCCAGATGCTCAGCCGTTTTAACCGCCGGGCCGCCGATTGAAATAATCCGCGCTGTACAGGGCTCCGATGCCGTCAGGGCCCGGTCAACTGCAAGCACGCCTTCGGTCCGAAGTGCCCAGACGGGACCATTCTCCGGCTTGAGACCCAGATTCCGTGCCAGAATCGTAAAATTATCATTGGGATACACTAACGGAATTTCCACTATCCTTATCCACGCGTATCCCCGTACATTCTCCCGGAGCTGCCAGGCAAAGTCCGACTCGATATCCGGCACAACTAAATAAATCGGCTGGTATTCCAGAAGCGATTGCAGGTATTCCAGCCCTTTGCTGAAGGCCTGCAGTTCCCGGCGAATTTGTACGTCCCCCCTGGCTAAGAAAGGCTCACAGCTCGCGGTCGAGACGATAATTGCCTGCGGGATTCTAAACGGCTCAGGCAAAGAGCCGCTGTAAGCATCATAGAAAAACTGCCACGCTCCCAACGTCAGCAATTTATGACACAAAATGCCGCTGCTGCCCATCTGTCGAGCTATATGTGGTGCCGTCTCCTCAGCAAGGTGTAGATGCTGCGGGGCCGTGGCAATATCCTCAAGTACTATGTGATTCTCCGCAGTTCTTAGCCTGACGAGCCCTGCCCGTGGCGCGAGTAATGGTACGGAATAGTTTTCGGGGTCCTTTGCCAGTACCTCACCGAGTTTAACCCGCCGGCCGTCTTCTACGCAAACATCGCTAAAGGCAAATCGGCTGGTTCGCAGCGGCAAATAAAGCGCCTCCGGCTCAGGCAACGTTTTAACATCGCTGCTCGGCCGGCCTTCTATAGCAATATTATAGCCGCCTTTGAATTTCATCCGGTTAACCTCTCAGCCGGTATTCTATCAGAGCACGGCGCATCCTTCAATCTTAACTCAGCGGGCAGCAGGCGCTTGCATTAACACTTATAATGATGTAGAACACGGCTGGGATTAAAAAATTTACCGGTGCAGACAAATGAAGCAAATCAGGATTGCGACGCGCGGCAGCAAGTTGGCACTCGTTCAGGCCGAGCTCGTCGCTAATCTGCTGCGCAAGCTCACTAACGATTTCGAGGTATCTCTAATTACCGTCACTACAAAAGGAGACCGCGACAGACTTGTGCCCCAGGTAACGGATTTCCTGCACAAGTCAGATGCCAGAGGTGTATTCACTTCGGAGGTAGAAAATACTCTTCTTGATGGCCGGGCGGATTTGGCCGTGCACAGTCTAAAGGACCTGCCCACCGCAGATACGCCCGATTTGTTAATTGCGGCAATACCCGCAAGAGAAAATCCCGCCGATGCGTTGGTGGCATCTAAAAAGGTCGGCTCACTAAGCGATTTACCTCTCGGCGCCACTATCGGTACATCCAGCCCAAGACGAATCGCCCTGCTGCGCCACTTCAGAAGCGACCTTAATATTGTGCCATTGAGAGGAAACGTTGAGACCAGGGTGCATAAAGTCGCCACCGGCGAAATAGACGCTGCTGTTGTTGCCTGTGCCGGGCTAAACAGGCTCGGCCTCGCAGACAAAATATCCGCTGTCCTTGCCCCGGAAGATTTTCTCCCTGCGCCGGGCCAGGGTGCCTTGGCCGTTCAGACGCACGCTGAAAATACAGAAGCTATTGCTTTAGTCTCACGGTTTGACGACAGGCCTACCCGGATTGTCACTCAGGCCGAGCGATGCGTGCTGACTGCTATGCACGGCGGCTGCCGAATACCACTCGGCGCTTATGCAAGAGTAGTTGATGATAAGTTAGTCATTGATGCGATGATAGCCGACCTTGACGGCAAAACTCTAATCCGGCGTTCACGCTCAGCCACACTTGAAGAAGCACAATCCTGCGCAGAGCAGCTTGCCGAGGAGCTATTATCTGCAGGCGGCCGCGAAATTCTCCAGACAAACTTGCCTCGCCGGCAGGCGGGTCAGAACGACTGATTATTGACGATTATCAGCAGTTTACCGGCAATATAAACATCAAATCCAACTTGCTCGACCTCTAAAACCTTCTGAAAAGCAGAGTCCTTGAACAGTATCGTCAAATGCCATATAATTTCCCAAAGTTTAATAAGGAGTTCACAGAATGGGTAAAAACCTAAAGGACAATATTATCCTTGGTTTAGTCGGATTGCTGGTAATAATCGCCGGATGTGAAGCTCCAAGGCGTCTTTCTCTGGAGGAGCGAGTAACGAAAAAAATCACCGAAGCTCCCGATTTACAGAAAACCAACCCGGGTATTTCAGATGACGGCAAAAAACTAATCTTCGAGGCCGAAGAAAAGGGCAATAAGGAAATATTTCTTAAAAACCTGGAAACAGGGAAATTAATGAATATTTCCAACAGTCCCGCGAAAGATTACCAGCCAAGCATTTCAGCCGACGGGCAAAAAGTTGTATTCCTCTCGGACAGAACCGGAACCGACGAGGTACATCTTGTAAATTTGGCGGATATATTTTATGCAAGAGGTTCGCAAGCAAAAACTAAAGGTTATACTGAAAGTGCTATATCCTATTTTGAACAGGCGGTAGATATAGACCCGTTGCATATAGCTTCGCTTCAGGAGCTGGGAAGGTTATACGATAAAAAAGAAAATTACGATAAAGCGATTAAGCAATTTGATACAATTGCAAATTTCTATACGAACCAGCTTGCCGAGCTTTTAAAAGAAAAGGCGGGTTCGGTCGCAAAAGTAAAACAGCAATTAGATATGTTACTGAAAAACAATATAATTGCTTATAATAATCTGGCGTTTGTTTATATGCACAAAGGGGATAAAAAAGCAGCAGCGGACGTGCATTACAGCCTGGGAACACATTTTGATAAAATCGGATTAACCAAATTTGCCATAGATGAATTTCAAACGGGACTGGCTGATGACCCCGCACCCTCTTTCGATGTGTACAGTTTATTAGGTAAGTTATATCGTGAAACCAATGATTATAAAAAATCCGCCGAGATGCTGGAGAAAGCACTGGCTATAGACTCGAATTCTGCATCTGCTCATAATAATTTGGGTATGGTTTATGCCAAACTGGCATCGCGAGAAGATACAAAAAAAGTCGAACTTGCCCATGTTAAACAAACACTGTTGGAAAATGCAAAAAAAGAGTTTGAAAAAGCAATTGAAATAAGTCCCAGTTTCACCGGTGCGCACCAAAATCTTGCTGTTTACTACTATGGAAGAGGCCAGTATCAGGATGCTTTGAAAGAGTGGGAAATTATTTACGGCATTAATCCTGAGTACCCGGACTTAAAAAAGAATCTGGTTTTGGTAAAAGAGCAATTTGAAATCAAAGAAAAATAACATCAGGGCAATATGAAAGAACGCTTTCCGCCAATTAACAAAAAGTGCCCACACTTTCTCCACGGCGGCGACTACAATCCCGAGCAGTGGATGCAGACGCCGCAGATTCTGCAGGAGGACATACGGCTGATGAAGCTGGCCGGCTGCAACACGATGTCGGTCGGCATATTCGCCTGGGCGGCGCTCGAGCCCGAGGAAGGCAAATTCAACTTCGGCTGGCTGGATAACATAATGGATAAGCTCGACGAAAATGGCGCATACGCGGTCCTGGCCACTCCCAGCGGCGCCCGGCCGGCCTGGATGAGCCGAAAATACCCCGAGGTACTCCGTGTTAATCCCGACCGAAACCGGATTTTCCACGGCGGAAGGCATAACCATTGTTACACCTCGCCGATTTATCGCGAAAAATGCCGCATTATGAACACCCGTCTGGCCGAGCGCTACAAGGACCATCCCGCACTTTTAGTCTGGCACATCTCGAACGAATACAGCGGCGATTGCCACTGCGAGCTTTGCTGCGAAGCATTTCGAAAATGGTTGAGGAACAAATACGCCGACAGTCTGGATAAATTAAACCAGGCCTGGTGGACCGCCTTCTGGAGCCACACTTACACCGACTGGCGGCAGATTGAACCGCCAAGTCATTTAGGCGAGGGAAGCATTAACGGGCTTAATCTCGACTGGAAACGGTTTGTAACGGACCAGACAATCGATTTCTTCAGCGCCGAAATTACTCCCCTCCGCGAATTGACGCCGAATGTACCCGTCACTACAAACCTTATGGGCATTAATCAGTGCCTGAATTACTGGAAGTTCGCAAAAGAGATGGACGTTGTCTCCCTTGACAGCTACCCACGCTGGCATGGCGAGCAGGACGACTGGAGACTCGCCTTACAGGTCGCCTTCGTACACGATTTATACCGCAGTATGAAAAACGGCAGGCCCTTTATGCTGATGGAAAGCACACCGAGTATGACCACCTGGATGAAGGTCAGCAAACTCAAACGGCCGGGCATGCACCTGCTCTCATCGCTGCAGGCCGTCGCCCACGGCTCGGACACCGTCCAGTACTTTCAGTGGCGAAAGTCCCGCGGCTCAGCAGAAAAATATCACGGCGCCGTTGTTGACCACTCCGGCCGAGAGGACACACGCGTTTTTCGCGACGTCGCCGAGGTCGGCCGGGCCCTGAAAAAACTCGACGACATCATCGGCACAACCACAAAATCACAGGTCGCTATAGTATATGACTGGGAGAACAGCTGGGCCATAGACGGCGCGCAGGGGCTCCGCTGGGAGAAAAACTATATACCGGCATGTATGAAGCATTACCGGCCGTTCTGGTCGAGGAGTGTGCCGGTGGACGTTATTGATATGGAAGCTGATTTTTCGAAATATAGGGTCTTGGTCGCACCTATGCTTTATATGGTTCGGGCTGGCGTCGCTGAACGCATCGAAAAATTTGTCTCGGACGGAGGTACATTCGTCACCACATACTGGAGCGGGATTGTGGACGAAAACGATTTATGCTTCCTTGGCGGCTTCCCCGGTCCGCTGCGAAAGGTGCTCGGAATATGGGCCGAGGAAATTGACGCGCTCTATGACAAAGACTTAAATTATATCACACCGGTCAAGGACGGCGAATCGGGGCTTTCCGGCAAATATCAGGCCCGCGAGCTGTGCGACCTGATAAACGCCGAGACCGCCCGCGTCCTGGCGACCTACACCGAGGACTTTTATGCCGGCAGACCCTCACTAACAATCAATGATTTCGGCAAGGGCACGGCCTATTACATCGCCTCTCGTAATGACGAAAGATTCCTTGAGGATTTCTATAACCACCTTATAACCAAATTGAATCTGAGGCGAGACATCGAGACCGAGATGCCGGTTGGCGTTATGGCCCGGACGCGCAGTGACGGCAAGCAGCAGTTCGCCTTTCTTATGAATTTCACGTCCTGCGAGCAAAATATCGATTTGGCCTCTGCTAAATTCAGGGATATGCTCAGCGGTGTGGAAGTTACCGGCCGGGTAACTTTGCCGGCTTATGGAGTAATGGTGTTGCAGCGCCAGTAGAGGAACGGGGTGGTTATCGGTCTTCAGGCTTGAGATTATTTACGGGCCAGCGTGAAGGGGCGGCTTCTACCGATATTATTCAAAAGCCCCACGGCCGCCATACTAACTACCAGGCTTGAGCCGCCGTAACTGACTAACGGCAATGTCAGGCCGGTTATCGGCATCAGTCCAATCGTCATACTGATATTAACGATAACTTCCACAACAAACATCGCGATAATCCCCACTACAACGTACCGGCCGAACGGGTCTGTATTGTTCGAGGCGATTTCCAGCGCACAGGCAATAAGTATCGCGTAGAGTCCTAACAGAACCAGAGCGCCCAGGAAACCCCATTGGTGTGCGATAGTTGCAAAAATAAAATCGTTGTGACGGTCCGGCAGGAAGTCATATTTTACGTATGGTCCGCGTCTGTAGCCCTGGCCGCTCAGGCCGCCCGATGCCACGGCAAATTTCGAGTGCATTAGTTGATAGCCCTCGTTCGTTTCCCAGTTTTTGATATTATACCTTCTGCCGACCAGGATATTTTTGAAAGGCTGGTTTGAACGGGCCTTTTCTCTAATCCAGGCGTTTTGCAGCAGCACACTGCTTATCCTCATTCGCTGATAGTCCGGTAAGTGGTGCCAGATAAGCGGGGCCACTAATACCGCTAATAACACCACGACAATCAGGTGTTTACTCTTTGCACCGGCGATAAAAAGCATAGTGAAGAAGACGGGCATCATTAACAACGCCGTACCAAGGTCAGGCTCGGCAAGAATCAAAACCATCGGCAGCAATGTGAGTACAAAAGGACCTACAAGTGCGGCAAATCTGCGGTAATTGCTGCGGTAGCGAAGATACCAAGCGAGCGCCAGTATGTATACAAGCTTACAGAATTCTGATGGTTGCATCCGGACAAAGGATAGCCAAGGAATTTGAATCCACCGGTGGACTCCGCGACGCTGCGGAACAAACGGGATATCCAGTAACTTACCAAGTAGAAGGACTACTAAAAGCACAAGTATCCCGGCATACAACCAGTAACTTGCAGGGCCTAAACGCCGGTAGTGGATGGCGTTGATTAAGATAATTGCCACCGCACCAACAAGAACGAAAATTATCTGCCTTTGCCAGCTCTCATATAAGCGGGGTGGGTTATGGCTATGAATTGATTCCGCAGGATGCTCGGTAGCATAAATTGTCATAATCCCCATTGTGATAAGGGCCGCTGTAGCAGCGAGCATCACCAGCCTTACAACCGTCAATCTTCCCTTTACTACATGCATAATGAATGAAACATACACAAGAGAAGCGAAAAATCTGCTAAAAATTTCGGTTAAAACTAAAAATTATTGGGAAATTTTCGGTCTTTTACGGAGATACCATTGAGATTCGGGACCGTATAGCTCTGAAAAACCCCAGTTTAACAAATTACAACTGAGTTTTCTATATTTACCGACATATGCACTCCTTTAAATCCGGTTGCCTCCGCCGAATCGATATTTTTTTAAGAAAATCCGGTTTTTTATTCTTGATTCGCAGAGCCGTTTCTGGTAATGTAAATAGCGAACTTTCACCTAATTTATGCTATGGTGTCGGTAAAGGCACTAAGTGTTATAAGTACTCCCGTTTAAGCGAACAGGTCTATGTGTAGTTTCTGACCTGTAAAAAAGGAGCTGGGTGAATACTCAATCTCCTTTAGCTGGCTGTTTCCTGCAGGCCGGCGGTCGTTTTTCAAGTTCCCGGAGTGTTGATAGTTACGGGGCTATAAACTTGGGATAAGTTATCAG
>CAYZTY010000076.1:0-11785 GCA_964481525.1 uncultured Pirellulales bacterium
AGCTCACGATACTCGTCATCGCCCATTTCTTTCAATCTCCGGCCTGCCGAGCTAAAGACTTCATCGAGCAGTTGTCTCTTTGTCGCCAGGAGTTCTTTGCGAAGCTCCAGCCTTGCCCCCGCAAGAAGCCGCAATCTTTTTTCTTCGGCGGCTTCACCGGCCAGATGTTGTGTCTGGTTACGATATTCCTCGAGTTTTTTTGCCAATTCTTCCTGTTCGCGGGTAAGATTTTCTTTAACGTCGATGCTTATCCTCTCCGCTTCGTCTTTGGCCTGTGAAAGTATCTTCTCAACGACCTGTTCGGCATTCATATCATTTACCTGTCCAGTTTTATTCGGCCGGCTGTATTCTAAACCGCCTTCGGCCAGTTAATACCAAATAGCAACATAAATATGGTTATAAGCAGCCCGAGCACGGCGTAAATCTCTACCATAACCGCATAGACCACACCCGCCTTGAAGGCCATCTCCGGCTTTTTTGCGGCCATCATGATACCCGCCGCGCACACCCGGCCTTGGTGAATTGCACTTATCAGGCCGGCAAACGCGGCTGGCAGACAAGCTGCAAAAACCTGAAGGCCCAGTTTCACACTCAAATCCACAGGCCCGCCTCCGCCGAAGAAATTCAGGTTAAGCATCACTAAAAATGCAGCCAGAAATCCATAAAAGCCCTGTGTGCCCGGCAGCACCACCATAATAAAGAGCTGCCCGTATCTTTCGGGTTTCTCACTAAGAACGCCCGTCGCTGTTTTGCCTGCATTAGCAACGCCGATAGCGGAGCCTATACCAGCCAGTACAGCGGCTAAAACCGCTCCAACCAATCCCAGTACGAATCCCCATTCCATGGTTAAGTCTCTCCTTGTTTTTTGTGTATTTCGTATTTTATGTCGCGCATCTTCTCGCAGATACGCTTTACGCTTCACTCTTCACTATGTATATATTCTTATACTGTTTCCCTAAAGGCTCAAAAGACCTTCCGCCTCCCACCAAAAACTTCGGAAAGAACTCCACGTACTGTAATCTCAGCGTGTGGACAAATGCGCTTAATCCTGAAATGGCAGTGTTAAAAAGGTGTCCGAACGCCAGCACAACAAGGGCAAGAATCACTCCTACATAGGGTACCCCTCCGGCAATCTTGCCGATAACGTTGATTGCCATTGCAAGTCCTGCCGTCACCATACCGAGTGCCATCAATCGCAGATAGCTCAGTACGTCACCCACGTAGAAAATTGTACTGAATAGTTGATAGCATCCCATACCTATTCGCCCGGCCCAGCTGCCTTGCCTCTCGCTGAAAAATACTATCATCACAGCTGGTGCCGCCGCCGTCCATACACAAATCCTGCTTATGACCGCCGGCAATATGCCTGCCTTGCTGAATCCAAAGAGCATTAAGGAATTCAGCATCACCAGCCAGGTCAATTTCTCACAAACCGCCCCGATAAAGTCTCTGCGTACTAATTGATGTATGAAGGCAATAGTCAGGCCCACGATTATCTGAAAATACCCCAGCCCAAGCGCAAGCACGAAAAACATCATCGGTTGCTCAAGGGGGTCAAACCACATCATCTTTTCCCGCACCGGCGCCAGCTGCGGTATGAATTGCTGTACTGCATCACCGAACCAGCCACCCGTTAGCGCCCCCGCAGCAATTGTGGTAATTGAGCAGGCCCCGAGCAGCCAAAAAATCATTTTATCACCTTGCATTTTTCGGAGCATGTACGCCACCACCGCGATGATAATAAGGCCGTAACCGGCATCAGTCAGACACAAACCAAAGAACAGCGCGAAAAAAGGCGCCAGAAAAGCCGTCGGGTCAACCTCGATATACTGTGGCATGCCATAAAGTCGCGTTATAACCTCAAAAGGCCTGACCGAGCGGGTATTTGTTATCTCCACAGGAACCTCTTCGTCCTGTCTTTGTGCCATATCCATCAGACTCGATGCCGAAAACTTTGATATTACTCCTTCCAGCCGGTCGTAATCGGCTTTTTTGACCCATCCTTCCAGAAGGACTGTTTGCTCAGTGGCCGGTGCCGAAGTCCGCACTTGTTCCCGTTTGAGCAGATTCTCATAATGGTCTAAAAGAATCTGCAGTTTTAGTCGCTCCTGTCCCAACGAAGCTGCTTTCTCATATTCTGTATGTAGTTGCTTTGATATCTCGTTGAGTTCGGCTTTGTTCTTTTCGAGCACTTCAGCCACCGTACCTGTCATCGATTCGAAACTTACCGGCTCGAAATCGGCGGCCCGAAGCAACTTTTGAGCGTCACTTACATTCTCTTTCAGGCAAACGATAACAAAGGCATGCCGATTGCCTGTACTACCGACCTGCTCTACTGCAGCGCCCAGTTCTCCAAGTGCCGCTGCAGTTTGCTCGAAGTGCTGACTGGGTATTAACCCTAAAATGCTCGTTGTTCGCTGCAGCTTTCCGATTTCCTCTATTGGTGTTGTCAGTTCCACCCACGGCTCCAGGCTTTCCACTACAGCCCGACAGCTCTCATACCTGCCGTTTAATTGTGTAATCTTATCCCGTACTTCCTCGCTCTTTTCAAGAATCTCTAAGGCTTCCCGGCCCGAAACCACCTCACTGTACAACCTCTCTGCAACGACCGCGCGGGGCGAAAGCATGCCCGCCAATCCTTTTTTCTCCTGTCTGTACTCCTGCAAAAATGATATGCTTTTTGCCAATCGGCTCGTCAAATCCTGCAAGTCCCGGGGTCGGGCACTCTCAGGCTGCAGCTCCGGCCATTCCCTGCTTACCATTGCTTTGTCCGCATCAAGCACTTCCATAATACCTTCCTGCTGAATCGCCTCAAGCAGCAAGGCAGCTTCACTGCGGTGCGTGGCAATCATAACTTTTTTCATCTGAGCGATAGCCATATTACTGTCCTAATCAGGTTCTGCCGGCTTACTGTCATATGCTGAAAATTTCCACAATCAAAGGCTTTTGAGGTATTCCATCACTTTTGTTATCGCCTTATCCATTCCAGCCTTGGCCTTTTGCTCTAATTCGCTTCGCTCTTGCTGAGCTTTGGTTTTTAGCTCTTCAATTTCGTTCTTAGTTGCTGATTCCGCATCGCTGACGGCCTTATTAATTGCCTCTTTACGTTCGACTTCAGCCTGCTTAAGCTCCTGTTCCCGTGACGCTTTTGCCTCCTCAGCCTCCCTGGCTGATGCTTCCCGGGCCTGTTTGGTAATCTCTTGAGCCTGAGCTTCAGCCTGTTTGATTTGTTTGATTAATTCCATTATTTATCAATTCCTAATCCAGGAGTTTATCTACCTTTGCGGCCAGCTCTCTGATGTGCTGAAGTGATTTATCGAAGGCCGCCCGTTCATCTTTATCCAGATCCAGCTCGATGATTTTTTCTACACCTTCACCTCCAAGCGTCACCGGCACACCCACAAAGTAGCCGCCGACATCATATTCACTGTCGCACCACGCACAGCACGAAAGAACGTTCTTTTTGTCTTTCAGTATGGCCTCAGCCATCTTGACCGTACCGGCGGCAGGTGCGTAATATGCGCTTGAGCCGAGCAGATTGACCACCTCAATTCCACCCTTGCGGGTCCGCTCGATTATCACCTCTATCTTATCTTTCGGCAGCAATTGCCTCAGCGGTGTACCTTTTACGCAGGAGAATCTCGGCAGCGGAACCATATTATCACCGTGGCCGCCCATTAATACCCCCTGTACATCCTCGATGCTCACACCTAATTCCGTCGCCACGAAGTAATTAAACCTGGCCGAATCGAGGGCACCGGCCATTCCCATTATTTTATTTTTTGCAAAGCCGCTGACCTTTGCCGCGGCGTGAACCATCGCATCGAGCGGGTTGCAGACCACGATAATGAAACTATCAGGTGAGTACTTTACTATCTGTTCGGCAACATTTTTGACGATTGCGGTATTCTTTGCCAGCAAGTCGTCTCTGCTCATTCCGGGTTTTCGTGGAAGACCACTGGTGATAATGGCAATATCACTGCCGGCGGTCTGGCGCCAGTCTGTCGTGCCGGTTATTTGACACTGGTATGGATGTATCGACCCGGCCTCGGCAAGGTCCAGTGCCTTACCTTTTGCAAGCCCCTCAACTATGTCCAGAAGGACAATATCGCCGAGTTGTTTGGTTGCCGCGATGTGTGCAGTTGTTGCACCAACGTTGCCCGCCCCAACGATAGTTATCCTGCTTCTGCTCACAAGCCCCTTTCCGACATCCTTGTTTATGCTACGGAAATCAAGCGTATGATTATATACAGTAGAAAACTTTTTTCTATTAAAAAATCCTGAGACTATTTCTCGAGGAATTTTGACTAAATTGCTTTAATTTTGTGATTTGTTTATATTCACCGATAAGTTATGAAACTGATTAAACTTCTTATTGATGCAGTCATCGTAATCAGGTAAAATTATCTCTGTAAATCCGCGGTGAGGTTGCCGGCAATTGTACTTGCCGGATATAGTTATAAGGGCATTGAGTGGCTAAGCGTAAAAATCGTGCAAACGACCCGGCAGGGCAAAATGCGCCAGGGTTTCCGGCAATCTGCCGGCAAAAATCTCCCAGGGAAATACAGGATGAGTCGTTGCATTTGCCCGAACCCAGCCTTGCCCATCTGCAGAGACTTACTAATGAGACCGGCATTTTTGAGCATGCCACCGGCATCCACCCGGATAAGAAGCACGGTTATTGCGCAGAGGATGTCGGCCGTGCCCTTGTAGCCGTGCTGATGTATGCCCGCTATTACACCCATTCCTCGATGCATCAATTGGCCGATATTTATCTGAGGTATCTCAAATCCGCCCAGTTGGAAAACGGACGGTTTCATCACCGAACCAGTGCCGATGGGAAAATGAGCGAGGAAATAGCTGCTGGTGACGCCTTTGGCAGGGTGCTTTGGGGGCTGGGATACACGGCCGCTTATCCCCTGAATGCTCAAATGGAAGCCTTAACCGGGCAGCTGTTTGACCGCGCTTTACAACATACTCCTGCCAGTGATGTTCAGAAATGGACAATGGCCACTGCATATTCTGTCCTCGGATTACACTATTATCTGAAACGTTACCCCAAATCGTCGCAAGCTAAAAAGACTCTTACTTGGCTTGCCGATTTTTTGCTGCAACTCTATAATGAGAATTCTTCCAGTGACTGGTGCTGGTTCGAGGACCACGTAACCTATGACAATGCCCGATTACCCCATTGCCTTTTCGCTTCTTACGAGACCACAAAACAGCGCAAGTATCTCGGCCCTGCTCGTGATTCGTTGGATTTTCTCCTCGACATTAATTTTCCCGATGGGGAAATGTTGCAGGTAATCGGAAACCGCGGCTGGTATCAAAAGGGCAAGGAATGCCCGCGATTCGACCAGCAGCCCATTGATGCTACCGGTATGATCGAGGCCTGCGCCGCCGCTTATCGAATTTTTGCTCTTGAGAAATACAAAGACAGGATGATTTCAGCTTTTCAGTGGTTCCTTGGCCATAACACGCTGGGGCTGCCTCTCTACGATGCCTCTTCCGGTGGCTCGAGGGACGGTTTGTGTGCGGATGGGGTTAACAACAATCAAGGGGCCGAGTCGAGTATTATGTATTTAATCGCAAACCTTACGGTCAGAGAGGTCTTAGGCCTGACGGGACAGGCAAACGTCAATCGACCCTAATACCTTGCTGCTCGAGCCAGCTTTTCAGCTCGCCCATCTCACTGTCGAAAACTTCACTGTCGTAATCTGCTTCGAGCTTCTGGATGTTCTTAGCCAGCTCCGGCTGATTCTGCACAACCTCGTTCAATTTTTTCTCAAATTCTTCGCCTCTGGCCCGCAGCTCGTCAAGATGGAGCTGCAGTCCGAGCATACCGGCTAATCTTCTTGCCAGTCTTTCGATGCATTTTGGGTTATGCCCCTGCACGTATGCCGGGATCTCGGCGACCAGGCTGACCATATTCAACCCTCTTTGCGGACAGCCTTTCGTAAGGTAAGTAACGATACTGGCCGGTCCTTCATAGTTTGAGAATCTAACTCCGTACTGCTGCAGGTCGTCTTTTAACTCTTGATGGGAAACCGAACAATAGATTCTCGGCTCGCGGGTATGCGGCACGAGCCCGGCCACGCTGCCTATGAAATAGATCATTTTGACGCCGAACCGGCTGCATAGAGAAAAAATACATTCAGCGTATGTCTCCCACTGACAATGCGGCTCCTTGCCCGAAAAAAGTATCAGTTCGTTGCTCTCGGCGCAGTAAAAGACATTTTCCGGTACCCGGTAGCTTTCGATTAGTCCATCATCTATTTTCGTATACGGCCGGAATAACGCCGAGACCTCCATTGAGCCCGGAAAACTATAAATATAAAATCCCTCCTGCTCAATACGAGCGAATTGGTCCGCCCCAAGCTGCTTCCTTAGGCACTTCAGGGTTCCTGTAGAGGCTTCTCCCCCGTCCATCCATCCCGAAAAAGCCAGCAAAAGCCGCGGATTGGTAAAACGCGGCTCCTTAAAGATTTTCAATTTATCGCTCGACATCATTTGTTCTCCACCTTGGCCGCACTATTTTATTTTCTTCCTAATGGCAAGGTGCTCGCCATCTTACGCACAAAGTTCTCGCAGTTCGGCAATCGTAACTTCGCTCAAGTTAGCCGTTACCTTTTCAGCCGTCTTTAGCTCATCCGCTGTGTACGAGGTGGTCACGGCGAGTGTATGCATACCTGCTCTGGTGGCTGCTTCGAGGCCCCAGGGCGAATCTTCCACGACGAGACATTCACTTGGCAGGATTTTCTCACTCTGGTTCTCGTTAAGTCTTTGCAGGGCCATCTTGAAACCTGCCGGGTCGGGTTTACTTTCTGTAACGTCGTCTGCCGTAACTATCGCCTCGAAAAACCCCGGCAATCCCGTTCCTTTAAGAATTATATCGATATCGCTGCGCATAGCACCTGAGCAGATTGCCATCGGTATCGCATTTTGCTTTAACATAGAAAGGAATTCGGCCGCTCCTTCGATTATATTACTGTCGGTCTCTGCCAACTCTTCGAAGATTCCGGCTTTCTGTTCCATTAGACCTTTGATATCTTTGTCGTTAAATGAAAGATTGTTTGCCTTTGCCAGGGTCTTGAAACATTCATAATCGGTCAGCCCCAGGTAGTCCTTGTAATAGCCTGTCTCGGTTATCTCGATGCCATATTGGGCCAGAACTTTATTGAATGCCCTAAGGTGCATTGGTTCCGTATCACTAATCACACCGTCAAAATCAAATATAGCTGCTCGAAGCATTGCTAATTCACTCGCTTACCACCGGCTGGACAATCGATTCGTAATCAGTGAATGTTGATTTATCACCGCTGTTAATCATCTCCGCCAGGGCGGCGATTTGCCGGACCTGTCGGGTTATATATCGTCGTGCGACGATTGCTTTGCGTTTTTTCATCGAAATCATTTGTCCGTTATTCCCATCAGCGACGGGAACCTGCATATCGGTCGCGCTGCTTGCTTGGCCGCATAACAGGTAGCCGTTAATCAGATATATCGCAATATCCACTAAAGCCCGTCCGTAAAGGTCCATATATTCAACGCCGTTTTCTTTGACCGCTTTGATTGATGTTTCCAGGTGTTTATGGCTCTCTGCCAATATCTCCAGCAGGTCCTTAACCTCGCTTTCATAGCTTTGCCCGGCAAGCTCGGTGATATATTTCTCAGTCGTTCCACCTGCCACACCACGTACCGCCGCGACGACCTGAAGCTGGCTTGTGCCCTCGTAGATTGTCGTAATCCTTGCGTCGCGCGTATGTCGTTCGCTGGCATAATCTTGCATATAACCGCTGCCGCCGAGGACCTGAAGTGAATCGTATGCAACGCGATTGCACATCTCCGAGCAGAAGTATTTGCTCATCGGCGTAAGTAGCGATGCATACCTCTTGTATTTTCGTGATTTGTTCTTGAGCTCTTTGGCCTGGGCCTTATCTTCCGGCGGCCGATACTGAAGCTGCCTTGCATAACCGTTGTCTATATCTACTACCCGCGAGGTCTCGTACAGCAATGCTCGTCCCGCTTCTATACTAACTTTCATATCCAGCAGCATATCCCGCACGGCCGGCAGTTTCTCAATTACAACTCCGAATTGTTTCCTGCTGGCTGCGTAATCCCGCGCCACCCGATAAGCAGCCTCAGCTATTCCCATAGACTGTGCAGCGATGCCGATACGGGCCCCGTTCATAAGACTCATAACGTATGTTATAAGTCCGCGCTGGCGTTCTCCTATGAGCTGAGCGGGGGCATCGTTGAAAAAAAGCTCACACGTCGGGCTGCCGTGGATGCCGAGTTTTTCTTCCAGTCGCCGCACCTTGACCCAGGGGCCGCGTTCGACGAGGAACAGGCTCAGGCCCCGGCCGTCGGAAATGTCCGGCTCGCTGCGGGCAAGCACGAGCAGAATCTCACCGCAGCCGTTTGTTATGAATCTCTTGACGCCCCGAATGAACCAGTTGCCCTCTGCATCCTGATAGACAGTGGCAGGGCGTTCTGCTTCCATATCGTGGCCTGAGACTTTTACCGCCTGCAAATCCGAGCCGGCGTCCGGCTCAGTCAGCACCATCGCACCGGTAACCTTACCTGCGGCGAAGTCGGGCAGATACTTCTGCTTGATTTCTTCTGAGGCGAAGGCGTTAATCGTCTCCGCAATTCCCTGCAGGCCGAATATATTCATAAGCGCGGCGTCCGCGCGTGAAACAATCTCGATAGCCATTGAATAAACAAGATTTGGAAAATTAAGACCTCCGAAGCGGTAGGGCAGTGTAAAGCCCATCACCTCGGCCTTGGCCAGCCGCTCGAGCGATTCCTGTGTGCCTTTTGCGTATGTTACTGAGCCGTCTTCGTTGAGTGTGTTTCCTTCTTTGTCAACTTCCTCCGCCCGCGGCGCGATAAACTCTGCGCTCAACCGGCCGAGACTGTCCAGCACCATATCATAATTCTTTATCGCCTCGGCAGCGTCGGCCGGCGCATAATCAAACTCGCCCGCGAACCTGAAATCCTCTTCGCTTATTGCCGCCAGTCTGCCGAGGTCAATATGCCTTAGCAGAAACTGTATGTCATCGTTGTCTCTGTAAAAGTTTCCCATAACTTTCTCTCGTATCTCGTATTTAGTATCTCGTATCTCGACTCATAATTTATGGTATCTTTTCAATTAAGTTTTCGGATTAAGCTGTTAAGCATACGGGATTCGTGGTTGAGTTTCTCTGGTAAGAAAGTTTTTCTCTGCTCGTCTATGTATTTCAACTCTACTGCTATTTCAATTTGCGTTTCCAGCTCAGCACATGAGCCTAATACTATGTACAAAAACTGCTTATATTCTTTATTGTGAAACCTGTTAAAACCTTCGGCGACATTTGATGGTACGGAAATAGAACTACGTTGCATTTGACTGGTCAAGCCGTAAAGTTCTTGTTTGGGAAAGGTGCTTACTGTTGCGTATACATCTTTCACAATTTCTATGCCCTTCTTCCAGACATCCAAATCTCTGAAGTTCCTAATCTTCTCCGTCATACGAGATACAATTCACGAGGTACGAGATACGGTTTTGATAGCTTTAATCATTTTAGGCACGACGCTATTCAAATCGCCTACTATTTTGTAATGTGCGACCTGGAAAATCGGCGCTTCCGGGTCGCTGTTGATTGCCGCAATCTTCTGGCTCTGGCTCATCCCCGCCTGATGCTGAATCGCGCCGCTGATGCCCACCGCTATATACAGACTCGGCCGAACGGTTGTACCGGTCTGCCCGACCTGATGGTCCTTATCGATAAAGCCCAAATCAACGGCCGCTCTCGTGGCAGCAGGTGCCGCGCCGAGGACATTGGCCAAATCGTAAATCAGCTTGAAGTTATCCCTGCTACCCACCCCTGCTCCGCCAGCCACGATTACCCTGGCGGCCTTGAGATTCACCTTTTTCTGGCGATGCTGCTGCGCGATAATCCTGAGCGGCAAATCTTCCGCCGACGGCTGAACGCTTTCTTCGATAATCTCGCCCTTAAGACTGACGTTCGGCTCCGGCAAAATCATCACGCCTTCCCGCACGGTTGCCATCTGCGGCCAGCGGTCGTAGTTGATAATCGTGGCGATGATATTTCCGCCGAATGCGGGCCTTACCTGAAACAGGAGGTTTTTGTGCAGCTCACCGTTTTTTGTGGTTTTATGGTCGCCGATTTGCAAATCGGTGCAGTCGGCGGTAAGACCCGCTTTAATTGCGCTTGCGATTCGCGGCGCCAAATCCCGGCCGGTAACGGTCGCGCCGTAAAGCACAATCTGCGGCTCGTATTTATGAATCAAATCGCAAATGACGCGGGCATAGCTGTTTGTTTGATATTCTTTCAATAACTTGTGCTCTGCCAGATAGACCTTTTGTGCCCCGTAGAAAATAAGTTTTTTGGCAAGCTCTTTGACATTTTCACCCGGCAGCACCGCCGCTAATTTAACCCCCAGCTTATCGGCTAGTTCACGGCCCTTACCGAGAAGTTCCAGCGGCGTATCTTCGAGCTTCCCGCCGTGCTGCTCCGCAAACACCCAAACCTCGCCTTTTCTGTTAATGTTTATCATAGTTTCGTCTTTTATACTCCGATATCATTCTCTCAACCATTCAAGATTTCGACCTATCATCAATTCATTCTTTTTTAGGTGATGGGTTGTCTTCATTAGCACTTTCTCCATCATAAAACCTTGTTGTAAAGCTAATGCTTCAATCTCAGATGCGTCATCGTATGTTATTAAAAAATCACCATTTATGTGCTTTACCAAATCAAAGAGCTTTTCATGATTTATTTCATGATATTTATACAATCGTCTTCCCGCCTTTGTATATGGGGGGTCAATGAAAAATACTACATCGTCCCTGTTCAGGTTTTTCTCAATAACATCCAGCCCGTCACCTTGAATAAACTTTATCTTGCCTCTTATTTCGATGATATCCATAATTCTCTTTTTTAAGGTTCCTGGATACCAACGAGACCTTAATCCTTTTCCATTTTCTCCATTTTTTATAAGTCCGGCTCCATTCGCTAAAATGCCACCATGATGTAGTCGATTTCTAAGTAATGTGATAAATGCTTTATCTCTTAACAATACCTGGTGTTCATTAAGCACCGCTTTTATTTTTTTAGGATTTATCTCGAAGGTCGCAATCTGTTCCGCTAGCCATTTACCTTGCTCTCCAAGAATAGTCCGCCACACTGCGGCTATGTCCTCGTCTTTTTCAACCATAATGATTCTTTTTGCCAGATTCTCGAAAGCTGCCGTTAAACTTACAATTCCTCCACCAGCAAATGGTTCTATCAATTCAATATCTTTCCCGCATGTTTTCAGCCACTTTCGTATATAGGGCACAAACCATGTTTTTCCACCGGGATATCTAAAAGGACTCCGCATCGGCACCGTTGCAACATTTACAGGTTTTGCAGGCGGCTTATAATGAAAAAGTGTTAATTGACGCATTCTTACTCCAGCTTTCTTTGTAGAATCATTGAAGAACGGTATCATTTAACGTTGGTGCATCTGGTGGATTTTCATCTAACTGCTTATCAAGCTTTTCCTGTAGTACTTCTATAAAATCCTTTATATTTCCTGGTTCAGGTTTGATGATTCGATCCAGAGCAGGCCCAAATTCAGTATAAACAACTTCTTCTTGAACCAATGTAAAACGATTCTCTTTGGGTTCCGGTTTTAACTCGTAGAGAAGCCATGCTATATCTGCTTTTTTAACATCTACACTTGGCATTTCTGGCAATGTTTGGAAAAAATGTTTTTGCAGTACAACAGCCTGTTT
>CAYZTY010000076.1:11795-12633 GCA_964481525.1 uncultured Pirellulales bacterium
TAGGATCCCTCCTTTATATAAGACTTGCGGTATCAATCGCTTCCGTGACGAAGAAAGGTAATCAGGCTTTGGGTAGTTCGGTTTACCTTTCCAACTCAAGCCTCTTCTATTAGAAGCATTTATATAATATTCAAATGGAGCACGTATATTCCCAGAGATGTAAACAGCCTGAATTTCGAGTGCACCAAAATCTATCACATGTCCGTGGTCATCATACGCTACAAGCACTAAATCGATGTGTCCAGCAGTTTTTCCTCTCTTATCCTCCAAGTTTATCTCCGTAATAGACGTCCAAGTTGTCTCTTTCTCAAAAAAGAAATTCGCAGCATCTTCAGCAATAATCCATCTTTCACGAAATCGAATAGGGCATGTTATTACAGGTATCTCGTCGTGAAATATGCTACAAACTCCAAGTGGGCTCTTTGCTTTGTCCTTGGTACAGGACGGAACCCTGTTATTAAAAGGACACAGCTTATTACGCCTGAATCTCTGGGCCTCTTTTGAACGATTGGTGATTGGAAAACCAAAAACTTCAGCTAATGGATGAGTTTCCACTTTTTATTTCTCCAATATACTCTTTTTATCAAATACCAATGGCAGTCATTAATATGCTCATTCACGAAATTGTTTTGTCTATAATCAGTTCATGAACCATATCGCTGATGCCTTTAGCGCTCGGCTCGATGTTTTTGCTTTCCTTTGCCGCGAGCACCACGCTTTGTATTCGGTGCACCTTTGTCGGCGAGCCGTACCGGCCGCACAAGTTCAAATCCGCATCAACAAAATCCAAATCCCATTGCTTCATCAGCAGGCCTTTTTTCTCTAATTCACTGCATTT
>CAYZTY010000077.1:0-12576 GCA_964481525.1 uncultured Pirellulales bacterium
GACCAACACGGAGGTAGGTTTTTGCCAGTTCAATACGAACTTCGGGGCTGTCGAAAAGGGTCTTGCTTTTTTGCAGGTCACTGATTGCTTGAGTATAATTGCCCTGCAAATGATGCAACCTTCCTTTTAGATACCAAGCCTTTTCACTGCTTGGGCGTATCTCAATGACCCTATTCGTCAATTCCAAAGCTTTATCGAATTGACCTTTCTTTAGCGCCAGAAGGGCCTGCATCCGAGCGCCCCAGTCGTTATTCGGATACTTCTCAACGAAGCTCTCCAGTTTCTTCCCAGCCTTATCAAGAATTCCGAGCTGGAGCATAGCCTGTATCTGGTAAAGCTGGTTCTCGGAGCTAGGTTCGATTTCTAAAAGCTCATCTGAGTATCTTATTACCTCTTCCTTATCCCCGGTTTTCTCCGCGAGAATGAAAAGTCCCATTAAGGTATCGGTCTTATTTGGTTCGGCCTGGTACAATTCCTGCAATACCCCTCTTGCCTTTTCAAGTTGGCCGGTACTCATATAATTCCTCCACATCAAGCCTTTGTTCTGAGCCTTAGCCAGCAGCTGTTCGGCTTTTTCCGACTCACCGATACGGCGATAAAACCGGGCATAGCTTTGAAGTACACTTTTGTTATCAGGACTCATAACACGTGCCTCCTCGAATGCCGAAGAGGCAATATCGAGCAGTGCCTGTTTTTGTTCGTCGTCTGTTTCATCCATAGCAATATCTGTGGCAAGATTTGCAAGCTGCAAAGTGTTTCGCACACTGGGTGCAAGTTGCTGAATACGCTGTCTGTAAGCTAGCGCCTTCAGCGGCTCTTTTTTACTTATGTACGAAGCGTACAATCCCATCAGTCGGGCATCGTCCGGATTCAATGCCGCCGCCCTGAGCAAAGCAGCCCGTGTCTCTTCAAACTGCTCCGGGGATATGTCAGAACCCAGCCTTTGATTACGCTGGTAAAGAATCCCGGCGAATCGCCTTGCAATATTTCCATTCATAGGATTCAACATCGCGGCTTTGCGAGCATCTTCTACAGCCCCTTCATCGTTTCCACTTGAGCTATGGGCGATGCTTCTGTAAAGGTAAATATGCGAGAAAACAGGACGCTCTTTCAAAGCAATATTAAATTTAGTCACTGCATCCTGGTATTGTCCACGGGCCAGTGCGAGGCGTCCAGCAAGGTACTGACCGTCACAGCCGTCAAGGTCGATACGACGAGCAGTCTGGACCAATTGCTCGGCAGTCTCAAAACTTCTGTTTTTCATAACTATTTCAAACAGCCCAAGAATGGCTGTCGGATCGCACGGGTCTATCTCAAGAGCTTTTTTATATTGAGTAATAGCTTCGTCGGGTCTGTTGCTGTCCTTGTAAAAAACGCTGAGGCCCAAGCAACGTTGCAGCTCATCACCGGTAGTTGACAGGACCTGCTCAATTATCTCATTTCGCCTTTCGAGTGTAATATTGTTCGGTTCCGGCTCGTAGAGCTGTGTCTTATAGACAAGTGCATGGGTGTTATCTGGAAAATGCTTTATGTACTTCCCAACCAGATTCTTTGCATGCTCAACCTCGCCTCTGCCAAGGTAATAGTTACAAACAGCCGTGAGCATTTGTACGGCAACATAGTTAGGGTCCGTCTGTAAGAGTTTCTCAATCAGGCCGAATCCTTGGCTTGCAAGCTTCTCGACCTGAGCCTCTGACAACTGAAAACCCTCTTCGTCCGCGGCCCTAGCCTCCTCTTCCAAGGGCATAAACTGCTCTACTTCTTTGTTTCTAAGAGTCGCTGCGTGTCGGGATAATTTCGACCGTATCATTGACAACCTGATTTCGATAGTATCAGGCTTCTCGGGATTCATCTGTGCCAGTCTTTCTTCAACTTTGTCAAAAAGACCAATCTTATTACAGACCTGAGAATACAACAGTCCGCTTCTTTCGTTGGCCGAGAAGTTTTCTTCATAGAACTCTATTATCCTCATTGCCTGATACTCAAGACCCAAGTCCAGCATAACGGCGGCATAATCGAGAAGAACGTCTGTCCTTAATTGGGCGAGGCCATTATTAATCGCTGTACCTAAGAATTCGGCACAGGCACCCCTTTCCGGCGCATCCCTAAAAACACCGGCCAGTGTGTAACAAAGGTGCGCGAAGTAGATATTTAGGCCCTTGCCTGCCAATTGCGTTTTCAACTGCTCATAGGCGGCGTACATTTGCTTGATAGCATCCAACGTCTGTCCTTTGGCCAGGGCCAATCTCCCTTCCCACATCATAACTTGTGGATTCTCCCGGCTGCCGTATATCTGCTGGATCTCATGAACTGCCTGGGTGGCCTGATCAATCCACTGCTTCTTCTCGGCCTGCTTTTCCGGGGAACTGGCTGCAAGTGCTTCCTCAATCCAGCAATGACCAAGGAAAAGGTATAGCCTGAGCTTGTTCATTCTATTCCTGAATTGTCTTGGGCCGGGAACATCCTGAGCACTCGGCAAATTGAGGGCGTTTTGTGCAATTTCTATTGCCTTGTAGATATCATCTTGACGCTTGTCGATAAGTGATCGACGATAATACAAATCTGCAGCAAACGAAACATAATCTACGTTATCATGGTCCAGTTCCATAGCTTTCTCAATAGCTTCAATGGCCTGGTCCATTGTTGTGTAGTCGGACAAGTAGAATCGTGACAACGCAGCAAAGACCGCCGGACTGGAGCTAAATTTATCCACAAGGGCCAGGTACTCAGGTTTAAGAGCTTCTCTTTGCTCGGCGTTCTCGGCGGTAAGAAGCTTTATCGAAACAAGGTCTGTATATAGCTCGGGCTCTTCAGGAAAAGAGTTGATTGCCTGCCGGAGTAATTGTTCCGCTTCCTCAAAAGCTTTATCTTTTTCGCCAAAGGAGCCTTTAGAGGAAAGAATCTCACCTCTTATCTGTACGACTCGCAATTATTCGGTTCCAGTTGCAGGACCTTTTCCAGGTCTTCCATTGCCTCGGTAACAGTCTTTTCGCGATCGGTGGTTTGCCCTCGTGCCGCTATCTCATAACGGGCTCTTCCTCTGTGCAAGAACAATTGGGGGCTGGGTTGCAAGTCTATCAAATCCGAACAATTTGATTCTACCATCCTCCATTGTGTCCACTGGCCGCTGTCGGCGCTCTCATAGGCGTAATCAAGCAGCTTCTGGCGGGCCATGATATTTTTCGGGTCCAGAGTAATAATGCGGTTCCACGTTCCCGCTGCTTTCATCCAGTCATTAATTTCGACATACAGGTCGGCCAATTTGAAGGCTATATCTATCTGCAGCGGCGTCTTCTTCGTCAAAGAGAACGCCTTACGGTAATTTCGTTCGGCGTTTTCATAGTCTTTGGCTTCTAGAGCCATGTCACCTTCTTTGATAAACTGCTTGGGGTCCTGGGTCAACCGCAGGAATACAACGACTGCACCTGCAAGAAAGAGAGCAAAAATCAACGAGCCGATGATTACAACCTTTTTGTTAAGTTTTTTCCTTGCCATAGTCTCTCCTGTTCCTTCAAATTAACTGCCCATATTTCTTTAAGTTCAACACAGATGCCTTATCCTTTATGCATCGCTTCTTGCCAGTCCGGCCAGTGGTCTCTTTCCAAAATGGGTAAAACAACACTCAGGAGTTCTTTGCTTGCCACGATTGCTTCCTCCTTTTCCGGATAAATTCTCATGCCAAGAACCACATTGTAAAACTGCCACTCAACCTTTGAAAAGTAAGAATACTCGCCGGTAATATTGCTCATTAATGCCAACCGGGTTGTGGTCCTGCTGCCTCTATAAACTCCGTTAACCTTAAAAGTGTAAAAAACAGGAAACTTAGCACTATCCTGCCATAAATCTACACCCTTCTTGCCGAAGATGAGACACCGAGCGGGGATTATTTGCTCCTTTTTCTCTCCGCCGTTCCCGGGTTCTACTTCCGTATGGTCTGCTGCTATGTCGATTACGAAAGTTAAGTCCTCCGCCTCAAAACGTTGATTGCCGCCTCCCAAGAAGCATGCCTCGGGCACATGAGGAACACGGTCCGGATTGCCTGTGTAATATGTAACAAACAACGAACAGTAACGCAGTGGGCTGTTATCCTGCGCCTCGGTATTTTCCAACGTCCACTGGATGTATTCTTCTGTACCAAGAGCTTCAATAACGTCCTGATTTTCAAGCTTTTCTTTTTGCACTACTGTGTAAGCGTCTAAGGCTTCTTCGCTGATAAGGTCCAGAGATTTCCTCAAAGGCAATGCCCTTTTTATCATTCGAATTCCCAGATAAGATTTAATCATTGACATCGCGCTCCCACATACGGCGAGGACCGCTATGCAAATCAAAAAGCTCGGCTGTAAATAATGTCTTTTCAAATTGCTCTTCATCGTCTCTTAAATCTTCCTCATTATTACTAAAGCTGAAAGCACTCCAGAAAAAATAAAAGCCGACGGTTCGTTTAGCTCCGCTTGCGAACGATAACATCGGCAGTTACACCAGATACTTCTTCCGTAAACAGCCGGGACATAAAAAACGCCAAAAGGCCGTAAAAACCGAACGCCAACGGCAGCATTCCCATCCCCAGTGCGTCGTGATAAATACCCTGGGTGTACTTGGAGCCTACGAAGATATAAATAAAACCGGTAACGGTAACACGGACGATGTTGCACAGTATAGCAATAGGTATTGTGCTCAGCAATAAAATGATTCGCTGCCAGATAGGCCTGTAATGCAGATACGCCATCGCCACTCCCAGCGCCAGAAATGCCAGCAATAACCTCATCCCACTGCAAGCCTCGGCCACATCAAGGGAGGGTTCCAGCCGCTTACCATTCAGCAAAACATCGATTATTACTCCATTTGCTGTTGTCTCAACTCCGTTAAGAAAATTAAGCAGGACAGAAGTCACCCGGGCAGCGAGCATCCGCATGGGAATGGTCAATTCCCGATAAAACCTTCCAGGCAACGGTATCGCAAAGTACAAGTACAGAACAGGAAGCCAGGTATATTTAACCAAACGCCAGCCACCTAAAAATAAAATGATAGCACCAAGAGAAGGGATTATTAACAGCGACTGTAAATAAGCAATCTTGAGTTGAAAAATGACAAAAGGATAGGCGGCTATGCAGCATATCAAGAAAAACAAGCCCAAATAATTAGGTTGTGTTCGGAGATTCAGGATTTCATGTTTATGCTGGTTTAAAAAGTACAGACTGAAAAAGGGAATCAGAAAACCGTGAGACCAACTGGCGTCGGTTACCCATCTGTAGACAATCCGGTAAATTTCAACGTGGAACAAATAAGAAAACAAACCGGCTATGATAAAAATCTTGATGTAAGTATGTATACCAAGCTCACGCCAGCTTGTGCGAGACAGTCCCGACTGCTGACCTGCCTCGCCGGCAGGTGGGTTTAAAGAAATACAAGCGTTCTTTCCATTCATAATTAATCAAACAACCTGTCCATCAACCTGTTTATAGAAATATGCCCGGGGAACGGGTCATGACCAAGGTCCTCCGACGCAAAATTCCGGTCATAAACGAAACCAAATCCGTAGGTCGCTCTGAAGGCGTTACGCAGAACGGCCAGCCACCTCGAGGCCCTATGTGAACCGATATTGATAGTATCGTTCGGTTTAATAAAGAAATCGGGCTGCAAGCCCTCGGCGATTTTTCTCAAATTGACCAGCACAATTTCCTCGCGATTCTTGCCGATTCTCCTTCTTACCTCGACTTTTTCCGGCCAGGCCAGTGGTCCGAGACCCCCCGCGGCGGCAACAGCCTGCATCAGGGTCATAGGCCGGCCGGTCAAAGGCAACACGCCCACCCTGTTAGCATTACCTATAATGTAGAATTCACCGACAATGTCAACCGGTACCCAAACCTTGTCACCCGGCTTTATAACGATATCATAACGGGGGTCACCGCCAAGGAACTTGTCAACAGGAACTTTTATGACGCGTTTTTGAATACCGCCGGTGCCAATCTGCTCCCAGCCGAACTCCTCGGGAATTCGCTGTTCTGGAGGTGGTGCCAGTGGAACTCGCTTCTCCATCCACTTTTCCAGCTCGGGTGCCTCACGCGGTTCAGGCTCCAGCCCTATTCGAACTGGAATCCATTTGCCGTCCTGAAAAATCCACTCGACTTGAGCCGGCTCCCGGGTACCAATTAAATCAGTAGCTCCGTTCTCGTTCGGCCCTTGTGCTTGTTGACCCTGAGGCATCTGCCGGGAATCGGCATCGCCGTATCGCTCAACTGCTTCAAAAGGTTCCGGCGCTGCGGTTTCTTCAAGTTCCTTGGAACTAATCATTTCAGCGGAACTTATGAGCAACGTATCCCGCCTTGTGGGCACCTGTGTACTTGGCGTTATTACTTCAAGCAGCTCCTCCTCAAGGTCACGAGACGCCGGTGGTTCCATCCCGGGCTCTATAGCTCCCGGCCCTGTAGGAAAAACCTCGGGCGCCGCTCCAGCAAACATCTCGGTACCAGTTATAAGCCGAGTAACGTAAATGTAACTGACGTTAAACTGTCTTACAGAACCAGCCACCGCCAGCGCATCTGAAAGGCGAAAATCAAACCGAGGAATTAAGAATCTACTTGGATTCTTAACTCCATCACCAAGGACAGTAAATGAACGGGACTGCGAACGCTCTAACACTACGGTGACAATCGGGTTTTTCAAAATACCCGGCGAAAGGATTCGTTCCAGCTCTTCTTGAAGCTGGACTTCTGTAAATCCGGCTGCTTGTACTTGACCGATTTCGGGCAGAGATATCTTGCCGATCTCAGAGACCAAATAGTAGTCAGATAACATAGTTCCTTCCACGAGAAGCTCAAAGATGGATACTCGGATAATGTCGCCGGCCCGAAAGACATATTCCTGCTCAATTGGTATCACGTCGGATGGCCGTGGTTCCTCAGCGGCTTCATATAATGGAGGCTCTTCCTCGGCAACACCGAGAGAGTCAAGGATTATGTTGACGGCCGGGGTAGGTCGGAAACGGCCAATTTGTGTCGGGTCAAGCAAGTCCTGGGAGCCACAGCCGGCCAACGAGACCAAGGCCAAACAAAAAGCTGCCAAAACTGAAAAAACACGCACTAATCGCGCCACTATTCAATCTCTCCTGAGCCTAAAATATCCATACTTTTCTGACTTAACCTATCTATCTGACGAGGAGAAGCACCTGCCAACCATTCGGTAAAAATCATCGGTTTAACAGGCAGAAAACTTGACTTTTTAATTCTTGTAAGAGCCATATTTTAAAGAAGTTAAGCAATATTTCGATATACTAAAAAAACAAAACTGAGAACAGGCCGGCAAGCTTTTTTTCAGACCCACAAAACCTGTCCAGCAGTTAAAGTCCATTGCTCAAAAAACTTGACTTATCACCACAACCCCCCGACTATAAAACAGTTACATCATCATAAAAATGGGTGAAATTACTCGCATCAGAAATAAAAAATTTACTGCCTGGATGATTAATCATCTATACTGCTGAAGAAAGTGGTTTGTTCGCTTTAAAAGCTGCTTTTGCCGGTCCGATAACAATCCCGACGCCTATACAGCCAACAGGATATTACTGGAAGTGGGCAGTCCTAATGATTCTACACGGAGGAAAGGCCTGTTTGCACATAACACCCTTAAGTGAAAGGGATTATGCCTCCGACAGGAATTTTTATCTCTGTTTATTTTTTATCGCCCTTTACACAATTCTTCCAGCTTTTCCAGGACCTGTTCCAATCGACTTTCAAGCTCGTCAATACGCCGTTCAAGCTCATCCAACCGATAATTTTGCTCTTCGGGGATTAGGGTCATACCCCCATCGTTGGGGTCCTTAAAGAACCGGAATTCTTTCTTAAAGAAGCGTCTAAATCTATCCGGTAAGTTGGATTCGGGCTCGTCATCCTCGAAGGGGTCGCTCCAAAAAAACCTTTTCTCGTATTGCCTTGGCTGGCCAGAGCGACCTTCTCCAAGCGGTGTTTTTCTATACTTCCAATCCGGCTGACCCGTCGGTGCCTTTTCCAACTGGACCTTTACAGATTGTTTTTTGCCCCCGCTGATGAAGGTTAAGGATACTTTCGCACCCGTGCCAGCCGATTGAATGGCTTCAACAAACTTGTCGTAGTTGCGAACCTCTTGCTCGTCAATTGCAATGATAACATCATAGTGATTCAAGCCGGCCTTGTCTGCGGGGCTATCGGTTACGATGTTTATAATAAGCTGGCCGACGCCTTCATCAAGGCCGAGATGAACTCTTAACAGCTTCGGAACCGGCATCAGCCGAACACCCAAATAACTGGGGGTTTCTTCCTGTTCATTTGCTAAGGCCGTTGTGATACAAGAGGTAATGAGAAATGCAGCAATAATAGCGTAATTTATCCTGAACGGTTTCATTCTGATAACCTCCTAAAGTTAACTATGTTGACTTAACCGGATAAGTATTGTACTAAAGAAACATCCGGATGTTCAATACAAAATCTCAGCAGCATTCTGCCCTGACCAAGGCAAGGGAAAAAGGAAGTAGTGAAGATGGGGCTGGTGGGTTTTCGCCTGCAGGCCCTTTTTTGTGTTTCATTCTCAAATCCGCAAATTCACATAATCTAACAGTGCGTAGCTTATTGGTCCATAAGCCCGTAAAAAGGAGCTAAACCAGCCGGAAGTTTCTAATAGCGACAAAGGAATTTTTCCAGTAACATATCGTTTATGACCTGACAAGTCACAGACGACTATGAGGTAGTTTATGGCAGAGCAGCAAAAAGCGCCGGCACCGTCCACGACGAGTGACGAATCGGTACGGCCTGTATTGATTGTCGACGAGGAGGCACTGAGTAATCTCTCAGTGTTTCTGCGACATTTTTTTGTGGGTCTGGCCGACGAATCAGGCACAGCGGCTTTGGTGTGCCCGCCGGACTACGATATCAATTCAGTACTCGCCCCTTCGGTAGAGGTTATCAGGCATCCGGCTTATAATTCACCTCTCTTGTGGCGACAAAACAAAAAAAAGCTTATAGATACGCTGGGGAAGTTCAGGCCGAATATCCTGCATTGCTTCGGTGCTGAGAAGGCTAATTTGACTAAGGCCCTGGCGGAGCAACTGGATCTGCCGTACGTCCTGACTCTTAGCTCGCTACAAAACCGTTTCCACAAGTGTTCTATTTCGGCAAGCCGATGCGCCGCGATAATAGCACCAACAGAAACCCTCGCATCGCATCTTGTAAAAGCGTACCTTAAATTTGGGGAGCGGATAAGGCATATAAATATGGGAACTTTTGTGGATGGTCAATGCGCCTGTTTCTCGGTTCCTTCACGAATCACGAGTATGGTGGTTGCCGGTCGGCTGAATGAAGCTTCGGATTTTGAGATGCTTTTCACCGCGATAAAGCATCTAGCGATAGAAGGACACGAGTTTATAATGCTATTGATTGGCACGGGGCCGGCCGAGCGAGATGTACGGGAATTACGAAGGACATTGGGGCTCTCGCAAATAGTATACATTCTTCCGGATATTCAGCCGTTGCGGTCGATATTTGCAGGCGCGGATATTTTTGTTCAGCCCCAGCCGGCCAGAACCTTCAACTCTTTTCTGATGGAGGCGATGAGCGTTGGGATGGCTGTGGCAGGCTGCGCGGGCGGCGTAGACGATTTACTCATAGAAAATCAGACAGCAGCCTTTTTCGAGCCAGCCGACGAGCTGAGTATTTATGCCTGCCTGAAACGGCTTCTGGAAAAACGCGAATTCGCACGCCAGATTGCTTCGGGGGCTCAGTCCCACCTCAAGGAGAACTACACGGTCAGCCAGATGGTATCGTCCGTTATGGAAACCTACCGCAACGCGCGGCATTGGTACAAAACCCAGACAATTCGTCCTGCTCCTCAAATGAGCGGGACTTAATCCAGCAGGCCATAGTCAGCCAATACTTTCTGCAGTATGGGCCTTTTCTCTTCTTCTAACGGCACCAGCGGCAAGCGCAGCTCGTCCGAGGCCATTCCCAGGATTGACATCGCCGCCTTTATAGGGATTGGATTAGTGGCCAGAGTAAGCAGACTCTTGCTGAGAGGAAAGAGCTTCCTGTGCCACTGTCTTGCAGAAACCAGGTCTCCTTCGAGAATCAAATCGGTCATAGCTTTGACGTCTGCGGGAACGATATTCGCCACAACGCTAACGACACCCTTGCCGCCGACCGAGGCAATGGGCAGCGTAAGGGAATCATCCCCGGACAGAAGCGTTATCTCACAACGCGCGGCAATCTCGCTGGACTGGTCCATGCTGCCGCTGGCCTCTTTGACGGCAACAATGTTTTCAATCTCAGAAAGCTGGACAATCGTTTCGGCGGTCATACCTGCGCCGCATCGGCCGGGTATGTTGTAAAGCACGATGGGCAAATCTACCTCTTCGGCAATCGCCTTGAAATGTTCGTAGAAACCCCGCTGGGTCGGCTTGTTATAGTACGGCCCGACCTGCAGAGTTGCATCGGCGCCGACCTTTTTGGCAAATGTGGTCAATTCAATGGCCTCGGCGGTGCTGTTGGAGCCCGCACCGGCAATAACAGGCACCTGTCCTGCAACGGTCTTAACAACCCTCTCTATGACCTGCTTGTGCTCCTCGTGACTCAGAGTCGGGCACTCACCCGTCGTGCCAACAGGCACTATCCCGTCGGTACCGTTTTCGAGGTGAAAATTGACCAGTTCATCGATTGTCCGAAAGTCAACCTCGCCGTCCTGAAACGGCGTTATAAGCGCCACCATTGCTCCCGTGAACATTTCTACCTCCTGAAACTAAAAAATGTTAAGGGCTTTGTACCTTGCTCACTTTTTGACTTCGTTACCAGTATATAACGGCCGCGGGCCTGTTGCAACAAAGCGTCTGCCCTGCCGGAATCAGTCCCCGGAGAGGATCTTCAGATATTCCCTGACAGTAGCAGACAGGCCCATTTCGAGAGCGTCACTGATAAGTGCGTGTCCAATTGAAACCTCAAGCACTCCCGGTACGGTCTGGCAAAATATTTTAAGGTTATTCAGGTTCAGGTCGTGTCCGGCGTTAACTCCCAGGCCGATATCGCAAGCCGCCTGAGCCGCTTCGGCATATTGCTGAAGCCTCTGTTGGAAGCTGCCGGTTTCGAAGGCTCGCGCGTACGGCTCGGTATATAGCTCGACACGGTCGGCGTTAATCTGTTTTGCAATTTCGATGCCGGGTATATCCGGGTCCATAAAGAGACTGACGCGACTACCGAGGTCCTTGAGCTGCTTTATTATGGGCTTGAGCCGGTCAGTGTTTTCTTTGCGGTTCAGGTTCCAGCCGTGGTCCGAGGTGTTGGCATCCGGAGAATCCGGCACCAGCGTCGCCTGGTCCGGCTTAACCTGGCTGACAATCTCCATATATTTTCCGAGAAACGGGTTGCCTTCTATGTTAAATTCGACCGTGAGAATTTCTTCAAGCTCATAAACGTCGCAATATCGTATATGTCGCTCATCAGGCCTGGGATGAACAGTGATACCGTGGGCCCCGGCTTTAATAACGGTCTTTGCCGCATTGATGACGCTGGGGATACCTATGTCGCGCGCGTTTCTCAGCAGCGCTACCTTATTGAGATTTACACTTAGTACTGTCATTTTCGCAACCTTAATCCGTACACGATTCGAGCTGTGGCGCCTCTATAAAGAATTATAACACAGCCGACGCAGGCTTGCCAAACTTGATTTTTTCACGTACTATGTTTCCCACAATGGACTTGAACGGAACCACTGCCATAATTACCGGCTCGACCGGGCGGCTGGGAAGCGAGATATCGCTTGCCCTTGCCGGGGCGGGGTGCAACTGCATTTGTCATTATCTTGGAAATGAGAAATTTGCGGCCAAACTGGTCAAACAGATTAAAGCACTCGGCCAAAAAGCAGTGGCGATACAGACAGACCTTACCCGTGAGGAGCAAATAGACATCCTGTTCGAGAAAATCAAAGCCGAAGTGGGTGGCGGCCTTTCCATCCCGAGAATTTTGATAAACTCGGCCGCGGTTTTCACCCGGCAGCGGTTGGCTGAGATAAACTCCAAAGATGCGCAAAGAATTTTGGACATGAATTTGACGGCCCCGATTCTTATAAGCCGAAATTTCGTAAAACTCCTCGGAAAGAAAGTACTCAGGGAGCAGTCGACGGTCGCTAAGATAATCAATATGGTTGATGTGGGTGCAATTCGGCCCTGGAGCGAATACGCCGTTTACTGCTCATCCAAAGCAGGGCTTATCGGCGCGACAAAGGCGCTAGCCAAGGAGCTTGCACCGGCGGTTTGTGTAAACGCGGTTGCGCCGGGCGCATCAACCTGGCCGAACGACTTTTCTCAAGCCGAAAGAGACCGCCAGTTGTTATTTATCCCCGCAGGAAGAATTGCTGGTACAAATGAAATCACCCCTGCTATAATTTTCCTGCTGGAAAGTGACTACATCACCGGCCAGGTTCTATGCGTTGACGGCGGAAGGAGTATTTAGTATCGCGCTGGGCACAACCGGCGTAATCAAGGACGACGATATGAAATTATCCTGGGCAAATCGACTGACAATTATCCGAATACTGCTGATTGTACCATTCGTCAGTTGTATG